>NZ_CP100128.1:4515334-4816356 GCF_024207115.1 Chromobacterium sp. IIBBL 290-4
GTGGCCAACCATGATCTGATGCTGGCCGATGTCTCCATGGGCGGCGGCGTGATCCTGCCCGCGCCCGAGGAAAGCTTTTACTGCATAGACGAGGCGCACCACCTGGCCAAGAAGGCGATCAACCAGTTCGCCGCCGAACATTCGCTGGTGCAGGCTTTCGGCTGGCTGGACAAGGTGGCCGCAGTGGTGGTGCATGCCGAAACCCACACCGGCAAAGCCGAACTGGCCAGCAACGCCATCGATTCCGCCGCCGCCTGCGTGGAAACGCTGACCGAATGGCAATGGCTGCTGGGCAGCGAGGAAGCGCTCGCCGCCAGCAGCGACAATCTGGAGCCGTCCTGGCTGATCGAGGACGGCATCCTGCCGGAGCAGCTGCAAGCGCCGACCGCCAACCTGGCCATCTCCGCCCGCGCGCTGTCCAAGCAGCTGGACGATATGGGCAATGCGCTGTCGGAGGCGCGCAAGGACAAGAGCGGCGATTCCGATCTGGACAAAACCGCCACCGAGCTGGGTTTTCTGATCGGCCGCGCCGAACAAATGGCCGCGGTGTGGGATTTGTTCGATACCGAAACGCCGGAAAACGCGCCGCCCATCGCCAAATGGATTACCCGCAAGGCCGAGGGCAAGGGCGATTACGTGTTCTCCGCCTCGCCGGTCAGCGCCGCCGCCAGCCTGGCCGCCACGCTGTGGCGACGCGCCGCCGGCGCCATCCTCACCTCGGCCACGCTGCGCTCGCTGGGCGATTTCGAGCTGCTGCTGGCGCAAACCGGCCTCAAGTGGCTGCCCAAGGTCAGCAGCCTGGCGCTGGATTCGCCTTTCAATTTCGGCGAACAAGGCGAACTGTATCTGCCGCCCTTGCAGGCCAGCCCGAAAGACCCAGGCGGCCATACCCGCGAGATCATCGAGTGGCTGCCCAAGCTGATCGACTTGAAAGAGGCCGTAGGCACGCTGGTGCTGTTCTCCTCGCGCAAGCAGATGCAGGAGGTCGCGTCGGGCCTGCCCTTCGAACTGAAAGACCGGCTGCTGATCCAGGGCGACATCCCCAAGCGCACGCTGCTGGACACCCATCACCAACGGCTGAAAGACCAGCAGGCCAGCGTGATTTTCGGCCTGGACTCTTTTTCGGAAGGCCTGGACTTGCCGGGAGAAAGCTGCGTCCATGTGATCATCGCCAAGCTGCCGTTCGCGATGCCGGACGACCCGGTGGGCAAAACGCTGTCGCGCTGGATAGAAAAACGCGGCGGCAACCCCTTTATCGAACTTACGGTGCCGGAAGCCTCGATCAAGCTGGTGCAGGCGGTGGGACGGCTGATCCGCACCGAGCGCGACTACGGCCGGGTCACCATTCTGGACAACCGTTTGACGCGGCAAAGCTACGGCAAAAAGCTGCTGGCCTCGCTGCCGCCATTCAAGCGCATATGATTTTCAGGTATGATCACGTAACTTTCGCAATAGCACATACGCCGGCCGAAAAAACGCCTTAGCAGCGACGACAAAACAGGCTACACCAATAGCAAACACACTGGTTCCACCGCCATGATCTGTAATCCCTACGAAATTGTGATCCAAGGCCTGACCTCCGAGGGTCGCACCTTCCGCCCCAGCGACTGGGCCGAACGCCTGGCCGGCATCCTGGCCTCGTTCGACACCAACCAGAAGCTGTCCTACCACGCCTTTGTCCGCCCGATGCTGCTAGAAGGCGTCCGCTGCGTGGCCGTGGATAAGAAACTAGAAAAGATTTATCCGCAGATCTTTCAATTCTTGATGGACTTCGCAAAAGACAATGATCTGCGCGTGGTCGATTGTCGGACACTAATCGACGAGGTGTATCCGAACAAGTTTTCGGCATAAACGCAACAGGCGTCGTATTATTACCACTCTTTAAGCCAGTTTCGAAACACTCCCGTCATATTCTGTGGTTAGACTAAGACAAAGTTGTGGCACAGCCATGCAAACATAAGACATGGCCTCCCACGCTTGACCCAAGAACTCACAGACTTGACTTGGAGTACTCTCATGCAGAAGAAAAATCTGGCAGCACTTGTTGCATCCCTGTTCATCGTCCCGGTCGCCGCGCACGCTGACGTCACCATCTACGGCTTCATCAGCGGTGGGATTGAATCCTCCAAGGCCACCGGCAACACTGCCTCCCCGTACAGCTCCCGCACCCGCGTAGTCGATGACAACTCGCGCATCGGCTTCAAAGGCAGCGAAGACATCGGCAACGGCACCAAGGCCATCTGGCAAGTGGAAAGCAGCCTGCGCAACTTCGAGCAAGGCGGTGTCAACGACAAGGGCCAAAGCGCGACTCTCGGGACCCGCAACACCTTCGTCGGCATCAGCGACAGCGACATCGGCAAGGTCATCTTGGGCAACAACGACACCGCCTACAAGATGTTCACCGGCAGCGGCAACAGCGCTCTGGGCACCGACGTCATGGTCAACACCACCGCAGACAACTTCGGCTCCAGCTCGGTCAACAGCCGCGGTGAAACCCGTCTGGTTAACTCGCTTCACTGGTTCTCGCCGAACTGGTCCGGCTTTACCCTGGGCGCTTCTTGGGGCGTGGACGAAGCTCGCGCCAACGACGCGAACAAGCAAAGCACTGACGCCAAGCGCATCTCCCTGGGCCTGGGCTACAACTGGGGCGGCTTGAACCTGGCCACCGCCTATGACAAGCAATACGACAAGGGCACTTCCTTTGACCCGAAATCCGGCGCCCTGACCACGGCAATCGGCTCGGGTAAAAATGTTACGTTCTACAGCATTGCAGCCAGCTACAAGTTCGACTTCGGCACCTTCATCGGCGGCAACTACGAATGGGGCACCTACGATCAACTGGCTGGCGGCCAAGTCAAGCAAGACGACTGGCTGATCGCTCTGGGACAGGATTTTGGCGCTGCTTCGGTTAAGTTGTCCTATGGCGAACTGGGCACCCTGAAGAATGTCGCAACCGGCATCAATGGCGATGACTTCAAGGCCAAGCAATGGACCCTGGGCGGCACCTACAATCTGTCCAAGACCACCCAGCTGCTGGCCTACTACACCAAGATCACCAATAACGCCAAGCAGAACGCCAACTTTGCCAACAACCCGGTTTTCGACAACGGCACCTCCTTGTCCGTTGGCAACGATCCGCAAGCTCTTGGCATGGGCATCAAGGTTTCGTTCTAAGAAGAACGACACTTCAAATCAAAACCCTGCGGATTTCCGCAGGGTTTTTTTATTGAAGCCATTCCGTCAATGACGGACTAGGGTCCGTTTAGCTCTTATGCATCATGATCCGCAAAATCTGGGTATCGGTCTGCGCCATGCCGTCATAAGCCAGCTTGCCGAGATTGGCGATGGACACATCGACATCATGCGCCACGATGCCTTCATTGCCGGTCACTCGCGTGCCGTCCAGCGCCATCAGCACTGACTTGTAGGCAGATCCAGCCGAGGTGGACACCTTCATCGCGCAGCTATTGGATGCGCCGTCGCAGATCATGCCGGCCAAGTCGCCTATCATGCTGGAAATCGCCATGCTGACCGCCGGATAGCCGCCATTCAGCAGCTCGGCCATGCCCGCCGCGGCGCCCATCGACGCCGTTGTCACCGCGCATAGCGCGGACAGCCTCGGCAGACGCGTATGAATATAAATGGCGATCAGGTGCGACAACACCAAGGCGCGCGTCAGCCTCTCCTGGTCCGCCTTGACATGTTCCGCCACCACCACCACCGGCATGGTCGCGGCGATGCCTTGGTTGCCGGAGCCGGAATTGCTCATCGCCGGCAGGGTGGCGCCGCCCATGCGCGCATCGGACGCGGCCGTGGTGCGCGTGAGAATTCGAGACAGCAAACCTTCGGACAACAGGCCGGCCTCGATCTGACGCTGCAGCGTCGCGCCGATATGCAGGCCATAGCGGCCGCTCATGCCCTCATCCGCCAGGGCGCCGTTCAACACAGCGGCCTCATGAATGAAATACATCATCTCCAACGGCGCATGCATGGCGAAGTCATAGACATCGCGCGCGGTCGCCCCGTCGATATCGTACTGTTCCACCGGCTGCCGTTGCGACAGATCTCGCTTCAGCAGCACTTCGCCATTATGTTCGATCGCCACCACATTGGTATGTGCGTCGGCGATGGCTACGCGAGCGTACTCCTCGCCATGCCAAACACAGGCCTCGGCGTAAAGGATGTTCGGCACATCCGCCACGCCCAGCTTGACCTTGCCCTCTTCCAGCATGCGCTTGCCGCTCTGCACATGCTCAAGCGTCAAGCTCTTCAACACCTCAAGCTTGGCATCCGCATCGCCGCCCAGCGCCCCGACAGCCGCCGCGATAGGCAAACCCACCGTCCCCGTTCCCGGCACCGTCACGCCCATGCCGTTTTTCATCAGGTTGGCAGAAACCCATGCCTCGATGCGCTCGGGCTGCTTGCCTAGATGACGAGCGGCCAAGGCCGAAGCCAAAGCCAGGGAAATCGGCTCGGTGCAACCCAAAGCCGGCACCACCTCCTGCTTCAACGCTTTGACGAACTCGGCCCACAGGTTTGCATCACGTTCTGACATGCTCGCTCCACCACACAAAACAAATTGATATAAGCAAATAACTTTCAGCTTACTTTACCATCAACTTGCCCTGCTGTGGCTTAAAAAATAGGCAAACTGCGCCTGCTCAAGCTTACAGACATCACGCGGCCTCCCCTCGCCTGGCCAATCCATCGCCAGGCAGGGGCTCACATAAGCTTGCAGACCATCAGGCCCGAATCCAGCCTGCCGCGATAGGCCTGGCCAACAAGCGTCGATAGCATGACTCCAGCGCGGCAACGACAGCTGTCTCATACCGCCCCCACAACGGGGACAATGCGGCGTACCAACACAGCGACACCAGCAGCGCGCCCAACATGTCCAATGGGAAATGCACGCCCAGAAAAACCCGGGACCAAGCCACCAGCACCCCGGCAATCGCCAGCAAGCAGCCCCAGCCTCGCGCCGGACTAAAACTCCAGCACAACGCCATCATGGCGAAAATGCTGCCGTGATTGCTGGGGAAGGACGGCGTCGCATCGTGCGCCAGAAAGGTATAGCCGATAGGCATGGCGAAAGGCCGAGGATGCGGCCAGACCAACCCGATAAGGTAATTTCCCAGCAGCGCGATGATCGTCAACACGCTGCTTTTCACGATGGCGCCGCGCAACTCTGGCCTGCCCCATAGCCATAACGCGGCCAGCATGACCGGCAGCAATTTCAAAACATCGCGGGCGATGAACATCGCGACATGAATGGCCATGGCCGAGCTTGCTGGCGTCGCATTGATTTGCAGAAACAGGGCGAGATTCAGTTCTTCAACAAAGGACATAAATAGATAGGCGCTTACTGCTGCGCTGAATTGAAAATGAAAGGTCGTAATGTTAGGACTATTTCGCTTGTTTTGGTTCCACATCAAATAAAAATACCATTGACATCAATCAAAAGGCTATGTCCCAATTCCGTGTTGGGAGCTATGCTGAATACAGTAGCAGACCGGGAGTCGCGCCATGGATGCCCAGAGTTTTCAGCGTTTTCTTGCCCAACTGGATCAGCTCACGCTCAAACAGAGGAGCTTGCTGTCTTCTGCGCTTAAACATCCCACTCACCATGACGCCATTCAGGACGCCTTGCCTGACCTGACGGCTTGCCCACACTGCCAGGCCGAGGCCAACCAGTTGGCGTTATGGGGCTGGAGCCGAGGCCTGCGGCGTTATCGCTGCAAACAGTGCCACCGGACCTGCAATGCCTTGTCGGGCAGTCCATTAGCCAAATTGCGCAAGGCCGATCGCTGGCTGAGCTACGCCCAAGCACTGCAGGATGGCTTGACCGTGCGAGCAGCCGCTCGTGCATGCGGCATCAGCAAGAACACGGCTTTCCTATGGCGGCATCGCTTCTTGCATCGCGCATCAGACCATCTGGCGGCGCAAGCCCGAGGCATCGTCGAAGTAGATGAAACCTTCATTCTGGAATCATTCAAAGGGCAGCGGTGCCTCCCCCGCGCGCCGCGCCAGCGGGGTGGCGTCAGCCAAACACGGGGAACCGGGCCGGATCAGATTCCCATCATGGTGGTGCAGGACCGAGAGGGACATATAGCGGACTTCAAGTTGAAGAAGCTCAATGGCGCTCATGTGGAAGCGGCTTTAGCCCCGTTGGTGGATAGCGACGCCATCCTGTGTTCGGACGGCGCAGCGGTGTACTCGACCTTTGCCAGGCAGCATGGCATTACCCATCGAGTCGTGCATGCCAAGACGGGACAGCGGGTACGCGAGGGGGCGTTCCATATCCAGCATGTGAATGCCTACCATAGCCGCTTGAAGCTTTGGATGGCTCGATTCCACGGGGTTGCCACCAAATACCTTGAAAACTATCTGGGGTGGCGACGGATGCTGGAGCGCTATCAGCAAACCATGCAGCCTTGCCACTGCTTGCAGGAGGCAGTGGGTCGTCCCTTGCAACACATTATTGGGACATAGCCAATCAAAAACAGAGACAAGCCAATTTTAAATTTAGACTTACAACTGCACTAAAGTACAGCTCACGCCATTTGCATGCGCGCCTGTCCCCTTTCTATTCTGGCAAGAGATTCCCCCATTCCTTGATGCCCTGGAGATTCGGACATGAGCTATCTCGATACGCCCCGCATCCACTTCGCCGGCGTGTTTCAAGCAGACCCCTCCACCGTCAACAACGATGTCCGCTACTACAACAATGACACCTTCCGCGAGCGCTACCAGCATCAGCACTATCCCGGCGGAGATGCATCGTACGATGCCGCCGAGGGTTACTGGAACCCGGACGGCACCGGCATTTTCCGTTTCATCGATTGCAAGGTGACCGGCGCGCGCCTGGGCGACCAACTACTGACCTGTTGCGATGACGACCCTGTCATCGGCATGCGGATTGAAAACGCCGACCGGCAAGCGCCCGGCAAGATCGTGGATCTGGATCCGCAAATGCAATACGTCTCCCAGGTCTGGGGCCTTCAGGTCCGTTTAGCCAGCGCCACTCAACGCGCCTTGTTTTGCGGCGACTTACTGCCCGTCGCCTTGATGAATCTATGGAGCCGCCAGCTGAATAAGACATTGCGCTGGGAGCAGACCATGGCGGCGAACTTTCAATCACTGCTTCAACAGGTGGAATGGGGCGATGATTTGAACTCCCCGCTGCTGCAAGCCCTGCGCGACAACAGTGATGACGGCCTTCTGTCCATTAACTTCAACCTGTACGGCTACACTCGCGAAAGACAAAGCCAACGCTTCACCATGGGCCTGCTCAGCGGCAGCATCGGCCCAGGCCGCAAACATGAACCCAAGCATTTCGTGCTGGGCAGGCACCTCAGCACCGCCTTGATGCCGGCGCAAGGCGCGCCCTTCCCAACCCAGCCCTTGGGCGGCGTCTATGGCTTTTCCTGTTCGCACCACACCGATAGCCAGGCGCTGACCGCCGATTTCGGCCTGGCGCTCCCCATAACGGACGGCAGAGGAAAACTGCACAACCTCGGCACTTTGACCCTTGCGCTGACGAACCCGAAAGAGGGATTCGATCCGACGCAAGACACGATCACCCGGCAATATTTCGCCATTCTTGGCGAGCTGGATTACCAGCAAGCCGATTGGTATTTGCAGAACGCCGGCATCCAGACCTTTAGCTACAAGCTTGGCGAGGAAGACCAAGACCAGGACGGCGATACGCTGGAAGAACAGACTCGCAAGAAGCAAAGGCGGGAAGACAAGGCGTTCATCGCTGAGCATATCAACGAACTGCCCTTGCTGCTGCTGGGGCCCCAGCGTTGCGACGGCAGCTACCCCATCTTGACCAGAGAGTCATTGGATGGGTTTTACGCCCGCGCCGACGGACACGTCTTCCGGCTGAACCCCGATCAGCCGCAAACCGTCGAATTTTGGAGCACGCAATTCGGCCAGCCGCTGGCCTCTCGCCTGCACGTCTGGCAACAGCCACCCGGCAACCAGAACAGCAATCCGATGGGCGGCACCGGCATGGGCGACAACTCGCTGCATCCGCCGGTCAACACGCCGGCAGTCGGCGCGCCGGAACGCAATCTATCCTTTCCCGATACCGTTGACACCAACGCGGACGGCAAAGGCAGCCTGGCTTTGACAGCCAGCCCGCCGCCCGGCGATTCCCCGCGCGGCTATATAGACGGCCAGCTTTACGCGCTGCGCTGCAGCTTCCAGCCGCCGCCGGCCTCGCTAGAGCAAAAGCAAGCCACCCCGGCTGGCGGCCCGTTCTGCGAATACTGGAATTTCATCAGCGCGCTCGCCTTCAATCGCATCGTCGCGCCGGAGCGGCCAAATTGGGAACGAGACATCCGGCCCATTCTGCGACAGTACGGCAACCTGTACCCGATCATGAGCAAGCATCTCGTCGATCTGGGCTGTTACGACTCGGTGTACGCGCATCGGTACGCACTGCGCCAGGCATTCTCGCTGCCGCCGTCCGACCCCAACTACATGCCGGTGACCCGCGATCTGTCCGACGCCAAGCGCGCCATGCTGCTGGCCTGGCTGAACGAGCAGATAGAATCGCCGCCGGCCGCCGTTCCTGGCAGCAAAACCGAACCCGCCGCGCCCCAGGATGCCGGCGCGCAAACCGCGCGATAAGGAGCCGCCATGCACAAGATCGACCCCAAATTCATCAATCGGCTCCTGGCCGCCACAGAACCGGCGCAATTGCACGAGTTCCTGCAAAAGGCGGTTGAACTGGAGCACAGCACCATTCCGCCCTATCTGGCTGCGATGTTCTCGCTGAAGCCGGGATGCAATCGTGAAATCGGCGGCATTCTGCACGGCATCGTGATGCAGGAAATGCTGCACATGACCATCGCCGCCAACATCCTGATCGCCATCGGCGGCCACCCCAAAATCAATACCCCGGAATTCATTCCAAAGTACCCTGGCCCGCTGCCGATGGGCATAGGCGATGGGCTGATCGTCGGCATCGAAGCCTTCAGCCTGGAACTGGTGAGCACAACCTTCATGTCGATCGAGGAGCCTGAGCACCCCATTCCCATCCAGAAACTGAAGATGCAGCAGGACTACCGCACCATCGGCCAGTTCTATCAAGCCATCAAGGACAAATTGATCGAGCTGCAGGATGCGCTCACCTTTGGCAATCGCGAGCGCCAAGTCCTGAACTACTTCCCCGATGATGAGCTATTCGCAATCGACAGCCTGGACAGCGCGCTTGACGGCATCGACATCATCGTCAGGCAAGGCGAAGGCGCCTGCGATACGCCATACCAGAACCCCAATGCGCCGGAGCGCTTCGACGATCTGGCCCACTATTACAAATTCGAATCCATCGCCAATCAGCGGCAAATCAGCCCCTGTCCTGACCAGAAAGGCTATTGCTTCGGCGGCCCGGCGATTCCTTTCGACAAGAACGGCGTCTGGGAGATGAGACCCGACCCCAAACCGGAAGATTACCCGCCCAATAGCCAAGCCAGAGCGTTGATCGAACGGTTCGCCTACAGCTACAGCAGCCTGCTCAATTGCCTGCATCAGGCCTTCAATGGCCAGCCCGAGAAAATGGATTCCGCCATAGGCTTGATGTTCGACCTCAAGGTGCTGTCCGCCAGCCTGATGAACCCCTCGATCCTGCTTGGCTTCGACGATAAACACCAGCCCCTGCCGCCCATAGGCCTCAGCTTCGTCTACCGGGACGTTCAGAGCGGCATGAGTTACGACTGAAATGGCCAAGCCTACATCACCATCGGAGCCTGACATGCCGGTATTGGACCACGCTTTGCAAACGGACAGCGCCCCCTGCGATGCCGTCCACCAGAAGATCACCGTGACGTTCGACTATCCGGTTCTGTTCACGCGCAAATTGCTGGAGCCCGCCAACACCACCCTGCTCCACGCTATCTCGCGCAATGAGCCCCAGCGCCGCCACCGTTTTGTCGTGGTCATCGATCAAGGCGTCGCCAAGCTCCGGCCCGATATGGCGGAGGAGTTTGAGCGCTATGCGGACCATCATCGCCATCAATTGCAGCTTGCCACCACGCCGCGGATTCTGCCGGGAGGCGAATCAGTCAAAAACAACACCGCCATGCTGGAAGCCTTGCAGCAATGGCTGCACGATGAGCACATCGATAGGCAAAGCTGCGTAGTCATCGTGGGCGGCGGCGCGCTGCTGGACATGGCGGGCTTCGCCGCCGCCACCGTGCATAGAGGCGTCCGGGTCATCCGAGTGCCGACCACGGTGCTGTCGCAGAATGACTCCGGCGTCGGCGTCAAAAACGCGGTCAACGCATTCGGCAGCAAAAACTTCCTCGGCAGCTTCGCCCCGCCCTATGCCGTCATCAACGATTATGACTTCATCGCCACGCTGCCGATGCGCGACAGGATAGCCGGCATGGCCGAAGCGGTAAAAGTGGCCGCCATCCGCGACCTGGCTTTTTTCAATTGGCTGCAAGCCCACGCCACCGCTTTGCGTCTGGGAGAGGAGGCGGAATGCCAATACATGATTCGGCGCTGCGCCGAATTGCACCTGGCCCACATCGCCCAGGCCGGCGATCCTTTTGAATTCGGCAGCGCCCGCCCTCTGGATTTCGGCCACTGGGCCGCGCATAAGCTGGAAGCCATGAGCGGATATCAGCTCAGCCACGGAGAGGCGGTGGCCATCGGCATGGCGCTGGATACCTGCTACGCCGTGCTGACCGGGCTGCTGACCATGGGTGAAGGCAGCCAGTTGTGCCGGCTGCTGGAACAGCTGGGCTTCACGCTATGGACCCCTCTGTTGGAGTTGAAGGACGAATCCGGCCGCCATCTCTTGCTCAATGGCCTGGACGAATTCCAAGAACATCTCGGCGGCGAACTGACCGTCACCCTGCTCCAAAAGCTGGGACAGGGCATCGAGGTCCATCAAATGGACAAAGCCATGCTGGCAGCCGGCATTCAATGGCTAAGGCAGGGCCTGCCTGAGACCTGCGCATGAAACTATCGCCTCCCGAAAGCGTGGATCTGGGGCACCTGTGCTATTGCGCCAACATCCATCCCGGCGAAAGCTGGGATGAAACCCGAGCGGCGCTGGGGCGCTTTCTTCCCCTCGTCAAAGCCCGCATCTCGCCGGATGCGCCATTCGGCGTGGGCCTGCGGCTCTCTGCGCTCGCGGCTCAGCAGCTGGAGCAACAAGCGCCGCTCCTGGCCGAATTCCAACAATTCCTGGCGCGGCATCAGTTCTATGTCTTCACGATCAATGGTTTTCCCTACGGCCGCTTTCACGGCGCCAAGGTGAAGGAACAGGTCTACCAACCGGATTGGCGACACCCCGCCAGGCTGGAATACAGCAATAGATTGGCCAGACTGCTGACCGCGCTATTGCCAAAAGATCAACCGGAACTGAACGGCAGCATCAGCACGGTGCCCGGAGCCTTCGCCGCGCACCTTGCCGACGCCGGCGGGCTGGATCTCATTATCGGCCAGCTCTTGGCCCATATCGCCGAACTGCATCGGCTGCATATGGAAAGCGGCCGCCAGATTCAATTGGCGCTGGAGCCCGAACCCGGCTGCCTGCTGGAAACCTGCGACGATGCCATACGGCTTTTCCAGCAGCGCCTGCTCTCGCCGGATACGCTGGCGGAGCTGGCGCGGCTGTGCAGCTGTCCGGCCAATCACGCGGAAACGCTGTTGCGCCGCCATCTGGGCCTGTGCCTGGACTGTTGCCACGCCGCGGTGGAGTTTGAAGACATCGAAACCAGCCTGAATCGCCTGCGACAGGCAGGCATCGCCATTGCCAAACTGCAATTGAGCGCCGGCTTGCGGCTTCCTTCGCTGCACAAGCGGCACGAACCCGCCCTCCAGGCTTTCGCCGAAGATGCCTATCTACACCAGGTTGTCCAACAGGCTAACGGCCAGCTGACCCGCTTCAACGACCTGCCCGAAGCGATGGCCCGACTGGACGCGGCCTACGGCGCGGAGTGGCGCATCCACTTCCACGTGCCGCTGTGGGCCGAGCGATTCGGCGAACTGGAAAGCACGCGCGATCAAGTGGAGCGGTTGCTGGCCCTCCATCGCGCGCACCCCGTCAGCCGCCACCTGGAAGTGGAAACCTATAGCTGGGGCGTTTTGCCGGAGACCTACCGATCCATGCCCCTGGAAGACAATCTGGCGCGCGAGCTCGCCTGGGTGAAGGAGAAACTGCAATGATGAATTGGCGCGTCGCCTTGCGTCTAGGACGGGTTTCCAACCTGCCGACGGTGTGGAGCAATGTCGCCGCCGGCGCGGCGCTATCCGGCCGGTTGCCCGCAGCCCAGACCCTGCTCTCGCTGCTGTTGGCCATGTCGCTGATCTACTGCGCCGGCATGTTTCTCAACGATGCCTTCGACCATGAGATCGACGCGCTGGAGCGCCCGGAACGGCCCATCCCCTCCGGCCAGGCCTCCCGACGCGAAGTATTGGCTTTCGGCTTCGCCATGCTGGCGGGCGGCGTCGCGCTATTAAGCAGCCTGGGCCTGCCCGCCTTGCTGGCCTCGCTGCTGCTGGCCGCTTGCGTGGTGTTCTATGACTTGCGCCACAAACAAAACCATTTCAGTCCGCTGCTGATGGGTTTGTGCCGGGCGCTGGTTTATTTCACCTCCGCCCTCGCCGCAACCGGGGGGCAACTGCCCGCGCCGGTATGGCTGGGCGCCATGCTGCTGCTGGCGTACCTGATGGGGCTGACCTATGCCGCCAAGCAGGAGGGAGCCGGCCGCATCACTCGCGCCTGGCCCCTGCTGGGGCTGGCCGCGCCCGCGCTCTACTTGCTGACCCAGCCCGCCAGTTGGCAAGCCTGGCTATGCCTGGGACTGTTCTCCGCCTGGGTCAGCCGTTGCGCCTGGCTGTCGCTGTTCCGCGCCAAACCGGACATCCGCGCCGCGGTCGGCGGATTGATCGCCGGCATCTCGCTGTACGACGCCTTCCTGATGGCCATGCACGGCCTCCCTCTTTGGGCGCTGGGCGGCGGAGCCGCCTTCCTGCTCACTTGCGGATTTCAAAAAAGGATAGCGGGAACATGAGGGTACTCGACGAACTGCTATATCGCGAACTGCGGGAGCGCGCCTCGCCCGCAGGGCTGGCTTGGCTTGAACGCTCGACCGAAAGCTCGATGCGGCAGGATGACGGGAATTTCCTGCGTTTGTACGCCAGCGCCGCGCGCAAGCTATCCAATCGTCCTCTGCAAGAGCCGGAACTGAACGCGCTCAGCCGCGCGGGGGTGACCGATGCCAGCGCTTGGCATGCCGCCGTTATCGGCCGCCTGCTGTTGTTGCGCGCCGTTCTGCTCGACAGAGCGCAGGCCTCGGCCCATAAACTGGTATTTGAACTATATCGGCAAGGCGATGCCGGCGAACAACAAAGCTTGCTGCGCTCGCTGCCGCTTCTCCCTATGCCAGAAATCCATCTGGACACCGCGATAGGTGCCTGCCGCAGCCATATCCAGGGCAATTTCGAGGCCATCGCCTGCGACAACGCCTATCCGGCGCGTTTTTTCCCGGAACTGAATTTCAACCAGATGGCGATCAAAGCCCTGTTCACCGGCGCGCCCCTCGCCAAGGTGCAAGGCCTGGCCCAGCGCCTGACGCCGGAACTGATCCGCATGGCCGAGGATTTCCTCAGCGAGCGCCAAGCGACCGGATACGCCATTCCCGCCGACATCCAGCTGATACTGAAAGGAAGCCGCCATGAAAATGTTTGATCCGCACATCCATATGAGCTCCCGCACCACCGACGACTACCAGGCCATGCAGCGCGCCGGCATCGCCGCCATCGTCGAGCCGGCTTTCTGGATGGGCCAGCCGCGCACCCATGTCGGCACTTTCGAAGACTATTTCCTGTCCCTGCTGGGCTGGGAGCGATTCCGCGCCGGCCAATTCGGCATTCGCCATTACTGCACGCTGGGCCTGAATCCCAAGGAAACCAATAGCGCAGACATCGCAGACGGCGTCATTGAATTGCTGGACCGCTATCTGGATAAAGAAGGCGTGGTCGCCGTGGGAGAAATCGGCTTCGATGACGAAACCGAAGCGGAAGAGCGTTACTTCCTGCTGCAACTGGAGTTGGCCATCAAGCATGACTTGCCGGTGCTGATCCACACCCCTCACCGCGATAAAAAGAACGGCACCATCCGCAGCCTGGCGCTGGTGCGCGAAAGCGGCATAGACGAAAACCTGGTGCTGATAGACCACAACACCGAGGAAACTTTGCCGCTGGTGCTGGAAAGCGGCTGCTGGGCCGGACACTCCATCTATCCCAACACCAAGATGAGCGAACCCAGGATGGTGGCCCTGGTGCAGCAGTACGGCAGTGAACGCATCATCATCAACAGCGCCGCCGACTGGGGCATCAGCGATCCGCTGAAAGTGCCAAAAACCGCCCAAGCCTTCCGCGAGGCCGGCATCAGCGAAGAGGCCATCGAGACCATTGTATGGCGCAACCCGGTGCGCTTCTTCGCGCAAAGCGGCAAGCTGGACATAGAGGAAACCGAGTCCGAGCTGCCGGTAGACCAGCGCAAGCAATGGGAAGGCAATTCCGTGCTACGCGGCCAGCAACCGCGGGTAGACGAACTGGAAAACTGATATGCCGCGCCTCATGGTCCTCAATGTTGTGGGCTTGACGCCCTCTCTGCTGCGCCATGCGCCTGCCCTGTCCCGTTTGGCGCGCGAAGGCGGCTGCCGCCCCATCCGTGCCGTCACGCCCGCCCTCACCTGCCCCGCCCAGGCCAGTTACCTGACTGGCCTGCCGCCATCCGGGCATGGCTGCGTAGCCAATGGCTGGTACTCGCGCGAATTGGCCGAGCCGATGTTCTGGAAGCAGAGCAACGCGCTGATGCAGGGAGAAAAACTGTGGGAGGCTGCGCGCCGCCGCCATGCCGACTTCAGCTGCGCCCAGCTGTTCTGGTGGTACAACATGTATGCGGACGTGGAATGGAGCGTGACGCCGCGGCCCATCTACAAGGCAGATGGCCGCAAACTGCCCGACTTCTACAGCGCGCCCAGCCCATTGCATGCCGAACTCAGGCAAAAACTCGGCGACTTTCCGCTGTTCCATTTCTGGGGGCCGGCCAGCGACATCCGCTCCAGCCGCTGGATCACCGATTGCGCCTTGCATCTTTATCGCAGCCGCAAACCTATGCTGACGCTGGTCTACCTGCCGCATCTCGACTATTGCTTGCAAAAACTGGGGCCGGACCACCCTTCCATTGCGGCGGAAGTGGCGGCGGTAGACGCATTGTGCGAAGAACTGATCGCCGCGGCCCAAGCCGACGGCACGCGGGTTCTGGCGCTTTCGGAATACGGCATCACGCCGGTTCGCGGCGATATCGCCATCAATCGGGCTTTGCGCCGCGCGGGCTGGCTGAGCGTGCGGGAAGAGCAAGGAGAAGACAAACTGGATTGCGGCGCGTCCGAAGCCTTCGCGCTGGCCGATCACCAGATTGCCCATGTCTATGTCCGCAACCCCGCGCGCATCGCCGAAGTCAAGGCCATGCTGGAGCGGCTGGATGGCGTGGAAACCGTGCTGGATGCGGAGGGCAAGCGCGCGGCTGGGCTGGATCACGCCCGCTCGGGCGAGCTGATAGCCATCAGCTCAGCCGAGCGTTGGTTCAGTTACTACTATTGGCTGGACGAGGCCAAAGCGCCTGACTTCGCCCGCACCGTCGACATCCATCGCAAGCCCGGCTATGACCCGGTCGAGTTGTTTCTCGATCCGCAGCTGCCTTCGCCCAAGCTCAAGATCGCCTGGACCCTGCTCAAACGCAAGCTAGGACAACGCAGCCTGATGGAAGTGATTCCCCTAGATGGCTCGCTGGTAAAGGGTTCGCATGGCCGGCCCACCGATCATGCCGAACACTGGCCCTTGCTGATCAGTTCCGAAGGCATGCCCGCCGGCGATGGCGCCATCGCCGCCGAAAGCGTCCGCGACATCATGCTGGCCCACCTTGAAGCCAACGCCTGGCCAAGCAGGCCCAGCAGCGCAGCGACGATGCCGGCCTGAAGCCGCCCGGCGCCCAACGCAAAAAGCCCATGCATTTCTGCATGGGCTTTTTTGGATTCTTGGCTCCCCGAGCAGGGCTCGAACCTGCGACCTGCGGATTAACAGTCCGTCGCTCTACCAACTGAGCTATCAGGGAAAAGAGAATGCAATATTAACCACCAAAATCTATCTCGTCAATAGGCCGAGATAAAAAAAGAGGGCCTT
The DNA here is from genome assembly GCF_024207115.1 of Chromobacterium sp. IIBBL 290-4. Lineage (NCBI taxonomy): Bacteria > Pseudomonadati > Pseudomonadota > Betaproteobacteria > Neisseriales > Chromobacteriaceae > Chromobacterium > Chromobacterium sp. IIBBL 290-4. The sequence continues at coordinate 4,531,547 of NZ_CP100128.1, forward strand.
TCGGCCCTCTTCTCATCCATCAAGATTAATCCTGACGGGAAGTTTCGATCTGCACTAGCTGCATCGGCGCTGCTTCCGCCGCCTCAGCGACCACGACATCGCGACGACGCGGGCCTTGTTGCAGTTCCGGCTCAAGCGCGGCCGGAGCCTGCTCGCCAGTCGGCTTGGTCGAAATCATCACCAGCCCGCCGAGGTCCAGCGGCTTGGCTTCCACCGGCGCAGCCTCGACTTGAACCATAAGCGGAGCCGTCTCGACCACAACCGCCTCCACCGCAGCAGGGGCAATCTGCTCGACAACAGCCTGAGCAAGCGCCTCGGGCTGGACTTCCACAGCCGCAGCAAGCGGAGCGTCCACAACCGGCGTTGCCGCCTCGACGACAGCCTCAACCGCTTCAACCGGAGCCGTCACAACCGGCTCAACAACCGGAGCAGCCTCAACCGGCGCTTCCGTTTTCGGCGCCGCTTCGACAACGACCTCAACCTGCGGCGCGACAAGCGCTTCGGTCACGACAGCCTCAACCGCCGGCTTGGCTTCTTCCGCTTGCGGCTTGGCTTCAACAACTTCAGCAACCGCCTCTACCGCCACGGCGGCAGCTGCGACAGCGCCGGCAACCATTGCGCCCTCGACCACCGGAGCCGCGCTCTCGGCCGCGCCTTCCGACGCCACGCCTTCTGCTTGGACTTCCGGATTGTCGCGGCGACGATCACGGCGGCTGCGACGGCGGCGGCCGCCGCGCTCCTGCTGCTCGGCTTGATCGCCTTCCACGCCATCGGCGCGCAACGCTTCCTGAACCGCCGGCTTTTCAGCCTCGAGCGGAGCGGCAACCGGAGCCTGCGGACGGCGGCGGGCTTCCTGCTGCGGCTTCTCCTGCTTTTCGGCCTTGTCGCTTACGCGCTCTTCGCGCGGCGCCTGCTCGCGCACTTCCTTCGGCTCGCGCGGCTCGCGGGCTTCGCGCTCGCGGCGGCGGTTGCCGCGCTCGCGCTGCTGCTCGTTACGCTCTTCGCGCTGAGTCGTTTCCTTGCGCTCCTGACGCTCGTTTTCCTTGCGCTCGACGCGCTCGGCATCCTTGCGGTCCTGGCGCGGCGGCTTGACGTCATCTTGCTGATGACGGCGCTGCTCGTGCTCGCGGCGGGCCTGGCCGCCGGTGCGACGGTCTTGCTGACGCGCACGGTTGCCGCGCTGTTCGTTGCGCGCCGGCGCGGCCGCCGCTTTTTTCTTTTCCGGCTCAGCCACCGCTTCCGGCTCGGCGAACAGACCCTTGATCCAGGACACCAGACCGCCAAACAGGCTGCTGGCTTCCGGCGCCTTGGCCACAGGCGCGGCTACCGTCGGAGCCGGCTGCTGCGGCGTAATGCCCTTCACGGCGGCTTCCTGACGCTCCACCTTCGGCTTTTCCTGGCCGAAGTTGGTGATCACGTCTTCCTCCTGCACTTCCACGCGGGTGTAGCTCGGCGCCTCGCCGGTTTCGGCCAGGTCGTCGTGGCGCACGCGCACGATCTTGTAGTGCGGCGTTTCCAGGTGGATGTTCGGGATCAGCACCACGTCCACATCGAGACGCTCTTCGATGGAGTGGATTTCGGCGCGTTTCTCGTTCAGCAGGAAGGTGGCCACATCGACCGGCACCTGCGCGTGCACCGCGCCGGTGTTTTCCTTCATCGCCTCTTCCTGGATGATGCGCAGGATGTGCAGAGCCGACGATTCGGTGCCGCGGATGAAGCCGATGCCATGGCAACGCGGACACGGCTCGTGGCTGGTTTCGCCCAAGGACGGCTGCAGACGCTGACGGGACAGCTCCAGCAGGCCGAAACGGGACAGCTTGCCCATCTGCACGCGTGCGCGGTCATGCTTCAGAACGTCGCGCAGGCGGTTTTCCACGTCGCGCTGGTTCTTCGGGTTTTCCATGTCGATGAAGTCGATCACCACCAGGCCGCCCAAGTCGCGCAGGCGCAGTTGGCGGGCGATTTCCTCGGCCGCTTCCAGGTTGGTCTTGACCGCGGTTTCCTCGATGTCGGCGCCCTTGGTGGCGCGAGCTGAGTTCACGTCAATGGAGACCAGCGCTTCGGTGTGGTCGATCACGATGGCGCCGCCGGACGGCAGCTGCACGCTGCGCGAGAAGGCGGTTTCGATCTGGTGTTCGATCTGGAAGCGGGAGAACAGCGGCACATGATCCTTGTACAGCTTCACACGCGACAGCATGTTAGGCATCACATGGCTCATGAACTGGCGGGCCTGGTCGTGGATTTCCTCGGTGTCGATCAGCACTTCGCCGATGTCCGGATGGAAATAGTCGCGAATGGCGCGGATCACCAGGCTGCCTTCCTGCAGGATCAGGAACGGTGCGGACTGAGCGCCGGCCGCGCCTTCGATGGCGCGCCACAACTGCATCAGATAGCCCAGGTCCCACTGCAGCTCTTCCAGATTGCGGCCGATGCCGGCGGTGCGCGCGATCAGGCTCATGCCGTGCGACACTTCCAACTGCGACAGCAGATCCTTCAGCTCTTGACGCTCTTCGCCCTCAATGCGGCGCGATACGCCGCCGCCGCGCGGGTTGTTCGGCATCAATACCAGGTAACGGCCAGCCAGGCTGATATAAGTGGTCAGCGCCGCGCCCTTGTTGCCGCGCTCGTCCTTCTCCACCTGCACCACGACTTCCATGCCTTCGCGCAGCACATCCTGAATGCGCGGACGGCCACCGTCATAGCCCTGGAAATAAGAGCGGGACACTTCCTTGAACGGCAGGAAGCCATGGCGGTCGGTGCCGTAGTCTACGAAGCAGGCTTCCAGGGAGGGCTCAATGCGGGTGATGACACCCTTGTAGATATTCCCTTTGCGCTGTTCCTTGCCGACAGTTTCAATGTCGAGATCGACGAGCTTCTGCCCGTCGACGATGGCGACGCGCAGCTCTTCAGCTTGCGTCGCGTTGAACAACATACGTTTCATTTACATTCCTTGCGCAGCACTCACGCAAGGTTGCAGCCAGTATTTGACGGCCCAGTGTTTATCGATGGGCGCTTTCCGAAAGAAGTGTGGACGTAAAGATCGAGAAAAACGGGTTTTATCAAGCCTACTTCCTGATTGATTCACGCGTTGCCCCGCAATTTTGTGCGCAACCGGCGCATCGGCTCGTGGCCGATCCTGCCTTCTAGGCAGGACAAACATTGACTGGTCGGCGACGCGCCGGGTCAAACTTCGCTGCAAAATCTCCTGACTGGCTTAGCATCAGGAAATGGAATACTCGTGAGTGCGTTATGCGTATAAATGCATTACCATCGCTACTTTTCGGTGAGCGAGTTAACCTTGGCTGCGGCCGGCGCGAAAGGCATCAGGTCGGAGCTGGGCTCTGCCGGCCAATTCGAATTTTCCGCAGCGGCATCACGCAAAACCGCCGTGATCTTGGCTTTCCGGTCAGCCGCCTCCACCATGCGCCGCATGGCGAGACAGCGCCACAAGTATAAGCAATATGACAGACATTCGCAAAGATTCCGTAACCTTCCTTGAAGTGACCGCAGAAGATGCCGGCCAACGGCTGGACAATTACCTGCAGCGCCTGCTCAAGGGGGTGCCCAAGAGCCATATCTACCGCATTCTGCGCTCCGGCGAAGTCCGCGTGAACAAGGGCCGCGTCGACGCCAGCTACCGCGTGGCCGACGGCGACACCCTGCGCATCCCGCCCATCCGCATCGCCGAGCGCGCCGAAAAAGTCGTGCCGGCCGCCACTTTCCCGGTGGTTTACGAAGACGACGCGCTGCTGGTGATCAACAAACCGGCCGGCGTGGCGGTGCACGGCGGCAGCGGCGTGTCTTTCGGCGTCATCGAACAGCTGCGCCAGGCCCATCCGGACTGGCGCTACCTGGAGCTGGTGCACAGGCTGGACCGCGAGACCTCCGGCCTGTTGATGCTGGCCAAGAAACGCTCCGCGCTGACCAAGCTGCACGACATGATGCGCGACAATGTGCCGGACAAGCGCTATTTGGCATTGGCCGCCGGCCACTGGCCGGAAAACGTCAAGCAAGTAAAGCTGCCGCTGTTCAAGTTCCACACGCCGGACGGCGAACGCCGCGTGAAAGTGGCCGAAGGCGACGATGGCCAGTACGCGCACACCAATTTCTCCATCCAGCAGCGCTACACTGAATTCACCTTGGTCGAAGCCCATCTGCGCACCGGCCGCACCCACCAGATCCGCGTGCACATGCAGGCCAACGGCTGCGCCATCGCCGGCGACGAGAAGTACGGCGACTTCGGCCTGAATAAAGAGCTGGCGCGCCGCGGGCTGAAGCGGATGTTCCTGCATGCCAGAAGCCTGACCCTGCCGCACCCGCTGACTGGCGCGCCACTGAGGCTGGAAGCTCCGCTGCCGCCGGAACTGGAAAAATTCATGAAGACTCTGGAGCCGCGCTGATGCGTGAATTCGATCTGGTAGTGTTCGACTGGGACGGCACGCTGATGGATTCCACCAGCCACATCGTCCACGCCATACAGCAAGCCTGCCGGGAGATGTCGCTGCCGGTGCCGGAGCGCGACGCAGCCAGCCATGTCATCGGCCTGCGGCTGGCCGACGCGATGCGCCGCTTCTGCCCGGATGCGCGCGCATCCGAGCTGCCCGAGCTGGTGGATGCCTTCCGTCGCCACTACCAGGCGAATCTCGACCAGGTCACGCTGTTCGACGACGCCCGCGAAACGCTGGAAGCCATCCGCGGCCAAGGCGTGTTTGTCGCCATCGCCACCGGCAGCAGCCGCGCCGGCCTGGATCGCGCGCTGGGCGTAGCCGGCATAGCAGAACTATTCGACGCCACCCGCACCGTCGACGAATGCCACTCCAAGCCCCATCCCGACATGCTGCTGCAGCTGACAGACTACTTCGGCGTCGCGCTGGACCGCACCCTGATGGTGGGCGATACCAGCCACGATCTGCTGATGGCGCAAAACGCCGGCAGCCATGGCGTAGGCATCAGCCATGGCGCGCATGACAGCGCCGAGCTGCTGCGCTGCCAGCCGCGCATCATCGTTCATTCCCTGGCGGAGCTGAGCGCATGGCTGAGCCCAAAACTCGCCTGATATGCGCCTCGGAGGCGCTGCGAAACAGCGGCGACGCGCAGCGCTTCACCCTTGAGCTGGCCGATGGCAGCCGGCAAGCCGCCTTCGCCGTCCGCTACAACGGCAAGGTCTACGCCTATCTAAACCGCTGCTGCCACATCCCGGTGGAAATGGATTTGCAGGACGGCAGACTGTTCGACCTGACCGGCCACTATCTGATCTGCAGCATGCACGGCGCCCGCTACGTGCCCGACAGCGGCTATTGCAGCTGGGGCCCTTGCCGCGGCCAAAGCCTGACCCCGCTGGAAATCATTGAAGAAAACGGCCAAGTCTGGCTCAATGTCATGTCTGAATAGCCCGCAAACAGACTTTTGGAATAGCCGAAAGCAGGAGCCACCATGAACGAAACCCCAGGCTGGGAACGCCAGCTGCTGGAAAAACTGGCCCAAGCCGCCCTGATCGAACAAAGACGCAGCCGCCAATGGAAGATTTTCTTCCGCCTGGCCTGGCTGCTGCTGATAGGTTTCATCGCGGCCAGCCTGTTCATCAAGCACGAAGACAAGAACGGCGACGGCCTGGGCGGCAAGGGCCATACCGCGGTGATCTCGCTGGACGGCGTGATCAGCAGCGAAAACAATACCGCCAACAAGATGGACGAAGCGCTGCAACAAGCTTATCGCGACAAGGGCACGCGCGGCATCGTCATCGACGCCAACAGCCCGGGCGGCAGCCCCGCGCTGTCCGGCATGGTCTACGATGAAATCCGGCGCCAGAAAAAACTGCACCCGGACATTCCGGTTTACGTCGCGGTCACCGATGTATGCGCCTCCGGCTGCTATTACATCGCTTCGGCGGCGGACAAGATTTTCGTCGACAAGGCCAGCATCGTCGGCTCCATCGGCGTGCTGTCGGACGGCTTCGGCTTTACCGGCGCGATGGAAAAGCTGGGGATAGACCGACGGTTGCGCACCGCCGGCGACAACAAGGCGATGGGCGACCCCTTCTCCCCGCTCAACCCCAAGCACGAGGCCATCCGCCAGCAACTGCTGGACGACATCCATCAACAATTCATTCAGGCGGTGAGAGCCGGCCGCGGCAGCCGTCTGAAAAACGATCCGCAAATGTTCAGCGGCATGGTCTGGATAGGCGAAAAAGCCATTCCGCTGGGCCTGGCAGATGGCTACGGCACAGTCGCCTCGGTGGCCCGCGATGTGGTCAAGGCCGACAAAACGGTGGACTTTACGCAGCAGGACGATTTCTCCAGCCGCGTGGCCCGCCGCATCGGCGTGCAGTTCGCCGGCGGCGTCAAGTCGCTGTTCGACACGCAGCTGTTCTAAACGGAGGCTGAGATGGCGTCCAGACGCAAACGGCACGAAGAAGAGCACGAAAACCACGAACGCTGGCTGGTTTCCTACGCCGACTTCATCACCCTGCTATTCGCATTTTTTGTGGTGATGTACGCCATCTCTTCGCTGAACGAGGGCAAATATCGGGTGATGTCATCCGCCATCATGGACGCCTTCCGCACCGGCTCGGTCATCGCCGTGCAAACCACGCCGCCCACCGGCGGCGCCAACACCATGATCGAGATTCCGCAGACCAAACCCATTTCCAAAGCGATCAAATCCGATCACCATGTCGAGGAAACCGCCAAACTTGGCCAACTGACGCAGAACCTGGCCAAGGTCATGGGTCCGCTGGTGCAGAGCGGCGAAGTCACCATTACCCAAACTTCGCAAGGCATCAATATCGACATCCGCGACAGCGCGCTGTTCGCCGTCGGCCAGGCCGAACCCAATCAACAGTCGCTGCCGCTGATGTCGAACATGGCCAAGCTGCTGGCCGACGTGGACAACTCGATCAAGGTGGAAGGATTCACCGACGATGCCCCCATCCGCACGCCCGCCTTTCCCTCCAACTGGGAGCTGTCCGCCGCCCGAGCCGGCGGCGTCGTGCGGCTGTTCCAGGAAAGCGGCATCTCGCCGCAGCGAATGGTGGCGGTAGGCCACGGCGCCAATCTGCCGGTGGCCGACAACGCCACTGCGGATGGCCGGGCCCGCAATCGGCGCGTCACCATTTCCGTGCAAGCTAATAATCAAGATGCGGCGGCATCCGAACCCGCCGCCGCCACGCCCACCCCTAACGAGGTCAAACCATGAGCACACCTGTTCATCAAGCCACGCTGGAACAATTGTTCCTCAATGCCCGCACTCATAGCCACTGGCAGCCGCGTCCGGTCAGCGACGAGGTGCTGCATCAGCTGTTCGACCTGCTGAAGCAAGCGCCGACCAGCGCCAACTGCTCGCCAGCGCGCTTTATCTTCGTCAAGAGCGCGGAGGCCAAAGCCAAACTCAAGCCTTGCCTGGCCGAGGGCAATGTGGAAAAAACCATGGCGGCGCCGGTTTGCGTCATCGTGGCGCAAGACACCCGTTTCTATGAGCACCTGCCCAAGCTGTTCCCGCATGCCGACGCCAAGAGCTGGTTCGAGGGTAATCAGCCGCTGATCGACGCCACCGCCTTCCGCAACAGCACGCTGCAAGGCGGCTACCTGATTCTGGCGGCCCGCTCGCTCGGCCTGGATTGCGGCCCGATGTCCGGCTTCGACCCTGCCGCGCTGGATGCGGCCTTCTTCCCGGATGGCCGCCTCAAGTCCAACTTCCTGATCAATCTCGGCTACGGCGAGGCTGACAAGCTGTTCCCGCGCTCGCCCCGCTTCGATTTCGCCGACGCCTGCCATATCCTGTAATTTCCCGCTGGCCCGATCGCGATGCCCGGTTATAATGCCGGGCATTTGTCTGCCCGGAGAATGCCATGCTGTACCCGCTGCTGCGTCCGCTGTTGTTCAAGTTCGATGCGGAAACCGCCCATGAACACACGCTGAAGATGCTGGACCGGGCCCACAGCCTGCGCCTGACCGCTCTCGCCGCCGCGCCCGCCATCCGCCAACCGGTGCAAGCCATGGGCTTGACCTTCCCCAACGCCGTCGGCCTGGCCGCCGGCCTGGACAAGAACGGCGCCCACATCGACGCGCTGGCCGCCCTCGGCTTTGGCTCCATCGAAATCGGCACCGTCACGCCGCGCCCGCAAGACGGCAATCCCAAACCGCGACTGTTCCGCCTGCCGGAGCATGAAGCCATCATCAATCGGATGGGCTTCAATAATCATGGCGTCGCCGCCCTGCTGGAAAATGTGAAGCGCAGCCGCTTCAAAGGCGTGCTGGGCATCAATATCGGCAAAAACGCCATCACCCCGATCGAAAACGCGGTCGACGACTACCTCGCCTGCCTGGATCAGGTCTACAGCGCCGCCAGCTATGTGACGGTCAACATCTCCTCGCCCAACACCAAGAACCTGCGCCAACTGCAACAAGGCGATGAGTTGGGCCGCCTGCTGGCCGCGCTCAAACAACGTCAAAACGCGCTGACCGACCAGTATGGCCGCTACGTGCCGCTGGCAGTGAAGATCGCGCCCGATCTGGACGACGAGCAAATCGCCGAAATCGCCCGCCTGCTGACCGGCAATGGCATCGACGGCGTCATCGCCACCAATACCACGCTGTCGCGCAGCGAAATCGCCGGCCACCCGCTGGAAAACGAAGCCGGCGGCCTGTCCGGCGCGCCGGTGCGCAGCCGTTCCACCGCCGTGATACGCAAACTGGCCAAGGAACTTGACGGCGCGCTGCCTATCATAGGAGTTGGCGGCATCCTTTCCGGCAACGACGCCGTGGAAAAGCTGGATGCCGGCGCCAGCCTGGTGCAACTGTACAGCGGCCTGATCTATCGCGGCCCCGACCTCGTCGACGAGTGCAGCCGCGCCGCGGCGCAATATCTACAAGCTCGCAACTGATAAATATGGAGAAAACAATGAATGCTATGCTAGGAAAAATCGGCATCGCCGCCTTGCTCGCCGCCGGCCTGCTCAGCGGCTGCGCGACATCCGACTCTTCGATGGTGTATTCCAAAGACCAGATGCGCCAAGCCCAAACCGTGCAACTCGGCACAGTGATCTCGGTACAGAACGTCAAGATGGAAGGCAGCAACAATGAGCTGCTGACGCTGGGCGGCGCCGCGCTGGGCGGCCTGGCCGGCAGCAATGTCGGCGGCGGCAAGGGCCAGGCCGCAGGCGCCATCGTCGGCGCGCTGGCCGGCGGCTTCGGCACCCAGGCCGCGCAACGCGCCATGACCAAGAACGCGCTGGAAATCACCGTCAAGCTGGATTCGGGCAAAATGATTTCCATCGTGCAGGAAGCCGATGTGCCCTTAGTGGTGAATCAACGCGTCCGGGTGCTGAGCGGCGGCGGCAATGACCGCGTGGTCGCCTACTGATATCCGCAAACGACAAGGCCCCGCAAGCGGGTAATGCCGTTCATTTAAGGATTTCTGGGCGACTTTTCTGGCCTTGAGAGCACAGGAATCCACAAAAAAACTATGGTCAGCCTGACCTTTGCAAGAACAGCGTGCTGATGAATCATGACGGGGTAGGCTTGCTCTAATCTATCCGGATTCTTGATGGGCACAATAGAGCCCGATCCATGATGTGAGCCGCTCCTGCAAGTCCCTAAAAAGCCCTCAGTCTGTCATGACTGTTTTTACGTTCGGGGTATCCTGCAGGCCGTGGGCCGGTTGTCGTCATCAGTATCTGTCTTGGCAAAAGCAGGCTTTTACTCGCCGCCGGGTTTACCCGGCGGTTTGCATTTCAGTCAGTTCGCGGGTCTGGAGACGGTACTCGCCGCCTTTGGCGAGTAGCGCCCACACGACCCGTGCCAGTTTGTTGGCCAGCGCGCAGGCCACGATATTCGAGTGGCGACGCTGCATCAGCGCCACCGTCCACGCTGCCATCGCACTCTTCCAGCGCGGCGCGTTCTGCATGATCACCCGGGCGCATTGCACCAGCAGGCGACGCAGGCGCTTGTCACCGCGTTTGCTGATGCCCAGCAGCTTGGACTTCCCGCCTGTCGAGTATTGTCGCGGCACCAGGCCCAGCGATGCCGCAAAGTCACGGGCATTGCCATAGCCCTTGGCATTGCCGGCGTCCGCCGACAACTGGCTGGCGGTGATCGCACCGATGCCGGGAATGGTCATCAGCCGCCGGGCGACATCGTCCTGTCGGGCTTCTGTGGCAATCTCGTGATCCAGCTCGTCGATCTCGGTCTTGAGCAGACGGTAGTGATCCAGCTGGCGTTGCAAGATCTGCCAGGTCCTGACGGGCAAACCGTTGGTCTCGTCCATCAGCAGCATCGGCAGCTGCGTGATTCCCCGTACTCCGACGGGAAGCGCGATGCCGAACTCCAGCAGTAGCGCATGGATCTGGTTGTTGGTCTGTATCCGTTCGGCAATGCGTGACTCCCGCAGGCGATGCAGTGCCGACAAGGCTTGCTGTTCGGCACTCTTGGCGGCGACGTAGCGCATGGTCGGGCGCGTAGCCGCCTCGCAGATGGCTTGGGCATCGATGAAATCGTTCTTGTTGCCGGAGACAAACGGGCGGATGTACTGCGGTGCGATCAGTTGCACGGTATGACCGAAGCCCGTCAGCTTGCGTGCCAGCCAGTGCGCGCCGCAGCAAGCCTCCATCACGATGCGGCAGGGAGGCTGTTTCGCAAGAAATTCGATGAGACTGTTGCGATTGAACGGCTTCTTGAGGACTGGGTTGCCGCGCAGGTCGTGCCCGATCAGATGAAAGCTGTGCTTGCCGATATCCAGACCGATGAGTGTGACGGTTGCCATGATGCGCTCTCCGAAGAAGAAAAAATGCCTCAGCAGGTTTGACGCCTGCTGAGACATTTAGGTCAGGCTGACCATCACATTAAGCACCGTTTCCCATGCTCGGAGACGGTGCTTTTCTCTTAAGTGAACGGTATTACCCGCAAGCGGGGCCTTTTTTCATCGCGCGCCAGCGCCTCGGCTAGCTATCCGGGAACATCTGCCAACGTCCGTCCTTCAACATCTGCAAAGGCCGGTAAGTCGACTTGTACGACATCTTGCGACACTCCTCGATCCAATAACCGAGATAGACATAGGGCAGTCCAAACGCCTTAGCCTGTTCGATTTGCCACAACACGTTGTATACGCCCAGGCTCATATGCGCATCGGCAGGATCATAAAAGGTGTACACCGCGGACAAGCCATCCATCAGCCTATCCACCAGGCTCACCATCTTGAGCTCGCCATCCAGGCGAAACTCCACCAGATGGCTATCCACGCCGCTTTTCAGAATGAATTCCGAGTATTGCTGGCTGTCATCATCCGACATGCCGCCGCCGACATGGCGGGTTTGCTGATAAAGCCGGTACAGCGCGTAATGTTCGGCGTGAAAGCTTAAAGGCAGCCAGCGCGCCTCAAGCCCTTCTCCGCGCCGCCACACGCGCCGCTGCGTGCGATTCGGCCGAAACTGATCGACCGCCAGACGAACCGGGACGCAAGCCTGACAGGCGTCGCAATAGGGCCGGTAGGTATACAGGCCGCTGCGGCGAAAGCCCAGTCTCACCAGCTGGCTGTACACGCCGCCATCTATCGCCTCAGCGGGAATGGCGACCTGCGAGCGGGCCTGCCGCCCTGACAGATAGCTGCAAGGGTAAGGCGCCGTGGCGTAAAAATGGATGGCCGCGATGGGCCCGGCTTCACGATGGCTCATGTCGATAATGATATTCCCACATCCCGATTGGCTGAGATTGCGCGATCTTCTCCTTCAGCGTAGCAAGAAAAACCTCGCGCGCCAGCAAACGCGCGCCCAGGCTGGCCAAATGCGAGGTGTGCATCTGGCAATCTATCATTTCCACGCCCTGAGCCGCCAAATGCCGGACCATGTGGACAAACGCCAGCTTGGAGGCGTCGGCCCGCCGGGAAAACATCGATTCGCCATAGAACATGCGGCCGATGGAAATGCCGTACAAGCCGCCCGCCAGGCGTCCATCTATCCAGGTTTCAAAACTGTGAGCGAATCCCAGCTGATGCAGGCGGCAATACGCCGCCACCATTTCGGGCACGATCCAGGTGCCGTCCTGGCCGGGGCGCGGCTCGGCGCAGGCGCTCATCACCGCCTCAAAGGCGGTATCGACCCGGATCTCGTAATCGAGATTGCGCAAGGTTTTGGACAAGGAGCGGCTGACCTTGAGCTCGGCAGGGATCAGCACCATGCGCGGCGCGGGCGACCACCAAAGAATGGGCTCGCCAGTGGAAAACCAGGGGAAAATGCCTTGAGAATAAGCCGCCAGGATGCGGCCAGGCGACAAATCCCCGCCGGCGGCCAACAGGCCGTTGGGATGACTCAAGGCCTGCGCGACCGGCGGGAAAACAGGCTCGGGACCGAGCCAGGGTATCATCCGCGGCGACCGGTCTTGCCGAGACAGTCGGGGCACTCGCCGTACATATACAGCGCGTGATCCACAATGCGGTAACCGTGTTGCTCGGCGATGCGGTTCTGCAGCGCTTCGATTTCAGCGTCGAAGAACTCCACCACCTTGCCGCAGCTGACGCACACCATATGGTCGTGGTGGCCGCCTTGATTGAGCTCGTACACGGCCTTGCCGGTTTCGAAATGGTGGCGCACCAGGATGCCGGCCTGCTCGAACTGAGTCAGCACGCGGTAAATGGTGGCGAGGCCGATATCGATGTTTTCGGCAAGCAGTTTGCGATACACGTCTTCCGCCGACATATGGCCGGAATCGGCCTCCTCGAACAGATCGAGGATCTTCAGACGCGGGCCTGTGGCCTTGAGGCCGATATCTTTGAGGTGACTGGCTTTGCTCATCGTGATATAAAGTGAGTCGATTTTCGGATCATGATAAAGCCTTTTGACGGCTTTGCCTAATTACAGCCTCATAAACATTTGAGTCATTCGGAGTATCATGCGCGCCCTGATTTTCGCCGCCGTCATCGCCGTCTCCGGCTGCAGTTCCCTCAATCCCATGGACTGGACCCACAAGATGGAAATCCAGCAGGGCAACTACGTCACCCAAGACGCCGTGGCCAAGCTCAAACCTGGCATGACCCGCTCCCAGGTTCGCTTCCTGCTGGGCACGCCGCTGCTGACTGACGCTTTCCATGCCGACCGCTGGGATTACAAGTATAGCGATGTTCAGAAAGGCAAGCTGGACAAGGATAGCAATAAGCTGCTGACCGTTTACTTCAAGGGCGACACGCTGGACCGCGTCGAGGGCTCCTCCCAGCCCGCCCCGATCAAGCCGCAAGAGGCCTCCGCTCCCGCCCAGGAAGCGAAAAAGCCATGAGCGCGCAAAACATCGTGATCGTAGGCGCCACCGGCCGCATGGGCCGGGTGCTGATCGAATCCGTGCTGGCTACGCCCGGCGCCAAGCTGCACGCGGCGATAGACCGCGTCGACTCCGGTTTCATCGGCCAGGATGCCGGCTTGTTCTGCGGCCGCGCCAGCGGCGTGGCAGTCAGTTCCGACTTCATCGCCGCGCTGGACGGCGCCGACGTGGTCATCGACTTCACCCGCCCGGAAGCCACGCTGGAGCATATGCTGGCCTGCGCCGAGCGCGGCGTGCGCATGGTGATCGGCACCACCGGCTTCGACGACGCCGGCAAGGCCGCCATCCGCGCCGCCGCCGACAAGATCGGCATCGTATTCGCCGCCAACTTCAGCGTCGGCGTCAACCTCACCTTCAAGCTGCTGGACATGGCCGCCAAGGTGTTGAACGAAGGCTACGACATCGAAATCATCGAAGCGCATCACCGCTTCAAGGTGGACGCGCCCTCCGGCACCGCGCTGCGCATGGGCGAAGTCATCGCCGACGCGCTGGGCCGCGACCTGAAGCAATGCGCCGTCTACGGCCGCGAGGGCGTGACCGGCGAACGCGATCCGCAAACCATAGGCTTCGCCACCGTCCGCGGCGGCGATGTGGTGGGCGATCACACCGCGCTGTTCGCCGCGCTGGGCGAACGGGTGGAGATCAGCCATAAAGCCTCCAGCCGCGCCACCTTCGCCAACGGCGCCGTCCGCGCCGCGCGCTGGCTGGCGGAGCGTCCTACCGGTCTCTTCGACATGCAGGACGTGCTGGGCCTCAAATAAGCCCAAGGCGGGGCCCTCCACCCCGCCTTTCACCTTCCCCCATGATCCCACCCCGCCGTCTCGCCCTGCTCCTCGCCGCGCTTCTTGCGCTCACCGCGCTCGCATCGTTAGCGCACCATAGCCAATTGCGGCTTTCCAGCCTGCTGCAGCTGCATCCGCAACCGGAGCTGGAATGGCAATTGCTGCTGCAATTGCGCCTGCCCAGGCTTCTGGCCGCCGCCTCCTCCGGCATGCTGCTGGCCAGCGCCGGCTGCGCCATCCAAGCCCGCTTCCGCAATGCGCTGGCCGAGCCTGGCCTGATCGGCATCAATAGCGGCGCGGCGCTGGCCGCCGCGGCCGCCTTGAGCCTGGGCTGCGGCTTGTACGGCACCGCGACGGCCGGCTTTTGCGGCGGCCTGGCCGCGCTGTTGCTGGTGCGGCTGTTGGGCGACAGCGCAGACGGCAACCGCCTGATCCTCAGCGGCCTGGCGGTCGGCACCCTGCTGGGCAGTCTGCTGACCCTATTGGTTTCCACCCTGCCCGACGGCTCGCTGCGCGTGATCACCTTCTGGCTGATGGGCAGCTTCGCCTCCATCGAATGGCCGCAGGCCTTGATCATGCTGACCGCCGCGCCGCTGATCTGGCTCGTCTTGTTCAGCCGGTGGCGCTTCCTGAACGCGCTGCAGTTGGGGGAAGACACTGCCTACCACCTGGGCTTTTCGGTGCGCCGCCAGGAGTGGCTGATCGTGCTGCTGTCCTCTCTAGCCGCCGGCATCGTGGTCTCCGCTTGCGGCATGATAGGCTTTGTCGGCCTGATGGCGCCCCACTTGGCTCGCCAGCTGATAGGCGGCGATTCGAAGCGCTTGCTGCTTATCGCGCCTCTCCTGGGCGCCTGGCTGACGGTACTGGCCGACGCCATCGCCGGCGGCCTGCTGGCGCCTGCCGAATTGCCGGTAGGGGTGATCACCAGCCTGCTGGGCGCGCCCTTCTTCCTGTGGCTGTTGCGCAAACAAGGGCATCGCCATGCTTGAAGCCCAATCGCTCTCCCTTGTTCGCAACGGGCGGCAATTGCTGCGCGAGGTCAGCCTGAGCCTGCAGCCAGGCGAACTGCTGATGGTGCTGGGCCCCAATGGCGCGGGCAAAAGCAGCCTGCTCAAGCTGCTGTCGGGCCTATGGCCGGCGCAAGAAGGCTCGGTGCGCATAGCCAGGCAAGCCGTCTCTGATATGGACAGCCGCGAACTGGCCGGCTGGCGCGCGGTGCTGGAGCAACACCCAGCCGCGCCGGAAGGCTGGACGGGACAAGAGCTGGCGGCGGCAGGCGCTTATCATTGCCACGCCGACGTTCGCCGCGTTCGCGAGGCCATTCAGCAAGCGCTGGCGGCTACGGACAGCAAACAGCTGGCGCACAGGAAGCTCGACAAACTGTCCGGCGGCGAGAAGCAACGGCTGCAATTGGCCCGCGCGCTATGCCAATTATTCCTGTCCGACCGCGCAGAGCGCTACCTGTTGCTGGATGAACCCACGTCGGCGCTGGATTTCGCCATCGCCGACACGCTGATGGCGGAAGTAGGCCAATTGTGCCGCCGACATCAAATCGGCGGCCTGGCGGTGGTGCACGACCTCAACCTGGCATTGCGCCACGCCGACAAAGTGCTGCTGCTGCATGAAGGCCGATCCGCCGGATTCGGCCCGCGCGACGAAATCATGCGGCAAGAAAAACTGGAGGCGGTATACGGCATACGCCTGGCGGAATTGACGCATCCGGACGCCTCGTTGCGAGCTTTCGTTCCGTGGCGAGGTTCGGAAGATTAAGCTGGCGCAACAATTGCAATGCCAATGCCATCCCAGCCAAAGACCGTCTGGGCAAGTCAATAAAAATGCCAATTGAATTAAATCGTCACCAAGAATAGACTGGACTCCCCGCCCATCAGGAGTCGATATGGATTTGCCCAACGCCTTGCTAACCCTGCCGTTCCCCCTTCGCGGCAGCGGCATCAACCACGAAGACCAACATTTCTCCGGCACGCTCCAACTGCAAATCCTACCCGGCGCGAACATGATTTTGGGTTACGCCGCGCATGGCGAAAACAGCGAGCTTTATCACCAAGAATCCACGCTGCTGGGATGCCTGCCGGATGGGGCGCTTTGCCTCTGGCCGGCCATGGACGAACTACCCTTCATCCTTGCACACCCAGTCACCCGACAGCGACGCCCCTCCACGGATCTGCTGATCGCTGAATTCGCCAGCGGCCCACTGGATGACACCCACCGATTCAGACAGCAAATCTCCATCGAGCTCGATCTGAATGGCCGGCTGCGCTATGCCCACGCCTGGGGACTGCCAGACGGCGAATTTGCCGACCGCTCTTATTGCGATTTCACCTTCACGCCCACGACTGGCCATAGATGACTTCTCCGCCGATTCTCAGACAATGAGGAACGGCGCAGCCCCATTAAAGGAACCGCGCCGTTCGTGATTGCGTCAGCGCTCAGTCAAACGCCAGCAGGCCGTTCCGCGCCTCCACCAGCACCGTGGACTTGGGCGGGTACTTGCCGGCCAGAATCGCCTTGGCCAGCGGATTTTCCAGTTCGGCCTGGATGGCGCGCTTCAGCGGCCGCGCGCCGTACACCGGATCGAAGCCGGCCTCGGACAACAGCGCCAGCGCCTCTTCGCTGATCTGCAGATTCAGGTCCAGCTTGGCCAGGCGGCTCTCCAGGCCCTTGAGCTGGATGCGGGCGATGGATTGGATATGCTTCTCGTCCAGGCCGTGGAACACCACCACCTCGTCGATGCGGTTGATGAACTCCGGCCGGAACTGGGTCTTCACCTCGGCCATCACCGCCAGCTTGATCACCTGGTAGTCGTCGGTGGCCATC
The DNA here is from genome assembly GCF_024207115.1 of Chromobacterium sp. IIBBL 290-4. Taxonomy (NCBI): domain Bacteria; kingdom Pseudomonadati; phylum Pseudomonadota; class Betaproteobacteria; order Neisseriales; family Chromobacteriaceae; genus Chromobacterium; species Chromobacterium sp. IIBBL 290-4. The sequence continues at coordinate 4,548,465 of NZ_CP100128.1, forward strand.
GCCTGGATCTGCTGGCTGCCGATGTTCGACGTCATCACGATCACCGTGTTCTTGAAGTCCACGGTGCGGCCCTGGCCGTCGGTCAGCCGGCCATCGTCCAGCACCTGCAGCAGCACATTGAACACGTCCGGATGCGCCTTCTCCACTTCGTCCAGCAGGATTACGCTGTACGGCTTGCGGCGCACCTGCTCGGTCAGGTAACCGCCCTCCTCGTAGCCGACATAGCCCGGAGGCGCGCCGATCAGCCGCGCCACCGAATGCTTCTCCATGTATTCCGACATATCGATGCGGATCAGGTGCTCCTCGCTGTCAAACAAGAAACCGGCCAGCGTCTTGCACAGCTCGGTCTTGCCGACGCCGGTCGGCCCGAGGAACAGGAACGATCCATACGGCTTGTTCGGATCGGCCAGGCCTGAGCGGGAGCGGCGGATGGCATCGGCCACCGCTGTCACCGCCTCATCCTGCCCCACCACGCGCCGGTGCAGCACGTCCTCCATGTTAAGCAGCTTCTCGCGCTCGCCGGTCAGCATCTTGGACACCGGAATGCCGGTGGCGCGGCTGATCACCTCGGCGATTTCCTCCGCCCCCACCTGGGTGCGCAGCAGGCGGTTGGGCTTGGCTTCGCCCTGTTCGCCGGCGGCCTCCGCCTCCTTCAGCCGCGCCTCCAACTGCGGCAACTTGCCGTATTGCAGCTCTGCCAATTTCTGCCAGTCGCCCTTGCGCTTGAGGTCTTCCATGTCCACCTTCAGACGGTCGATTTCCTCCTTGATGCTCTGCGAGCCTTGCTGAGCGGCCTTTTCCGCCTTCCAGATCTCTTCCAGATCGGCATACTCGCGCGACAGGCCGGCGATCTCGTCCTCGATCAGTTGCAGGCGCTTTTGCGAAGCCTCGTCGCTCTCGCGTTTTACCGCCTCGCGCTCGATCTTCAGTTGGATCAGCCGGCGATCCAGCTTGTCCATCGCCTCCGGCTTGGAATCCAACTCCATCTTGATCTTGGACGCGGCTTCGTCGATCAGGTCAATCGCCTTGTCCGGCAGGAAGCGGTCGGTGATGTAGCGCTGGCTCAACTCCGCAGCGGCGACGATGGCCGGGTCGGTGATGTCCACGCCGTGGTGGATTTCGTACTTTTCCTGCAGGCCGCGCAAGATGGCGATGGTGTCCTCGACGGACGGCTCGCCCACCAGCACCTTCTGGAAGCGGCGCTCCAGCGCGGCGTCTTTTTCGATGTACTTGCGGTATTCGTCCAGCGTGGTGGCGCCGATGCAGTGCAATTCGCCGCGCGCCAAAGCGGGCTTGAGCATATTGCCAGCGTCCATCGCGCCATCGGCCTTGCCGGCGCCCACCAGGGTGTGGATTTCGTCGATGAAGATCAGCGTCTGGCCGTCGTCCTTGGCCAGATCGTTCAGCACCGCCTTCAGCCGTTCCTCGAACTCGCCGCGATACTTGGCGCCGGCGATCAAGGCCGCCAGGTCCAGCACCAACAGGCGCTTGTTCTTCAGGCTTTCCGGCACTTCGCCGTTGACGATGCGCTGCGCCAGGCCTTCGACGATGGCGGTCTTGCCCACGCCCGGCTCGCCGATCAGCACCGGGTTGTTCTTGGTGCGGCGCTGCAGCACCTGGATGGCGCGGCGGATTTCGTCGTCGCGGCCTATCACCGGGTCGAGCTTGCCCTGGCGGGCGCGCTCGGTCAGGTCCATGGTGTATTTCTTCAAGGCTTCGCGCTGGCCCTCGGCGTCGGCGCTATTGACGTTCTCGCCGCCGCGCACCGCGTCTATCGCCGCCTGGATGGAGGCGTGGCTGCCGCCGTGCTCCTTCAACAGGCGGCCGGTCTCGCCCTTGTCCTGGCTGAGCGCGGACAGGAACAGCTCGCTGGCGATGAACTCATCGCCCAGCTTCATCGCGATCTTGTCTGTGACATTCAGCAGATTGGCCAGATCGCGCGAGACGGTGATCTCGCCGCCATGGCCCTGCACCCGCGGCAGCCGTTCGATGGCCAGCTTAAGGCCGGCCTTCAGCGCCGGCACATTGACGCCGGCGCGCGCCAGCAGGCCGCCGACGCCGGCTTCGGCGTCGTCCAGCATCGCCAGCAGCAGATGCTGCGGCTCGATATAGGCGTTGTCGCCCGCTACGGCCAGGCTTTGGGCATCGCCCAGCGCCTGTTGGAATTTGGTGGTCAGCTTGTCGAATCGCATGGTTTGCGGCTCCCGTGAAAACTGTCGATGACTTCCATTTTGGGGAGAGCCTCAACCATTTCAAGAGTTGCGTTTTCAAAGGAATTGACTACGCTCAAATCAGAAGGACATGTCCAGATTCTAACTGTTACAACAATTGGATTGTTTCAGGGGAATGTCATGAATCTCTATCGGATTCTGCTGGCTGGACTGGCTCTTCAATCAACCATTTGTCATGCCGATGATTTTTCCTTGCTTGCTTTCGGCGCCTCGGATCATCATGGCTGCACAACCTGCCACTTGAACGAAAGCAATCCCGGCGCGGGCCTGGAGTGGGCATTCTCCGGTGATGACGACCAAGGCAGGTGGTTCACCCGCGCAGGCAGCTATCGTGACTCTTTTCGCAAAACCGCCTATTTTGGCGCGGTCGGCTGGCGCAAGGAGTGGCAAGTGGCAGGGCCTGCCACGCTGGGCATAGGCTTGCAGGGTGGCTATCTTGATGGTTCCGGCCGGCATGGCTTGGCAGCCCTACCCTTCATCAGCATAGGTTTTCGTAAAGTGGCTCTGGAGGTGGGCTACCTTCCCAAAGTCACAGTAGGCGATCACCATGCCAAAACATCGGTCACCACCTTTAACCTTCGCTGGACATTTTAAGCGCGGAAGGTTCTGACCTCCTGCTTGAGCGAATCCGCCAGCGACGCCATTTCGCTGGCGGTTTGCGCCGAGCGCTCCGCCGCTTCATTGCTGGATTCCGCCAAGCGGGCGACATGCGCCACCTGCACCACGATGCTTTCCACCGTTTTTCGCTGCGAGGACAGTTCCTGATTGATGGACGCCACCACGTCCAGCGAACGCCTGGCATCCTCGACGATGGACGCCATCGCCTGCCTGGCGTTGACGGTTATGGCCGCGCCTTCGGAAGCGCAGCTTACCGACTGCCGCATCGCCTGCACGGCCTGTTCGGTAGCCTGCTGCATGGCGGTGATCATGCCGCCTATCTGCTGCGTGGACTGGCTGGTGCGTTCCGCCAACTTGCGCACCTCGTCCGCCACCACGGCGAAGCCGCGCCCCTGCTCGCCCGCGCGCGCCGCCTCGATGGCTGCGTTCAATGCCAGCAGATTGGTCTGATCGGCGATTTCATGGATGACATTGACGATGGCGCTGATCTGCCGCGCGTTCTGCTCCAGCGCCTGCAGGCTGTCCGCCGCGCCATCCAGGGTCACGCCTATCCGGCTGACCTCATCGGCGGCCGCCACCAGGCTTTGGCTGCCGGTTTGCGCCGCCACGCTGGAGGCCTTGGCCGCCTCGCTGGCTTCTTCCGCCACCCGCTCAATCTGCGACACGCCGGCAATCAGCAGATCGGCATGCTCGGACATCTGCTGCGCGCTGCTTTTCTGCTCGCCCGACGAGGCCGCTGCGGCGTCCGCCTTCTGCGACAACTCCTGAGCCGCGCGGTCCAGGTCAAGCGCATGATGGCTGGTGCGATTCAACGCATGCTGAAAACTTTCCAGCAGGCCGTTGAGCGCCTGGCCGATCTCGCCGACTTCATCCATGCGGGCCAAATGCAAGCGGGATTGCAAATCGTGATTGTCCCGTATCGCCGCCACCTCGTTCACCAGCTTGCGCACCGGCCGCGTCACCAAGCGGCGCGCCACCAACCACAAGGCCGCGCCCAGCAGGGGCAAGAGCAGCGCGCAGCCGGCGCCCAGCCACAGCAGCAGTGTCTGATTATCTTTCTGCAAGGCCGCCTTGGACTCGTCGCTGACCACCAGCCAGCCCCATGGCGCAAAGCTGGAATAGGAAATCATATGCGCGCTGCTGCCCTTCTCGTCCGGCAGCCAGGACTCCATATCGCCCTCCTTTTGCTGCAACAGCTCGCGCAGATAGGCCTTGCCGCCCGCATCGAGCGACTGATCCGCAGGCTTGCCGCTCAGCTTGGGATGGAGCAGATATTTGCCGAAATTGGGCGAGCCGGGATTCGCGTCTATCACATCGATATGCCCGCCTTCGGCCAATTTGACCTTGCCCAGCCGCACCAACAGGCTGGCGATGCCCTCAGTGGCGCCCACGCCGACGAAAGTCGCGCCTATCACCTTGCCCTCGGCGTCCTTGATCGGGCTGTAGCTGGTGACGTAATCCTGTCCAAACTGGCTGGACAAGCCGACGTAGCTGTCGCCAGCCTGCAATTTGGCGTATGCCGGAGAGGCGCGCTCCAGGGCGCTGCCCAAGGCCCGGTTGCCATCCTGCTTCAACACCGTGGTGGCGACGCGGACGAAATCGTCGCCGTTCTTCACATAAATGGAAGCGACGTTGCCGCTGACCGTGGAAAAATGATCCACCATCTGCTCATTGCCATTGATCAACACATCGCCCATATACATGGCCGGCAAGGACACGCCGGCCACCTCGGCTTTTTGTCCCGGCTTGAGGCTGAACACGCCTTTGAACTCGGCGAAGAAAACCTTCTCGAACTGCCGCGTGGACAAACGCAGCGACTCGTTGAAACCATCAATCATGTTCAGCGACTGCGCCAACAGCTGGCGCTGCACCTGCTGGGTGCGCTCTTGCATCACCTGTTCGCTGAATCGGTACAGCGGGTAAACAATCGCCGCCGCCGCCAAAACCAGCAGCAGAATTTGCGTCAACACCAGCCTGCTGCCTATGCTCATCGCCCGTTTCATCTCCCGCCTCCCTGCCGCAGCGGCCGCTCGACACGGCGGCCTGCTGCAACTGATGAATTCTATTCCAAGCCATTGTTGAATAAAGAGAAAGCTTTCATCCATCCGCAAAATTGCCGCACCGCAATGACATTGTCAATAAGTATGCGCCAAGTTTACAGCGCGCCTACCCAGGCGGACAGCCGTATCCCGCCCGCGCCTGGCCTGTCATCCGACGACATGCGACAATGCCGCATTACTTTCCGCCCGACGCTCCGCCTGCCGCCGCAGGCCGCCTACGCATGACAAGCTCTCAACAAGAACCTTCCCGCGCCGCCCTGGAATGGCAAGACGGCCAGCCGTTTTCCGTCGTGTTCGGCGATGTCTACTTTTCCCGCGACGCCGGCCTGGACGAAACCCGCCATGTTTTTCTGCGCCACAACCAACTGCAAGAGCGCTTCGCCGCGCTGCCCGAGGACGGCGGCTTCTGCATCGCCGAAACCGGCTTCGGCACCGGCCTCAACTTTCTGTGCGCCTGGCAACTGTTCGATGCCCATGCGCCGGCCGGCGCGCGCTTGCACTTTGTCAGCGCCGAAAAATTTCCGCTGTCTCCGGATGACTTGCGCCAGGCACTGAATCTATGGCCGGAACTGCAGCCATGGTCCGCTCCGCTGCTGGCCCAATACGGCGAGATGACGCCCGGCTGGCACCGTTTGCCACTGGCCGGCGGCCGCGCAACCCTGACATTGATGATAGGCGATGTGCTGGACGTATTGCCGCAGCTTGACGCCCGCGTCGACGCCTGGTTTCTGGACGGTTTCGCGCCAGCCAAAAATCCGGACATGTGGCAGCAAAGCCTGTTTGACCAAATGGCCAGGCTGTCGGCCCCGGGTGCCAGTTTCGCCACCTTCACCAGCGCCGGCATCGTGCGGCGCGGTTTGGCGGCGGCCGGATTCGAAGTGAAAAAAGCGCCGGGGCATGGCCAGAAGCGCCACATCAGCCAAGGCTGGCTGCGTGAGCCGCCCAAGCAAGACTGGCAAGCGCCCTGGTATGCCCGCCCCAATGCGCAATGGCCTGAGCGCAGCGCCATCGTCATCGGCGGCGGACTGGCCGGCGCGGCCAGCGCCCACAGTCTGGCGCAACGCGGCTGGCAAGTGACGCTGCTGGAAAAGCTGCCCGCCCTGGCCGGCGCGGCCTCCGGCAATCCGCAGGGCGTGCTCTACACCAAGCTGTCGCCGCATCTGACGCCGCTCACCCGGCTGGTGCTGTCCGGCTACGCCTACAGCCTGCGCTTATTGCAAGACAAGCTGCCAGTCGGCGAGGACTGGGATGACTGCGGCGTGCTGCAACTGCCGCAGGATCAAAAAGAAGCGGACAAGCAGAGCGCCTTGGCCGCGCTGGGCTTGGGTGAAAAAGTGATGCGCGAGCTCGGTCAACCGCAAGCGGAGGCGATAGCCGGCCTGCCGCTGCCATCCGGCGGATTGTTCTTCGAGCAAGGCGGCTGGGTGCATCCGCCGGCCTTGGTCGCCGCCTTGGCCGCGCATCCCAATATCGCCATTCAAACGCATCGTGAAGCCTTGTCCCTGCGCTACGACGAGGCAAGCCGGCTATGGACCGCCGGCAGCAGCGAAACGGATCTCGCCAGCGCCGCCGTGGTGGTGCTGGCCGGCGCGGCGGAGACCCGGCAATTCGAAGCCGCCCGCCACCTGCCGCTCAAAGCCATACGCGGCCAGATCAGCGCGATGGCGGCGACCGAAACCAGCAGCCGGCTACGCGCCGTCGTGTGCGGGGAAAGTTATATCTCGCCGGCCCGGAATGGCAGCCACTGCCTGGGCGCGACCTTTAAATTCGACACCGACGATCTGTCAGTCAAAGATGAGGAGCACGCGGAAAATCTGCAGATGCTGGCCAAGCTTGCTCCCGCCTTGCATCAAAGCCTGGCAGGCGACGGCCAAGCGCCGATTGGCGGCCGCGCCGCCTTCCGCTGCACCAGCCCCGATTACATGCCGCTGGTCGGCCCGCTGGTCGATGCCCGCCGCTTTGTCCAGACCTACCGCGAGATGGCCCGCGACGCGACTAACCGGCCAGAGGCCGACAGCCCTTGGTTGCCGGGGCTGTTCGTCAATGTCGCTCACGGCTCGCGCGGGCTGATCACCGCGCCCTTGGCCGGCGAAGTCTTGGCGGCTTATCTGGAAAACGAGCCGGCGCCGCTGCCCCTGGACCTGATGCAAGCCGTCCACCCCAGCCGCTTCCTACTGCGCGACCTGATCCGCCGCAAACTCGATCCGGACGCTGTTTAATCCGTCCCCGCGGCCGGGAGCGATCGCTCAATCGCCTCCCGGATGCCGTCCGGAATCGGCACCGACTTTTCGGCCTTGTAGTCCACCCATACCAGCAACACCTCGGCGCTGGCGTAGACCACGCCGGGATCGTCCTGACGATAAAAGTGATGACGCAGCTTGAGGCTGCTGCGGCCTAGTTTTTCCAGCTCTATGGTGATGTCCAGCGTGGCCGGATAGGTCAGCTGTTTGCGGAAGGCGCAACTGGTGCTGGCCAGCACCGGGCCTATGCCTTCCGGTTCGATCCCATAGCCCAGGCCATTGAGCCAGTCGATCCGAACCTGCTCCAGATAGCGGAAGTAATAAGTGTTGTTCAGATGCCCGACCGCATCCATGTCCCCCGAGCGCATCGTGATGGCCCGCGTATCCAAAACCGGCAGTTCATGCGTCACAACTCTCTCCCGCGACTCGTTAGAAATGTCCAAATCATAACCCGATTACTCCGCCGCGCCTGCGCCTTGCCGTTTTTGGCATATTCCACCCCAGTGTTTTGCTGAAATGTTAAGGCGAATGGCATTTCTATTACACCTCGTCACAGAAGGCCTCAACAATCACGCTACCGCCCAAACCCCGCCGCAGAGATAATCACTCCGTCAGTTCGCGATGCCCGCAAGGCTTAGCGAGCCGGACGCGACCGGATGATTGCGCCGCCAGGCCAAAAATCTGGTCACCTGAGCGAAGGTGCAATTCAGAGCCCCGATGGGGCTCTTTTTTTTGGCCCCGCTCCGCCAGGCCTCAACCATCCCCCTCTCCTGCGCCGCAATCCATCCGCCTGTACGCCAAGCCAGGAGCCGGGCAAAATGCATGCACCTCACCAAACCTTCGTCCGACGCCATGTGGAAATCCATACTCGCCATCGCCATTGGCGCCGCCTCCGGCGCGCTGCTGCGCTGGTTTCTCGGCATGCGCCTGAACAGCCTGTTTCCTTCGCTGCCGCCCGGCACCCTGGCGGCCAATCTGATAGGCGGCTACATCATAGGCCTGGCCGTCGCGCTGTTCGCCGACATGCCCGGCTTGTCTCCGCTGTGGAGGCTCCTGATCATCACCGGCTTCTGCGGCGGCCTCACCACCTTTTCCACGTTTTCGGCCGAAGTGGTGGACTTGCTGCGCCAAGGCCAATTGCTGCCCGCCTTCAGCGCCATCGCCGTTCACGTTAGCGGCTCCTTGCTGATGACCCTGGCCGGCATGGCAAGTTGGCAGTGGATGCGCCGGTAGCGCCCCATATCTTGCGACGCCTATCCCGTCACTCGCCGCACATCTCCTTAGAGCTACTAACAAAACCCTGATGCTGCGTTGCGCTGACTTGCCGTACTGCTTGCACTGTCTGTGTCAGTGCGCCTTGCCTCAGGTGCTCTACGAGGTTTTGTTAGCAGCTTTTAGTTGATTCAATTCAACAAACCTCTCCAATACCATAATTTGTATTGCAATGAGGATTCGCGTTGTTGCATAAATCCTGAACAGCGCGAGACACCCTTTCCCCAAACGGATTTACGCCACAGCCACCATGCAAGGACAGCCCAGCATACTGCTGCGGTTCAAAGCGCTACGCGCACTTGTCGCTCTGCCACTTGACCATCGAAATGCCGGGCCCTCACCCTTTCACCCTGCAGTTTGAACCAATGCATCTTGGTTTGCACCAAGCTGCGGTGGTGGTAGCCGCTCCAACTCTGCCAAAGCGCTCTGCCGAGTTGTTTGCGGCCCGGAGAGTTTCGTTTCGTACCAGCACACCCAGCAAGCTTCCTTTCCATGGCCTCGCATTCTTGCGCGTCGTGATGCACCCGATCGCTCCTCAAGCGGCAATCGCTTCATGGCACGCCTTGGCATCGAAAACCCCATCACCGCTCACACAGGCTATCGACTCACCGGCCGGGATTTGCGTCAATAGCGAAGGTAAATTTGCGTATATTCCTGGCGGTTGTCTGTCAGCTCGATGGCGTGAGTTTGCCTCACCATGACGCCACCATGCCAACCTAGGGGAGGGGCGTCCATACCATTAACAAAACCCCAATCACACCCACAATAAAACATGACAATAACATGTCAAGTAAATTGAATAAAAACCATACGTAAAAGTAATTTCAGAAAAAGACCAACTGGGCTAAACCATATCGAAACAAGCAAAAATGACACAGTAATATTCGGTGCGCGCAAACTTTTTTGACAAATATTAAAATCAAGAAAATAATCAACCTCGATTCCATAGAAAATCACTTAACCTGTGCCAATCTGTAAAAAGTAATTTTCATGAAATCGCACCTCCAATCTCAAAGAAGGAATTTAAAATGCTAAACAATGATCTGAAATATCAAATTAGCGAACTGATTGAAATGGGAAAAATTGAAGAACAAGATCTTCAATATATTTCTGGCGGCATACAGTATGACGCAGAGGATAGCTGCTCAAGAGGCTATAAAGTTGTAACATGTGAAGATAATTACTCTAGCGCTCAGTAATTAACAATAGCAGCCCCGAAAATCACATCTTTTGGGGCTGCTCCTCACACCAAACAAACATAAGCAATAAAATAATACAGCTTAACCATTATTGAGCACCCAATTGCAGCACATGATTACATCTCATCACTCGAAAATTGAAAACACCCCACACCAAATTTATATAATAATAAAAAGTTTGAAAATAATTATAACCATAGAATATAGCAAGAGGCCTACTCATAATGAACACAACCCATGTCAAATCAAAATACCTTATTGCATCCGCACCATTTAAACCACCCGGCAGAGAAGAGCCCAGCCGTATCCTGTTTGCAACACGAAGTGGAAAAACTTTCCTAATAAAAGAAAAAACCTTCCAAGCATTAGAGCAAAACATGCTCGAATCCATTCCACCAGAAATCATTGAACAGCTAGTAGAGTGTGAGGCACTTATCCCACCTACTGAAAACGAATTCGAACAGATTCTTCAAATAAATCAAAGTGAGAACAAAAAAAACACCACACTATCAATAACCATACAACCCACAGCAAATTGCCAGCTCGGTTGTCATTACTGCGGACAAAGCCATAGCAAAGATAATATTACACAAGACCTTAGCATTAAAATGCTAGACAGGATAAAAAGCACGATTAGTAAAAATTCACATCAGTATCTTCATATAACATGGTATGGTGGAGAGCCAATTTTGGCGTTAAAAAAAATCCAATCCATTAGTAATAATCTGATAGAGTATTGCAATGAGAATAATATAAAATATGATGGGTTTATGATTACAAACGGACTCAGCCTTAAGCCGGAGGTTTATAAGAAACTAGCATCCACAAAAATAAATCGATTTCAAATAACAATCGATGGAGTTGAACCTATACATAACGAAAACCGGCCATTAAAGAATGGGAAAGGGAGCTTTTCCACAATCATTCACAACATTGAACAAGTAACATCACTTTCCGAGTACTCTGGAAACAAAAGCCATATCATAATTCGCATCAACATAAATCAACACAACCAAGACTCAGTTACTGAATTAATCGACTACTTATCAGAAAAGAATTTACAAAAAAAAGGGATCAGCCTATCCTTCAATCCAATATCAGACTGGGGCGGAAACAATGCTGATCGAGACAGTCTAAGCGCGGCCGATTTTAGCAACAAAATGATTAGCTGGATCATATATGCAATCAATAAAGGCTTCGCCGTTGGCCGCCAAATTCCAGATCGAAGCTTTGCTCCATGCATGGTAGTAATGCCAGACAACGAGGTGTATGATGCATTTGGAAATATATATCCCTGCTATGAGTTTCCTTACACAGCCCAGTACGAGAAACCTGAATATAAAATTGGCAACTTACAAACCATTCAGCTGATTAAAAATGACAAGGCAATAACTCGAGAATGGTATAAAGACATTCATAAAAATATGTCTCCCTGTCCAAACTGCCCACTTTTCCCAGTTTGTGGAGGAGGATGTGCTAAACACTGGTACAACGGCAAGAGCGGCTGCCCGTCATTCAAGTCAAACATTCAAGAACTTTTATTACTAGACTATTGGATGACAATCAAAAAGAACAACCTCGCTCATAAAGAAAATGCAAATCCATCAGAAATTCTATTCAATGTCCAGTCCTGACATAGGTTGACACCTGCCAGCGCGCCGCATGCGCTGGTCAGATGCTCGCGACAGACGCCCGATGTACCTCATCGGGCGTCTTGTATTTCAAGCCCTGGTGAGGGCGCTCCTGGTTGTAGATCCTCACCGACTGCTCCACCATTTTCCTCGCCTGCTGCAAATCGGCTGGGCGATGCAGCAGCAGTTCGCCTTTTAGAATGCCGTTCACCCGCTCTGCCAGGGCATTCTGGTAGCAATCGTAGCCATCCGTCATTGAGCACATCAGCCCGTGTCGTTCGTGGATCTGCTGATAGTAGGCCGAACAATACTGAATGCCGCGATCGGAGTGGTGAATCAACGGCTGCCGTGAACGTCGCGTCCGCAAGGCCATTTTGAGGGCTCCGCTGACTTCCTCCGCCTGCAGGCTGTCATGCACGTGATACCCAACAATTTTCCTTGAGTAAGCGTCAGTCACGAGACTCAGGTAAGCAAACCGCTGCGCTGTCGGCAAGTAGGTGATATCCGCCACCCAGACCTGCTCCGGCCCCGTCGGGACGACTTGGTGCGGCCCGGCCTTGAGCAGATTAGGATGGCGGTAAAAGCGATGGTGACTGTGTGTGGTCTTATGGTACGCCCGCTGCGGCACGACCAGCAGGCGGGCTGTACGCAACAGATCGAACAAACCGTCCCGTCCCAGCTTGATCCCCGCTTCCGCCATTCGCGATTGCAGCACATGGTGCAGCTTCCGCGTTCCCAGTCGGGGCTGGCGCAAGCGCACGTCCCTCACCCACGCGATCACTTTGCCATTCCGTTCGGCACGATGGCTTTCGCTTTGGCGGCGCTTGTAATAGGCCTGGCGGCTCAGCTGGACATATCGACAGGCCCGGCCCACGCTCAACCCCTGGACGAGCCTTTGGGCAAGGACCTGCCCGAAGGCTTTTTTACTACGCGCACCCCGTAGTCTTTCTTCAAGACCTCAAGCATCGCTTCGAATAGCTGCGCCTTCTCATTGGCCTCTTTGAGTTGGGTTTCCAGTTCCTTGATCCGCTGTTCTGGCGTCAGCGGCTTGTTGCCTTGATTCCCCATCGCGATCCCCTGGGCGCTACGGGAGGGCTGGGCACTCCAGTCCTGCAAACCGTGCTTACGTAACCATACCAGCACCGTCGAACGACCTTGAATACCATAGCGGCGTTGCGCCTCTTTGTAAGTCAGTTCGCCTTTTTCTACCTGCTCTACGACCGACAGTTTAAAAGCCAGGCTGTAGTCTTGCTGGGTACGTTTAATCCTTGATTCCATGTGACTCTCCTTCGTTACGGCGAAAAAGTGTCAACTTATTCCAGGACGGGACAGGCACAAGGATGTAAAAAAGGCGCGTCATCGACGCGCCTTTTCTTTCACTACAAAACTCTACATGATCACTTCAACCGAATACGGCGCAGCACTTCTTCCTTGCCGATCAGCGCCAGCACCGCGTCCACCGACGGGGTCTGGGTGGTGCCGCACACCAGCACGCGCAGCGGCATGCCCAGCTGGCCCATCTTGATGCCTTCGTCGGCGCAGAAGGGCTTGAACAGCTCATGGATGCTCTCGGCGGTCCAGGCTTCCAGCGCGGCCAGACGGTCGGCGAAGCGGCCCATGCGCGCTACAGCGTCACCGGCCAGATGCTTCTCCACATCGGCGGCGGCCGGCTCGCGCTTTTTGTAGAAGTAATCGACTTCCAGCGCCAGCGCGTTCAGATCCTGCACGCGCTCCTTCACCAGCGCCAGCACGTCGCCGATGGCCGGGCCGCTCGTCGTATCCACATTGGCGGCGGCCAGGCGCGGCGCGATCAGCCCGGCCAGACGCGCGTTGTCGGCGGCCTTGATGTGTTGGGCGTTCAGCCACATGAATTTTTCTTGGTTGAAACGGCTGGCGGACGGGCTCACCGCCTCCAGCGTGAACCACTCGACGAACTGCTCCATGCTGAAGAACTCTTCGTCGCCGTGGCCCCAGCCCAGGCGCGCCAGGTAGTTCAGCAGCGCTTCCGGCAGAATGCCCTTGTCGGCGTAGTCCACCACGCTGACCGCGTCGCGGCGCTTGGACATCTTCTGGCCGTCTTCATTCAGGATCATCGGCAGATGGCCGTACACCGGCAGCGGCGCGTTCAGCGCCTTCAGGATGTTGATCTGGCGCGGAGTATTGTTGACGTGGTCGTCGCCGCGGATCACGTGGGTGATCTGCATGTCCCAGTCGTCCACCACCACGCAGAAGTTATAGGTCGGGCTGCCATCCGGGCGGGCGATGATCAGATCGTCCAGTTCCTGGTTGCCGATTTCGATGCGGCCTTTCACCGCGTCGTCCCAAGCCACCACGCCGTCCAGCGGAGTCTTGAAGCGCACCACCGGCTGCACGCCTTCCGGGACGGCCGGCAGGGTCTTGCCGGCTTCCGGACGCCAGCGGCGGTCATAACGCGGCTTCTCGCCGCGCGCTTCCTGCTCGGCGCGCATCGTTTCCAGCTCTTCCTTGCTGCAATAGCAGTGGTAGGCATCGCCGGAAGCCAGCAGTTGCTGGATCACTTCCTTGTAACGGTCGAAACGATGGGTCTGGTAGAACGGGCCCTCATCGTAGTCCAAGCCCACCCAGTGCATACCGTCCATGATCGCCTTCACCGATTCCGGCGTGGAGCGCTCCAGATCGGTGTCTTCGATGCGCAGCACGAACACGCCCTTGTTCTTGCGGGCAAAGGCCCAGGAGAACAGCGCGGTGCGCACGCCGCCGATGTGGAGATAGCCGGTGGGACTGGGAGCGAAACGGGTACGGATCATGATGGATGGGACTCTAAAGAAACGCAAAGGGGCTTATTGTACGCTGCCAACAAAACAGCCCGCAAACGCGGGCTGCAGAAACTTTATCAAGCCATCCAGGCGGCCATGGAGTTGGCCGGCATCATTTCCGCCAACAGCCACATCGCAGTCAGCGCCAGCAAGGCCGCCATGCTGCAATTAAACGCTTTCAGGCGCGGCGGAGAATCCAGAAAGCGGCGGATCGCCACGCCGGAGCCGGCCCACACCGCGATGCAAGGCAGGCTGGTGAAAAAAGTGATCAGCGCGAACAGCGCCGCGGCATGCCACGGGTTCATATGCGCCGGCAGAAACACCATCACCAGATTGAAGCCCATCAGCCATACCTTGGGATTGAGCCAATTGAACATCACGCCGCTGATGAAGCCCATCGGCTTGGCGCCGGTTTCGCCGCCCTTCACGCTGCCGGCGCGCGCCATGCCCCAGGACAGCCACAGCAGATACGCGCAGCCGGCGATGGCCAGATACAGCTGCAGAGACTCCATCGCCGACATCAGAGCGCCCAGACCCACGCTCAGGATGCCGACTTGCAGCGACAAGCCGAGCGCCATGCCCAGCAAGGACGGCAAAGTGCGGGAGAAACCGAAATTCACGCCGGACGAGGCCAGCACCAGATTATTGGGGCCCGGGGTGATGGACATCACCAGCAGGTAAGTGACAAGCGCAAGCAGATTCATGACCACTCCAAAACCGCAACCGGCCCATGCCGGCATTGACGAGGCACCGCCCCGATTCATGGCAGCCATATTAAGCGTTTGGACTGGACAATTACAGATTCAGAAAAATAGAATTGAGACCATAACAGTTTTGAGATTGCCAAACTGTTATGGTTACAAACGCCACCAACTGTACCGACAGGAGCAGCGCAACATGAGCGCAGAGCCGCTATACCAACAGCTGGTCAATGAATGGACCACCCTGATCCAGGACGGCACCGTGCGGCCGGGCGAACGGATGCCCTCGGTGCGCAAGGCCTGCGCGCTGCACAAGGTCAGCCCGTCCACCATTCTGCAAACTTACCGCACCCTGGAAGACCGCGGCTTGATAGAGGCGCGGCCGCAATCCGGTTTCTACGTCAAATCGGCCGCCAGCCTGCCCTTGCCGCGCATGCGCCGCCAAAGCGCCGCCCACCATACCGGCGAGGTGGTGGACCAGATCGAGGCGGTGATGGGCGCGCAAACGCGCGAGGACTTCATCGACCTGTCCTTGGCCAGCCCGCGCGGCAGCGACTTCTACCCCACCACCCGCTTCAAGCACATTATGGGCCGGCTATTGCGCCAGCACCCGGAACTGACCACCGACTACCCCTTCCCGCCGGGATCGGAAAGGCTGCGCCGCCAGATCGCCCAGCGGGCGGTGGGCTGGGGCTGCGTATTGGCGGCCGAAGACCTGGTGATCACCAATGGCTGCACCGAAGCGCTGCAAATGGCCCTGCGCGCCACCTGCAAGCCGGGCGACACCGTGGGGGTGGAATCGCCCACCTATTTCGCCATGCTGCCCATGCTGAAAGACCTGGGCCTGTCGGTGATCGAAATCCCCACCCACCCAACCAGCGGTTTGGCGCTGGACGCGCTGGAATTGTTATTGTCGGAAAAAAGGCTGAACGCCATCGTCGCCATGCCCACCGTGCACAATCCGCTGGGCAGCACCATGCCGCCGGAAGCCAAACAGCGGCTGGCGCAATTGGTCAACGACTATCAAGTGCCCTTGATCGAGGACGTGCCGCACGCCGACCTGTTCTACGGCGCGACCACGCCCGATGCGGTGAAAGCCTACGACCGCGACGGCTGGGTGCTGCTGTGCGCCAGCTACAGCAAAACGCTGGCGCCGGGCTTCCGCATAGGCTGGATCGCGCCCGGACGCTTCCTCAGCGCCGTGCGGCGGCTGAAATTCTCCAGCAGCCTGGGACAGCCGGCGCTGCTGGAGGAAACGCTGGCGGAATATCTAGAGAGCGGCGGCTACGACCACCACTTGCGGCTGATCCGCCGCCATTTCATGAGCCAGATGGAAAAACTGCGCGGCGCGGTGGCGCAGCATTTCCCGGCCGGCACCCGCGCCACCCTGCCTTCCGGCGGCTGCCTGCTGTGGGTGGAGCTGCCCAGCCACGCCGACACCATGCAATTGTTTCAGGCCGCGCTGGCCGAACGCATCACCGTAGTGCCGGGCGCGATGTATTCCGCCAAGGGCCGCTATCGCAACTGCTTGCGCTTGTCTTGCTGCTACCCCTGGAACGAAGCTTACGAGCGCGCGCTGATCAGAGTGGGAGAATTAGCGGCGGCGTCCTGAGCCGCCGCCGGCGGTCAATCGTCGTTGGCGGCGGCGGCCACGACAGCCTTGCGGCGCGGAGGAGAGGCGGGAATCAAGCTGGCGTTCAGGGCCGCGATGTCCATGAACTCATGCAGCATATCCAGGCTGCGCGTAGTCGTTTCCTGTTTGACCAGGATGTTTTTTTCCTGCATCGACAAGGTTTCGCGGATCGCCGCCAAGATCTCGCTCTTGCCCCGCAGGGCTTTGTCCTGCTCCACCTCGTCCAGTTTATGGAAGAGATGCTGGACTATCATCCGCGGCGAGCCATCGCGCTCCTGCTCCGCCTGCTGCTCATAGCTCTTCAACAAATCGTCGATTTCGCGGGCGATGATCTGGACTTGCGGCTCAGGCTTGACCTGCTTGCGCTCCCAATGCGATACCGCCACCTTGCGGCGGCCAAACAATTGGGCGAAGGAATCCTGATTGATGGACAAGCGCAAACGCAGTGTCGGCATATCCACCTGGCCGAACGGAAAACGCTCGGGATGCGCCGCATACCAGCGCACCAGATTGGCGATCGCCCCATCCACCGGCTTGTCGGCGTTTTTCTTGACGATGGTAGACCAGCGGCCGTGGGTTTGAATGCCCAGCGCCGCCAGCGCCTGCGCCACAGTGGCGCCGAAATACTCTTTGAACACATCCAGATCGCTGCCGACGATAGGCCGCTCATCCGGGAAAGTCAGCACCGCCGGCAAGCCCGCCTGCCAAGCGCCGCGCGCCATGGTTTCCTGCGCGCCGCCAAAAAGGGAATGTTGTTCCGCCATTTCTACCCCGATACGATTATGCGGCTTGCCGCCGCAGAATCGTCGGAGTATACCCCAGGCCGGCCATGCGCAGCTTCATGCCGCGCTCATTGCTGGCGGGCATCGCCCAGCAAGGACTGGAAAGCTTCGCCGGTGACCCCGGGCGAAAACAGAAAGCCCTGCCAACAATCGGCGCCCATGTCCTGGATCGCCGCCAATTGTTCGGCGGTTTCCACGCCTTCGCACACGCTCTCCATGCCCAGTTCGCCTATCATGCGGATCAGGTTTCGCATGATGGAATAGTCGCGCGGCGAAACCAGTATCTGCCGGGTCAAGCTGCCATCGATCTTGATCCGCGTCGCCGGCATGCGCCGCAGATACTCCATCACCGAAAAGCGAGTGCCAAAATCATCAATGGCGATGCCCAAGCCCATGTCGCGCAATCGCGAGGCGACATTCGCCATCAAGCCGATATCCTGGTGACTGTAAGATTCCGTAATTTCCAACTCCACCCACTCGGGAGCGACCTCCACCTCCTCCAGCAAGGCCGCCACCTTGCTCGGCAAACCTGCCGTCATCTGCCTTCCTGAGAGGTTGATCGCCAAACGAAAACCACTCTCGAGCGAAACCGCCCGCCGCCAGCGCAACAACTCTCGCAAGGCCGCAGACATGCTCCAACCGCCCAACTCGACGATAAAGCCATTCCGCTCGGCCTGCGGAATGAATTCCGCCGGGCTAACCGCTCGTCCAACGACGCTGCTGTTCCAACGCATCAAGGCCTCGGCGCCGACGACCCTCAAGCTCCGGCAACATAGCTGCGGCTGATAGCACATTCGGAACTCGCCGGCGCGCAGAGCACTCGACAGCATGGTCAGATCGGGCAGAGGCGCCGCTTCACGCATCAAGATGTTTCCCCTCCGCCTCCTCCCCCCTTGTCAGACGCGCAATCACCGCGACGACATCGGCGACAGTGCGCATCGCTGCGACATCCTGAGCCTGGATATCGATGCCAAACTCATTATTCAGACTCAAAACCATATCCAGCAGCTCCATCGAGTCAGCGTACAAATCGTCAACCAAACGCAGATGCGGAAGCAGCCTGGCCTCCGCCCTGCCCAAACTGACATGCAACACGCGCCTCACTCTGCCCTCCATCTGCGTGGAGATGGTTGCATTATCTACACTTCCTAACACATCGCTCTCCGCCTTATATTTGGAAAAACGCTTTTGCCGTTTCCATACATGCCGTAATCGTGCTGCTCAATACCTTCACCAGATTATCGAATATCGAGTTAGCATTGCTGTATTTCTGCGTCAGCGTTTGCAAAGTGTTTTTCAACTGTTCAGCTTCCGAATCGAACCCTGATTTCCAGGCCTGGAATTTTGCGCTGTTCATTTCTGTATCCAAGCCATCTCCATCCAGAGAATGAATCATGACCTGTAGCACGCCATTATCGGCCCCGTCCTTAGCTGACCAATCCGTATTGACATAAATTTTGTTATTCCAATACCAAAAGCCACCCGCCTTGGTATCCTGAGCCGCTTCTTTTCCTGTCAAATCCTTGAAAAACTCCGCCGCCTTTTCTCCAGTATAAAGAACTTTATCTTCTTTACTAAATTCATCATTCAGCGTTTTCAAGGCCCCCTGTATTTTATCCTTATCAATCTTTACCTTATCACCCTTATCCCCAGCATCGTGAACCCATCCACCTAAATTTGCCAACACATTAGAGCTGAATTTTTTATAAAACTCAGTATAGCCAGCAACAATCTCCTGATATTTCAACAAATATTCTTTATTTATATTTCCAATATAACCAGCCACATCCCCCCACAGCTTGAAGTCGCCAGAAGCGAGGATATCAGCTCCTTCACTTGATGAGCCGCTTTCAAAAGCAGCCCTTTTAAACCTTGCCGATCGCGCGAAGCCTTCTGTTTCCGGCATGACAAAGCTTGCTTTCGGGAATCGTGCCAAGGGCAAGCCTCCCGCATCCAGTCCATGCATAGCCCCACTCAACTGATGCATGGCCAGATTTTTAGCCGCCACATCATCAGATGATGGCACATTACCGGCAATAACCTTTTCCGAAATTGCACGTTGCGCACTACCTAAGCTACGCGCTTTCTTCCCTGCATCTTGCAAAAGACTCAACTCATTGCCAGATAATGGTTTGTCTCCTTGAGACGCTGCAGGGAGGACATTACGCCTATCCTCATTTGCATTAAAATTATCTGACGTCCAAACCGCCACAGGCGCGCCGCCCAATCTCTCTAGCATATTTTTTGCGCCACATGACTAGCCGCGCCATCAATACTGTCAATCAACTTTCCGACAGCGCCAAACAACTCTTGTATAAAATCGCCCATGGATTTTTTG
This sequence comes from Chromobacterium sp. IIBBL 290-4, assembly GCF_024207115.1. Classification (NCBI taxonomy): domain Bacteria; kingdom Pseudomonadati; phylum Pseudomonadota; class Betaproteobacteria; order Neisseriales; family Chromobacteriaceae; genus Chromobacterium; species Chromobacterium sp. IIBBL 290-4. Next base: position 4,567,965 of record NZ_CP100128.1, read on the forward strand.
GCATCTGCGGCATCCTGCGAGGTTCGTCCCCACATTTCAGCATCCGCGCTAAAAAGCATGGAGTCCGCATTAAACGATGCCGACATGTATTGAAAGGGCGCAGAAAGCAAAGCCCCCGTCGGCGTTGCCAAATTCATCATGGTATCGCCCCTTGTTTTTGCCAGTTCAGCCTTAAACTTAAGGTCCACTTCAAAACCATCGGAATGATCCTGTGCTTTCCCACTTTTCCCTGCAGGCATCAGATCTTTTTTTTCCATTGAAAGATTGAAATCTCTTTCTTTGCTCAACCCATTCGCTTTCATAAGACCGCCTCCCATGCCTAGCGAAATCCCTGCCGCCCCTTGAAAAACTGCGCTCATCATATTGGCAATGCCTTCCGCCCGCTTTGCATCCGCAGCCTTCTCCGTCGAATTGAATTGCAACTGAGCAAATTGTCCGCTCAACTTGGCGTCTACTATTTTCATCTTAGCGGCTATCTCTATAATCAATATCAACATATTGATCATTGGATTCGACATGCCGGCAATATTAATATCATCGCCTCCATTGATATCGACTTCCACTTTAAGTTTAGCTTTCCAAGGAGTGATACTGTCTGTGTTTTTCTCCGCCACCGGCGTCGCCAACCCAGGCGCATCTTTTCCTATCACAACCTCAACATCTACCTGCACCACATCAGCAACTCGACCAGGCTTGGCAGGAAGCGGATCATTGCTGGAGTACGTGTGATCATCCATCACCACACATTGGGAAAACCCTAGTTTGAGCGCGACATCCATGGCAATCTCCTAATTACGCTTTTGTTTCTCTGAGAACGAACTTGCCTGCTTCCTCATTCTTGGCGATATACCCGGATATGGTAACCACCATATCCTGAGTCCCCTGGAATGCCTTATTAAATGTATCGATAGACTGCTGAATCCATTCTTTTATTTGATCCATCGATGCCTTTGCCACCATAAAATCAGCAGTCGCATCTGCCTTATGCTTCTCAGCAAATCCCTTCTCTATATCTGTCCCCCCCTTGAGCACAACCCCTCCAGTTTGCGCATAGTTGGCGCCACGCTCAATGAGGTTTTGTGTCTCTTTATCTCCACCGCTCATGAAGTTTTGGAGCCGCTGCGTCGTCTTCCCCATGCCTTGGCTTACCCCAGTTCCCAAATCCTTTAGAATTTGGGGCATAAATTTCCCTAGCTTATCCGCTATCAGGTCTGTCATCTTGGATGCCATATTATTTACAGCCCCCCTCCCCACCATTGATACTGCCGCCACCATGACTAATGCCACGACCACGCTAGCCAATGCATTGCCGACAATATCGGCCGTTTCTTTATCCACACCAAAAGCCATCAGGATACCGCTAAGCATTTTCCCAAGTTTTTCCATCAGGGGCTTAATAATATTGTCCATCAAAGGCTTCAAAGCCGCTTCTATGAATGACTTCCCCGTAACCGCCTTGCATACCTCATCCGCGGCCATCAACGCCAAGCCCACCACAGCTAGCGCCAAAGTAGCCCCTCCGGTGAAAATAGCGCCAACCACGCTTACAAGGGTCACCAAAAAACCGAGAATCTTACCAATACAACCCAGGGCTTCAGACTTCTTTTCCTGCTTATCAATATCCTCCGCCTTCTTATCCATTTCCTTTATTCTTGCATCTTGCATTGCTTTGAATATAGCCAGATCGTTATTTAAGCTTTTTTCACTATCCTCACCCATCGTTTTACTTGCATCCGCCAACAATAACGTCATCTCAGCCAAATTTCCAAGATGGCGCTTTCCATTGGCGACTACCGCATCATTATCCACTCCCGCCTTATTGCACTCGGTTAGGCAAGCATCTGCTTTATTTGCCGCCGCTGTCGCTTTTTTTTCAGCGGCATCTAAAGCCGTTTTCAAACCATTAACTGTCTTTTCAGCCGATGTGACTTTAGCCGTCGCACTCTCTACTGCATTTTTAGCGGTTTTGTACTCGTCACTCTCTTTGTCCACACCTTTCTTATCAAGATCATCCAGTTTACTCTTTGCACCCCCCTCATCACTCACCGCATTGTCATAAACGCTGCGCGCTGTTTCATATTCGCTTTTACTGCTCTTATAATCACTCGTCGCAGTTTCCGAATTGTTTACAGCGGTCTCAAACTCATCCGATAGCTTTTTCCCGCTTTCCTGAGCAGACTTCATTTGAGCTTTGTAAATTTCAAGCTTCGACTCCAAATCCTTAACATTCGAGTCTCCGATAAGACTGATTAACTCGGCTAAAAATTTTGCCAAGACGCCAGAGCGACTCAGCCGAGGTGGCGGGGACAAATTAGGCGCATTGGAAGGTGTGCTATCTACAGTGCCATTATCTCCATCCACCGTAAGCATTTGTTCATGAACAGAGTTTACATTTGCAACATAATTATCATCCTTACGAACCTGACCATGAACAACCGTTTTAACAGCATCATAATTTGACCCACCTCTATCAACCGCCCAGTTCATACCCCTTCCTCCTCAGGCTCCCGACTCTCATTATCCACCTCAGCCATGGCTTCCAAATACAGCTTGGCTTTACCCTTTAAAGGTTCGTCATCACTGTACTCGCAAACCAATTCAAAGCATTGCTTCGCCTTGGCTGCTTTCTTCATCATCAATTGGCACTGTCCTAAAAAGAAGACAGGCTTATAATCATCCTTTGACTGTGCGAATGCCAATCCATACAAATCCGAAGCTTTTTGATAGTTTTTTCTTAATTGACTGACTGCCGCCATCCCCATAATGTAATCAGGATTGTAAAAGTCATAGATGCACAGGAATTTAAAGAAGACTTCCGCATCATCCAGCCTGCCCTTGTTGTAAAAATCATAGGCATAGGCATACAACCCATCCATCATCTCCTGCGGAATGCCGTGCAAGTCTTTCAAAGTCGCGCCTTCATTAATCGCTTCCCAGATCAACTCCGCCACGCGCTCATCATTCATTTCATTAGCCTGATCCATCACTTCACTCCTAGATAATTGATCTCAAGCCGGGCTGATTGGCCTTTTCCAATCCTGTTCATGCATCGAGCGTTCCATTCCATGCATTAAACCCGGTTAAACCATCATTCACATTCAAGAATCGCTCATTTCCGCGGCAAGCACGGTCGATGCGTCCATTTCGGACTGAACGCTGCCCGCGTTCTCCACTTCTTCCAACCACACCAGCAAGCGCAAGACCGCGTCGATTTCCTTAAGGCTGATGAAGGAGTAACGCCTGTGAGTGGCGTAAATTCGTCGCGCCAGCGCAATATCCTGCACCACTGGCACGCCTACTTTCTCCGCATACGCCCGCACCGCCAGCGCGCGCTGATTGGTTTCCAGCACTGACACCAGCGGAATCGGCGACAAGTCCGGCCGGAAATAAATGCCGACGGCGATGTGCGTGGGATTGGCCACCACCAGCCTGGAGCTGGCCACATCCGACTTCACTTGCTCGGACAGAATCTCCATATGTACTTCGCGACGGCGCGACTTCACTTCCGGATTGCCGTCCTGCTCTTTCATTTCCCGTTTCACCTCCTCCTTTTCCATCTTCATGTCCTTCATGAACAAGAAGTATTCGGCCAAGGTATCCAGCACCACGATCAGCGCGATGCAGCCCAAACAGGTCAACACCAGCGACAGCAATAGTTCGCGCCAAACTGTCGCCAGATTGGCCGGCGTGCCGTAAAGCTGGGCAAACAGCAGCACCTTGTGCTTATTCCAGACCACCATGCCGGCCACCATGAAGCTGGCCAGATACAGCAGCGCCTTCACCACCTCCTTGACGGTCCGCAGGCTGAACAAGCGCTTGACGCCCTCCACCGGATTCAAGGCCTCCCAGTTCAGCTTCAAGGCCTCGGTAGCGAGCACGAAGCCGCTGAACAACAGGGAGGGCAAGGCGGATGACAGAATGCAGACCAGCAAAACCGGCAGCATCAGCTTGGCGCTGAGCCACAGCACCGCCAGCGCATAACCATGGATTTCGAGTTGAAAACGATGAGCGACCGCCTGGCGGAACATGCCCATCACCTCGACCAGCGAGCCGAAGGACACCAGGCAAGCCACGCCGGCCAGCGTCATGCAGCAGATAATCAGGTCGCGCCCTTTAAAGGACTGGCCTTTTTTGGCGGAATCGCGCAGCCGCTTATGAGTGGGTTGTTCGGTTTTTTCTGCCATGTCAGCTCGGCGCGGGCAGCCAGACGCTCAAGGCGGCGGGATGAACAGAAAGCTGCCCCACCGCGCGCGACAGCACCGGTTCGAAATACAGCAGCAGGATGATCAGCGCGACCAGGCTCTTCACCGTCATCGCCACTGAAAAAGCATTGAGTTGCTGGGCGAAGCGAGACAACAGCCCCAAAGTCATTTCGGTCAGCAACAAGGCGGCGATCATGGGGCTGGCCAGCACCACGGCCTTGCCCATGATCCGCCCCGCCACGCCCAGCACCGGCTGCAAGGCAGGCATGCCGGCGGACAAGGGATCGCACAGCCGGTAGCTTTGCGCGAACATCTCCAGCATCAGCGCCATGCCGCCGCCTTGCAGATAGATCACCGCCGAAAACAGATTGAACAGATTGGCCAGCTCCGAGGTATCGACACCGTTGGCCGGGTCCACGCTGCTGCTGAAGGTGGCGCCGCGCTGGTTGTCGATGACGCTGCCCAGAACATGGAACACCCAGAACGGCCAGGCCAGCAGCACGCCCAATAGCAGGCCTATCATGGTTTCCCGCAGCAGCAGCAGCGGGAACGGCGGCATATCGACAGGCATGGCGGCTCCGGCCTCATGCGGCCATACGCCCTGCGCCACCAGCATGGCGATGGCGCTGCGGGCCACCCCGGTCAACACATTGCTGTTCAAAAACGGCAAGATGAAGAACACCGGCCCCACGCGGGCAAAGCCCAGCGCCGCCGTCGCCGCCCAGCCATGAATGTCGAAATACAATCCCGCGGCCATGCGGCTATCCCTTGCGCAGCGCCAGCCGCATCGCCTCGTGCGCGAAGCCCAGCAGCGTTTCGCCATACCAGCCCGACAATAAAAACAAGCACAGGCTGACGCCGACCAATTTGATGCCGAAAGGCAGGGTTTGCTCCTGCAGCTGGGTAATCGTTTGAAACAGGCCGATCAGCAAGCCGATAACCGTCGCCACCACGACGGGCCCGGCCGACATCAGCAACACCAGGTACAAGGCGCGGTTGCTGGCGAAAACCAAGTCATTCATTCCGCGCCCTCCTAAGCCGGCACATCCAGATACTGTTGCACCAGCCCCTTGGACAGCAGCGTCCAGCCATCCAGCGCCACAAACAGCACCAGCTTGACCGGCACCGAGATCGTGACCGGGCTCATCATCATCATGCCCAGGGCCAGCAACACGCTGGAGATCACCAGATCCACCACCACGAAAGGCAGATACAGATAAAAGCCGATCTTGAACGCTCCCTTGATCTCGCTGAGCGCGTAAGCCGGCAACAGCGCGAAAATCGACGCCGGCTCAGTAGAGGCCACGCTGGCCGGCTCCGCGCCCAGCCGCTGGGCCTGGGCTTTTTCAAAGAATCGCACCAGCTCCGGCTCGGCATACTTTTGCAAATACGAGCGGTAGCCTTCCATGCCGTTCTGCACGAAATCGCTTATCGAATCGATGCTGGCGAAGCTGACGTGTTCGTCTCTATAGTATTCATAAGATTGCTGTGCAATAGGCATCATAACGAACATTGAAAGCATCAAGGCGATGCCATTGAGCGTCATGTTGGAAGGCACTTGCTGCAGGCCCATCGCGTTGCGCACCATCACGAACACAATCGAAAACTTGATATAACAGGTGCCGGAGGCGATCAAGAAAGGCAGCAGCGTGGCAAACGCCATCAAGGCTATCAGCGAAATATCATTCGACATCGTCGACGCTCCCCAGCCATTGCTCCAGCTCCACGCCCATGCGGCCATCCAGTTGCACCAGCTCGCCCCGCCCCAATAGCGCGCCGTTGGCCCTCACCTCCACCCGGCGCTGCGCGTCCGCCTCCAGCGGCAACACGCTGCCTTGGCATAAAGCTTGCAGTTCCTCCAGCGTCAACTGGCTGCGCTGCAAGACAAACTCCACCCGCACCGGCAGGCGCTGAAAATCGGATACCGCTTGCTCCTCGTCTTGCGCCATATTTTCTTGTTGCCAAGTCATCGTGATCCCCTCATCCAATTGTTGAAAACGCCCCACCACCTGGCCTTGGCACGCGACCACGGCGCTCGCATTCTGGATCAGCAGGCAATCCCCCGCCGCCACGCTGCGCAGCAGGCCGAGCGACATTCGGCTATGGCCCAATACAAAGCACAAGGGGAAGGACAAGCGCCGCAGGCAGGCGCCCCAAGCAGCGGAGGCCTGCAGGGGCGCTTCGACGCGGTCCAGCCACAACTCGCCCAGCGGAGTTTCCACTCTCAGCATGTCGCCGGCCGGCAAGGCGTCTCCCGCCACGATCGCACCCACCCGCAGCCGGCGGCAGGCCAGCTCCGGCATAGGCCATTCCTGCGGCTGCGCGCTGGCGGCGATCAGCTCGGCCAACAATCCTTCCGACGCCGCGCCGCTGGCCAGGCCAGCCAGTTGCGGCGACAAGCGCCGCAGGCAATCGCGATGCTCCAGCCAGCCATGCCAACGACGCTGCTCATCGCCCAACGGCAGCCATCTTCCGGCGCGTGACGGCCGCGCGATCTCCGCCTCCAGTCCTATTCCGCGCCAGCGCTCAGCCATCGCCGCCAGGTGGATAGCCTGGCTATTCACTCGCCGCAAACGCAACATCATTCATCCTCTTCGGTTTCGCCCTGCCGCGGCGGCGCATCGCGCCGGCCTTCTCCCTCTCCCTGCAGCAGCCGCCATTGCTGAGGATCGCCGGATGCCCATTGCTCGCTCAAACGTTGCGACACCAGGCTGTCGGAGGGTTGAAGCTGCAGTTGCCAACCAGAGGGACTGTTTTCCGCCGTGATTTTCACCGCATGCTCCTCCCCCCAGCTTTGAAAACGAAAATTCATGCCCGATGGAGATTTGTCCGGTTCCGCAGCCTGACGGCTCTGCGGCGGCAGTTTTTTCGCTGCGGGAGACTGGGGCGCTTCGGATTTACTCCCGCGCGACAGCGCTGGCCGCGGCCCCCAAACGCCTGCCTCAAAGCCGCCTGGCTCCAGCTCATGCGCACGCTCGCTTTTACGGGATGGCGCATCCGCGCCGCGCGTTTCCGGGATGAGGCCGGCCTCTCGCGTAAGCCCCCTAGGGCTCTGCTCTGCCGACTCGGCGAATAGCTTCAAGACGCTGCCTTGGAAAGCGCCAGCCTCCCCAGGCAAAACGGGGGGCAAAGGCGCGGGCAAATTCAAAGCGGACGAAACATCGCCCGCCGCGGGCTCCCGCATCACCGCGGCAACAGCCGATGCGCCGCGAGTCGGCGCCACCTCCGGCTGCCTCGTGTCGGCATTCGTCTCAGCCTGGACTGACAACGCAACGGCAGGCGCAAGTTCCGCCTCTGCGTAATGGATTGCCGACCTGGCGGGCGCAGGCGCATGCGGCGCGATGGACTCCGCCTCCCGCTTGCTTTGATGCAGGCCCGCCCTCGCTACGTGCTTTAACTCCGGCTGGCGCGCCATGCCGCCAGGAACGTCCGCCAGGCTCTCCGCCCTCCCTATCGTTTCGTGCCCTCTTTGCAAGTCAGCGAAATGGGCCGCGATGGATTTTGCGGATGGCGGATTCGACGCATGCTGGTCTAATGCCGCGCCCTGCGCGCGATGATCAGCGGGGACGACTGACCCCGCCCTGACCGGCTGAGCGTGCCCCGATTGCGGCTGCGGCTGCGCTGTACGACGCGGCAACCCGCCGGTTCCGACTGCATGAGCGTGGAGCGGGCTAGACCGGATCGCATTTTTGGCGCCAAGCGGATGCGCAGGCGGATCCAGCAAAGGACTAGGCGACAAAGAGACGCCGAGTCTCTCAAGCGGCGCGACATGGCTGGCGGACTTGACGCTGGCGATGCCTCGCCGCTCTTGCGCCTGGGCTCCCGCTTGCGCAGGTTTGAGCTGGCGCGGCGCCGTTACCGCAGCTGGAATGGCCGCGTGCAGCGCTGCCCGCGTCGTCACGCCGGGCAAGCGAGGCGACGGCCCGCCCACATTGCCCAAACCCAGCGCGGCAGACGCAGCCGCCGCGTTCAACTGGGCCGTCGGCGCCTGACTCTCGACATTGGATCTGTCCACACTTGTTTCCGCCTCCGGAAATGCATCGGCTGCGCGCGTAGACGCAGCGCCTGATGGCGGCTCCGCCGGCATGGCAAACGACTCCGCCACCCGCGGCGCTTCGGCCAAATATCTTATCGGCGGCGCATACGCCAGCCACGCGCACGCCTCTTCAGCCGCGGAATCCAAGCGCTTCTTGCCACGCTCCGCTTTCGATTTGGCGATGCGCTCGAGTGCTACCACGCCGTCGGCGTCTTCTCCCAACGATGCGGCCCGCCCATGGCCCGCGCCCGGCATCACGATGCCCATTTTGTCCTCTCCTCCAATTCGCTCTCTTCTCGACTCAGCATTTCCAGCCGCCGCAGTCTGCGCTGCGTCCTGGCCCAACGCTGGTACTTATCTTCTTTGCGCAGCCAACTTTTTCGCAGCGTGGTTTGCGCCTCCTGCTCCTGCCTCACTTCGCCGCGCGCCTCACGCAAGCGGTCCATCTGGAAATCCAGGTCTTGCATGCGATGGCGCAAGACGGCTTGCGTCCGCTGCCAGGCGAACAACTCATCCCGCGCCATCACTTCGCCGTCCGGCCGCTGCGCCAGCAACAGTTGGCGCATGCCGTCCTGCTGCGATTTCATCGCTGCGATTTCCCGCTCAAGATCGGCATCGCGCCGCGCCAATTGCGCCAAGGCCTGTTCGCAGCGCGATTGCGCCAGTTCGCAGCGCCGCAGCAGCGCGCCTATCTTAGGCAACAAGCTCATGCATGCCTCGCAGCGTGGCCTGGAATGGCGAGTGCTGATCCATGGGCTGGCGCAGCCATTGCCGCAGCGCGTCCCGCGCCTTCATCGCCTTGTCGTTGTCGGCGTTTTCTCCGGCCCGGTACTCGCCCAGGTCGATAAAGACTTGCAGCTCCTCCAGCCGCGCCATCAATCCCCGCACCGCCGAAGCCGCTTGCTGATGCGCCCGCTCCGTCACTTGTCCGGCCACCCGGCTGGTGCTCTTGAGCGCGTCTATGGCCGGGTAATGGCCTTGCCCAGCCAGCTTGCGGCTCAAATAAATGTGGCCATCCAGAATCGAGCGGATTTCATCGGCCAGCGGATCCGGCTCGTCGTCGCTTTCCAGCAGCACGGTATAAAAAGCGGTGATGCTGCCCTGGCCCATGGCGCCGGGCCGCTCCAGCAGCCGCGGCAGGCTGTCGAATACCGAGGCGGGATAGCCGCGCCGCGCCGGCGGCTCCCCTGCCGCCAGCGCCACATCGCGCAGGGCGCGGGCGTAGCGCGTCATCGAGTCGACGAACAGCACCACTTGCTTGCCTTGCTCGCGGAAATGCTCGGCCACCGTGGCGGCCAGCAAGGCGGCGTTGCAACGATCCACCGAGGAATAATCGGACGTGGCGTACACCAGCACGCAGCGCTCGCTTTTGTGCGACTGCCGCAGGGCCTCGACAAACTCGGTCACTTCGCGGCCGCGCTCGCCCACCAGGCCGATCACGAACACATCCGCCTCGGTCTGCTCGATCAACATATGCATCAACATGGTCTTGCCGCAGCCGGCCGAGGCGAAAATGCCCACCCGCTGGCCGATGCCGCAAGTCAGCAAACCGTCTATCACCCGCACGCCGGTCAACAGCGGCTGGCGTATGCCCACCCGTTGCGAATACGGCGGCGGATCGACGTCGATGCCGCGCCGGCCGCCGGCCAAACCGGCGGATTCGCAAAAGCGCTCGACGATCTGGCCGGTGGGGTCGATCACCGCGCCCAGCGCGTCATCGCCTATCCAGGCCGACAAGGCGCCACCGGTGGGTTGCAGCACCGCCTCGCGCGACAAGCCGCGGGCATTGCCGATCAGGCTTAGCACCGCGCGCGGGCCATGAAAACCCACCACTTGGGCGCGCGCCACCACCTCGCTGTCTTGCCAGCTGCGGCGGATTTCGCACAGCTCGCCTATCGCCACATCCGGCAGCAGCGCTTCGATGATGGGGCCGGACAAGCGCAGCGGATACGCCAACCTGCGCAGCAGACGCGGCGGCTTCATCGCTTGCCCCCATGAAGCCAGCGTTCAGCGGCGGCTCGGTTTGGTTTCCAGCTGCTTTCCATCATTCCCCACTCCCGCTTAAATGGTCTTGATCACGCTGACCGACACGCTGTCGGCGATTTCGCCGAACGACACCACTTCCAGGTCGTGGAAGCGGGTTTCGACTAATTTCTTGATAAAGCGGCGCACATCCACCGAGGCCAGCAGCACCATGTCCTTATTGGACACGCCCAAGCTGCCCAGCCCCGCGCCGAATAAATCCATCAACTCCTCAGAGGTGGAAGGATCAAGATTGAGAAAGGCGCCCGCGGAAGTCTGCCGCACGCCCTTGCGCACCACGTCTTCCACCTCGGCCGACACCATCACCGCCCGCAGCTCATTGCCCTGGGCGAATTTGTGGCAGATGTAGCGGGCCATCGCGCCGCGCACATGCTCGACCAGATTGATCACGTCCTTCTCGCGCGGCGCCCACAGCGCCAGCGCCTCCATGATCAGCTTCATATTGCGCACCGAAATCCGCTCGGTCAGCAGCCTTTGCAACACCTCGGCGATGCGCTGCACCGTAGCGTGGCGCAGCACTTCCTTAAGCAGATCCGGATAGCGGCTTTCCAGCTGATCCAGCATGTGCTTGGTTTCCTGCACGCCGAAGTATTCGTTGACATGGCGCGACAACATGGCCGCCAGGCATTGGTAAAACTCGTCCAGCGCCGGCCGCAGCTGATAGCCCAGCTTGGCCAGCTTGTCCCGCTCGGACGGTTTCACCCAGGCGCTTTGGCCTTCTTGCTGACGCTCGAACACCGGCTTGACCCCCAAGGCTTCCAGTTCGTCCGAATAATTGATGATCTTGAGCAGGTCGAAATGCACGGCGAACTCTTCGGCGCGCACCTCGTTGATCAGCAGCGCCACGCGGTTGTCCGCGACATTAGGAGAGTCGCGCAACAGCATCTCAGGCAAGCGCACGCCGTAATCGATGAAGAACTGGCTGCGCAGACGCTCGGCCAGCTTCAAGCTTTCCAGCTCCGCGCGCCGCGACGGCGCGACCAGCAGAATCAGCGGGATGGTTTCGGTCGCCACTTGGTCCAGGTTTTCTATCAAGCGCAAGGAGCCGGCCTTATCCTCCGCGCCGGCGCCCCCGGCAGGAGCGGATGGCGCGGCGGACTTGCCCGCTTTGGCTGGCTTGGCCGGCTTGGGCGCCCCATCCTGTCGTCCCGCCGCGCCGGCTTGAGGAGCCGCGGCGGACTTTTCACCTCGCCGCCGGTAGTAAAACAAGCCGCCCAGCGCGGCGGCCAGGATCAAGAACACCAACATGGGGAAGCCCGGCAGCATGCCCACCGCCAGCGCGATCACCGCCGTCACCACCAGCACAAAGCGGTTGCCCAACAACTGGACGATGATGTTGCGGCCCATATTGTCGCTGTCGCCATTGACGCGGGTGACGATGAAGCCGGCGCTGATGGCGATCAACAGCGCGGGAATCTGCGCCACCAGGCCGTCGCCTATGGTCAGCATGGTATAGGTGGACAAGGCGTTGGACAGGGTCATGCCGTGCTGGGACACGCCCACCGCGATGCCGCCGACAAAGTTGACGAAAATCACGATGATGCCGGCGATGGCGTCGCCCTTGATGAACTTCATCGCGCCGTCGAAGGAGCCATACAACTGGCTTTCGCGCTCCAGCACGCTGCGCCGCTCGCGCGCCGCGTCGGCGTCGATGATGCCGGCGCGCAGGTCGGCGTCGATGCTCATCTGCTTGCCGGGCATGCCGTCCAGCGAAAAACGCGCCGCCACTTCCGCCACCCGCTCCGAACCCTTGGTGATGACGATGAACTGCACCACCGTGACAATGGAAAACACCACGAAACCCACTGCCAGGTTGTCGCCAATGACGAACTGGCCGAAAGTGGCGATGATCTCCCCGGCGTCCGCCTCGATCAGAATCAGGCGGCTGGTGCTGATGGACAAGGCCAGGCGGAACAGCGTGGTGATCAGCAGCACGGAAGGAAAGGTGGAAAAACTCAGGATGCGGTCGATGTAGAACGAGCCCATGAACACCAGCACCGCCAGCACGATATTGAGGCCGATCAGGAAGTCCACCAAATAGGTGGGCAATGGGATGATCAGCATCGCGATGATCATCACCATCAGCACCAGAATCAGCAGCTCCGGCCGCGCCCGCGCGCCGCTCAATATAGAATTCAACACCGTTCATCCATCCAGAAAATGCAGACGCGCGCGTCTGACAAAACATGCGAACCCAAGGGCAGCGGCATCATTGCTCTCTGCGCCGCTCGATCTGCTCCTGCCGATAGGCGATATTGGCCAGATAGCGGAACTCCTCCAGCAAAGCTTCCTGCCACTCCTCATCCGGAAACAGCCTGGGCGGCAGCGCTTTGCACGCTTGATACAAGGCTTGCAGCAAGCCGGAGCGGTCGGCGTGGCGGCTTAGCAAGGCGGTGTCGCCCACCGTTTCCGCCAGCAAGCCATCCAGTTGCTGCGGCGTTTGCAACAGCGACAGCATCAACAGCAGCCAGTCCGCCTCGCTGGGGTTGAAGCGGCAAACCAGAGGATTGGCCAGCAGGCGTCCGACAAACAGCAAATCCGCCGAACGCAGCAGCTTGAGCTGAGTCAGCCGGCCCAGCAGACTGCCGAACTCCAGCCGCGAGCAGCTGGGGTCCAGCGAATCGATATCCGCCAGCAGCGCGCCCTCTACAAAGTCCAGCACGGCGCGGCGATGCTCGAAGCCATAGCTCGCCACCCAGTCTTGATAGATCTCCGACTCCGCGCCCTCGCTTTGCAAGAACTGCCGATAGCTCGCCCGCAGCAGGCTGGGGCTCATGGCCAAGGCCGCGCCGAACAGCCGCGCTTTCAGCGCGCTGTTGATGCCCGCCTTCAGCGTCTGCGGGTCCGCCTCGGCTTCGGCCTGCTTCAAGGCCTCGCGCAGGCGCTTGCGGGAGGCCTCATCCAACTGTTTGCGCCGCGCCAGCTGACGCAGCACCAATACCAAATCGCTATCGTCGGGAAACTGCCGGCGCGCCTGGTTCAGCAGCTCCTCCGCCGAAGCGTCGGGCGACTGCGCCATATTGAGAATGCCCTCGGCCTTGGATTCGACGTCCTCCTCCAGCACCCGCTCGAAGCTGTCCGCCAAGCTGCTGCGCTTCTTGTCGTAATCGCGGCGGTTGCGAAACTGGGCCAGCATCGCCGCCATGCCATTGGCCGACTTCGCCGCGCGTTGCTGCAAAGCGGCCGGACTGGCCGCCTCCGCCTGCTCGGCCTCGTTTAATTCAGCCTGGGCTTGTTGAGACTCGTCTTGATGCACGGGCGCCTGGCGCGCTTCACGCTTAGCATCCAGCTGCGCCTGTTGCCTGGCGGTGCGCAAGGCCGAATGGGCAAGCGTCCTGCCGCTAATGTCCACCGGTCCAGCTCCCGCGCCGTTCCAGGTAGTCGCGCACTTTCTGCTGCAAGGGATCGACGTCCAACCCGCTTTGGCTGGCCAGGCCGGCGGTCATCTCCGCCGCGTCCGGCTTGAGCGGCTCGGTGATTTCGCGCGGCTGGATCAGGAATACCCGGACGGTATTGGTCAGGTTCTGATGCCGGTAGCGGAACAGCTTGCCCAAGATCGGCGCATCGCCCAGCAACGGAATCCGGGCCTGGTCGTCGCTGCTGGAGTCGCGAGTAAAGCCGCCTATCAACAAGCTCTTTCCCTGCGGCATCCGCGCCACCGTGCTGATGCGGGTGCGCCCCACCTCCGGCGTGGCAGCGTCCTTATTGCCCTGGCTGTAATCGGGCGGCCGCGCCTCGCGGCCATCTTCGATATTCAGCGCCATCTCGATCTGGCCGTCGGCGGAAAAACGCGGCAAGACGCTCACCAGCGTGCCATAGGTGACATGCTGCAAATCGACGCTGCGCTCTCCTTCCAGCTTGGTGTAGAAGGTGCGGTTATTGTCGAAGATGGCCGGCACGTTCTCTTGGGTCAGCAACACCGGGCGCGATACCACATTCGCCTTGTTCTTCTGCGACAGCGCCATCACCGAAGCGAGGAAGCGGGTGCCGTCCAAAGTGCTGAACGAGCCCGCGCTGTTGAAAGTCATGCCCAGGCGGCCGCCCAGGGAAACCTGTCCGCGCCAGTCCACGCCCAGCTGGTCCAGATCATCCTTTTCCATATCGATAATCCACAAAGACAGCTCGACGTGGCGTTTGGCCACATCCAGCGCGGCCACCAGCCGCTCGATGAAGCGCACCTGCTCGGCCGTGCCTTTCACCAGCAGGCTGTTCGTATCGGGATAAGCGATCACCTTGATATCGCTGGCCGCGGCGACATGGGCGAACGGGTCCGTCGCCTCTGCGGCAGGGTTGGCCTTGGGCTTGGCGTCGCCCGGCAAGGGCAAAGGGGGCAAACCGGCCGGCATGGGCAGATTGGCCAAGGCGTCCGCTGCCGGCTTGGCAGGCGCGGCTTCCGCAGCCGCCACCGGTTTGCTCTCTCCCTGCAACAGTTTTTCTATCACCGTGGCCATGCCGGGAATGACGATTTTCTGATCGCGCATCTCATAGCTACGATCGCCGACAAAGGTATTGTTGAGACGGATCACGCCGATTTTCTGCCGTCCCAGATCCATGCCTTCGCTTTGCTGATCCATGAAACTGGCGGCATTGCTGACCAGGTCCACGTAGACCGGCGGCCCGGAAAGATAAAAGGTGCCGCTGCGGTTATCGCCGCGCAGCGGATAGCGCTTGTCGTACAAGCCCGATTTGCGCAGGAAGTCGTTCAGCGTAGCCAAGGGCACATTGCGCAGCAACACTACCGAGTTGCGCATCTCTCCGGCATCGTAGACATAAATGGATTGGCTATCGCCATACCAGATCAAGCCCAATTGCAGCGTCAACTTTTCCAGCAAGGCCTGGGGGTTGCCCAGATCGAACTCGCCGCTGACCTGTTTGCGCGCCGCGCGCGCGCTGAGGATGACCGGCTTTTTCAATTTTGAGGCGATGGCGTCGAACACAGAACGCAAGCCATCCTGACGCGCCACATAGCCCGCGCCCCGGCCAGGACTGTCCTCAGCCGCTTGCGCCAATGGCAAGCCCATGCCTGCACACAACAAGGCCATGACCGCAAACCTGTTCATTTAACCGCCAGCTGAATCAGATTGGACAAACCGCGCGGGGAAACACCCAACAGGCCTTTCACTTCATTGGAAAAATGGGCCGGCGAGGCATAGCCGTGCTTCAACGCCAGCCGAGTCAGATTTTCCTCGCCGCCCACCACGTCCAGCATGCAGCGCGCCGCTCGCCAATCGCGCAACGACGCCTTGGCGGCATTGCCCAGCGCATGGCGGCACAAACGGCGGAAATGCGAAGTCGACACCCCGTAGCGATCGCCCAAAGCTTGCAACTTGTCGCCGCGCGCCGAATGCGACAACAAAAACCGCACCAGCCAATAGCTTTCGTTGCGGCGCAATTGCGCCAACAGGGGCGCGACGGTTTGTTCCCGCGACAAAAGCTGCCCTAAAAACCAATACTCCAAACGCCGCCGATCGGACCAGATGGATAAATCTTCCAGGAACAGGCGCTCGCAGCGCGCGTCTGGATTCACCGTCGGCAAGGCCCGCGCCTCATCGATGAAGGCCAGCAGCTTGGCCAAGGTTTCCAGTTGAACCGCGTGGAAGCTCAAACAACCCGACACCACCGTCACGCGGACATGTTCCAACAACAGCAGCCCCTGCCAGCCAGGAGGCAACTGCCATTGCGCCTTGCCCCAAGCGCCGGACAACCTCAACTCCGCACCCGGCTGGGCTAGCGGCAGCAATAGCCAAGCCGCCTGGCCGGACACCTCGCGGCGGCAGGCCGTTTCTATCGTTTGCATCGGGTGAAGCATATGGTTGTCTGTCATCGCGCCTGTCCTGGCTGCGGCAAATGCCGGGATGACAGCAGTTTAGGGCGGGAGAGAAAGGGGAATCCTGATGGGAATGTGATGAAGCGCGTACTCCCGCCAAGAAAACTTCGCTGCAGCCAAGTTCACCTGGATAGCATCGCACCAAAGTGATGGAAACAGAACGCCAAACGCGTAGCAGGCGCTTCGCGGGGATGAATGGCACTCGGGCATGAGTATAGGGGCTGTCAGAAATCTGGTTGATTGAACCGAACATGAGATCAATCAACCGGCGAGTTTTCCACATTGATGATTGACGCGAAACGCCATTCCGGCTGAACGAAGCCTAGGAAGCGCATCTATCGTCGCGGCAACCTCCCATCTGCCCATCACCTGCGGCAATCCCATTGAGGCAAGTCGCTTCGAAAAAACTCTCAACCATCCATAAGGCAATTAAGAAGGATTTTTCTTTCCATTTGCGGTATTGAAATTGCTTGTATATTTTTTCCAAGCTTCCATCTCATAGCTTTTAAAGCTAGGTAACTTACCCGTATTAAAGTACGCAGTTTTGATTGCATCAAAGTTATCTGGATCGGATTGCTTCATAAAATCAACAAACTCCCCATTCCATATCGTACACGTAACATCTTCTTTATGACGCCCCCCGCTTTCATCATTATGATACTTTATGCCAACCACCTTTATAAAATAACCAGTCTTATAGGTACTTTCTGGATATAATTTTTGAAATATTTGACAAGCAAAGTAATCAGTAACATTTTCATCGAAATTATTTCTCCCTGTATCACCATCTTTACATGCTTGAAATCCTGCTGCGTCGTGAGATGCGGCATGAAGGCTTTCATGCACAATGGTACTGCGAATTCTATCAATATCAGGAGCTCCATCCTCACCTTCATGAAAGTATGCTGGATGATCATTAGCCAAATAAATTCCATTTTCATTTGTTTTGCCTAACGGATTTGCACCGAGGGGTTCCACCACTTCTGTATTTAATATTTCCGCAACCTCTTTCAGACTGGCATCATTGACTTTCAGCTTCACATCAACACCTAGCGTATCTTTAATCATCCGCTCAAGATCATTGACATTCACATAATCTGAGAAACTCCATGAATTGGTTTTTTTCACATTATCGTGCCCATGCGGAATAACTACATTTTGTGCTTTATAACTGGAAACCAAGTCTTCTTTTAACTTATTTAGCTGCTTTGTCTGTTCCCATGAAAGCCCTTGAGATTCAACAGGTTCTGGTGCTGGCGCTGCACTATGGATTCCCGATCTTCTCATGATCAAGATGGCTTCATCCATTTTTTTATTTCCAATCTGGGATATTGCTGTTTTATTTCCATTTAACTCGACCATGCCACTAGTCGGTGTTGCAGAATGATCAGAAGGTGCTGCGCTTCTTGCTCTTTCCGCAAATAGTTTTGAAATATTAGCCGTCATAATATTTACTCTCTATTGATTTTACATGCTCATATCTTAGTCAATTTTTATAGATCTGAAATTAATTCCTAACAAGTATTCCTCTCCCACCCCTCCATCCATGAAACGAGTCTCGATAACCCCTCCTCCAAGTAGATCTGTTCATTTTTGGCCTGATCCAAATTAACATAGGCCACCAATCCAATACTATCGATCCAGCCTAACGTAGGCTCTTCATTGAATACAGGATTAAGAGTCGTTGAAAAAAATTTTTCAACCCAAGACTGAGTGATCACACTTGGAACTTGAGCTTGAACTTGTAAAATCAGAGTAATCTGTTGACGCCAAGCGGTTTTACATATCGTAATTGGGATGCGATCCCCCAGCAATAGATGGCACAGCCCATTTTCATTAAACTGCATGGCCGGCAATTTATTTCGCTGGCAAAATTCAGCCAGCGCCAGTTCCAAGTAATCATTAATCATTTTTCACCATAGCAAGCAAGGTTAAAATCACACTCCAAACCTAACACCACTCCTGAAAAATAACTTGCAAATTTCGCTCACAAATCAACCAGCGCACATTCTAGTGCCACAAAAAAATCCCACGCAAGCGACATAGGCATTACTATACCGTATTGAAACCGATTACAAGGGACATCTACACTCACGATCATAAAAACCAGCCATCCACACTCAACCCAAAAAATATATTTATATTATCAGTCGGCCACTTACTAACTAAAGCCAAGCTGAGTTATTTACTGAAATCTTGACAAGTTCGCTTTAAACTTATTTAATATATCTGCAGTCTCCCCCAGTGATCGACTATGCATTCTGCAAAAATCATTATGGCGATAGATAGCATCATCTAAAACAACACCAATCTCTGCCAAGGTATTTTTTTCCAAAATCATGTCCTTGGCAGATTTTAATATCTCCGCCTTTCCCCTTGTTACCCTACTAAGACTTTGCATCTTCTTATCAATAACAGGACTCAACTCCTTCGCCAAATGGATCTTAAAATCCAATGCCATTCTAGAATAGGCTGCTTGCGTCCCTAACATTGAAACTCTATCAAGCATCATTTTTTCCAATCCTTCTGGAAAATGCGGCACACCTTCTCGCACCAATATAAACTGATCCTGGCTTGCAGGAATATCTTCTATTTTAAAACCCTCAATTCCGCCCAAGATGTCACGCAATTTGTTTATCGCTTCAACATTGTCACTCTTATTCAATTCAATAAATTTTAAATTTACCGCACTCACCAACTCATCCACCCCTGCGCCTCTCATTTCTTTTGATACGTTAAATCTAACTACGCCACTTCTTTCGTCCCAACGCATATCAATCACCCCTTCAAATGCTTCTTTTTTCTTGTCAAGCTCTTCCAAAAAATTTGGCACATTTTCAAACTTCTCCCTGACCATTACATAAGCATCATCCACTGCCGACATCAGCGTATTATTCGCCTGTCTTGAATAATCAGGCGAACGTATCAATTGCAATCCTCCTCCGCCAACCACACTCGCCGCCACTCCCAAATAACCTCTCAAACACCAACCTATCCCCATAGCTACGGCTGATGAAGCCATGGGGTGCTCTTCGGCCATGTCAATATAATGCTGCGCATCCAAAGGCAGGGCTTCATATATATCACTTGCTTTTTCTAAAACTTTATCTCGAGCCCCCGAAATAAAACCATCTATCTTCCCCTTCCCGCTTGAGGCCAGATTCGCAACACTGTCCCAGCGATTAGTAGGAGTATATTTCTTTGCAGCCTCTCCAAAATCGAGCATGAGTCCTCTTGCTTTCGCCTTGCTCAATCGCAAGGAAATTTGACTCGCACCCAAATTATCAGCCAAGCAAACTCCTGTTCTCTCCTCATGGTGATACAATCTAAAAAACGGTGATTTAACAACAGCCATCTTAATGGCCGATTCTAAACTCTTAGCATCACCTTCATGACACTCCTTTAATGCGCCATCCATAAACTTTGCCAAATCTGCCACGCCAATATTGCGCACATTATCATTCAACACAGACAACGAGGGAATTCCATCTTGATCGGTGCCGACTGTATAAAAGCTGGCCAATTTGCTGCTCACTGCATTGCACAACGCACCGGCATCTTCTTTACTTGGATATCCCGCGTAAGACCAGCCCTTTTCAACAACTCGGTCAATAATTCCAGGAGGTTGACTCATACCCATAAGCCTACCTAATCCCTCTACCTCATTCTTAACTCCTGATAGAAATATCAGCTTGGATTCATCTATCTCATTCAATACTTTCAGCTCTCCCAGCATCTCTTTGAAACATCCCACTGCCGAGAAAAGTATGTCTTTTACATCACCCTCGCCAACTTTCTCATACTCGCTCGCCACACTTTCACCAAATTTTTTTATTGCAGCCTGCGCTAATAAATTAGCACTATCAAATTCAGTCACCGCATGAAAAACATCTTCCGGACAAAAAAGCACCAGACTTTGCAAGCTAACCATCAACATAGTCTTCTGAGCTAACATTAATCTATCGGTGAACTCGCCGGCCCCCCCCTTTCCAGATTTATGAATCACTAAATTTTCAAGACATGAATCACCGGTTGTGATATTTTTTTTTATGATCGAAATACACTCCGTCGCCCCCGGATCAACACTGAAACGCGCTCGAAAACGAGTCCAGGCTTCCATAACCTTTTCATCATCCAAGTGTGCAAAAATACATTCTTTACTTGGACGCCTGACCAATAGATCTCTTAGCTCTTGAGCAGAACCATTTCCTAATGCATTTCTCTCCTCTCCCGCCGAGGCGGCTACTCGAGCAGATCCATGATTTACACTCACATCCGTGGCAGTGTGTCCAATATTACTTACTAGTGTTGAACCTGATCCTACTCTCATCGAAGCACCCTTGTATTTTTAACCCAAGCTTGTTGATTAACAATCCCACCCAACTCTTCGCGCTTTCTTGTATTGGAAAAAAATACTTGACGCTCCAACTCAGATAAGGCAATAAAAACCGCATCAAGCCCGTCATCCAGACATTGATGCAACTCTTCCTGTGCCAAGCCCGTCAAATTTATTGATTTACAAAAATACAGCTTATCATCATCCTCATTCACAGCAAGGCCACCTTGAAATTGCAGTTGCCTCCAGTTAACAACCAGGGCAGCCTCAAACAAGCTCTCCCTATTTTCTATTTCAACATCCAGAATAGCCGTCAATAACAGACGTCCAAGAGAGAGGTGAATGAAAAACTGCTGTGTGCCAGAAAAAAAACTTGCAACACCAGCCTGATTAAACTGTATGCCAGGGACGTAGTTAGATAACCACCCCTCAACATCATCATTCAAATAAGAAATATCCCGCACCGCTATCCCCTTTATATGAATTGATTCACACATTTCCGCGTCTGCAGAAACACTGGATTCCATGCATTCGGCCGTCCTGAATGCATGGGCTGTTGACATTTTCGATTGCTGACATAAACAACCACCTTCGCATTCATGTCCAAACTCTAGCCAAAAGCATGTGCAGGCGCCTTAAACGCGTTGCGCCAAAAGAACTTGCACAAAACGCTCACAGCCTTCTTCGCACACTCATCCGTCCGCAAGCTACCCATTGCCAACCTTACCCACAAAGGATAACATGTTTGCTATGATATACATCATAACGAACTTTTTATAAAAACACATCAGCGCATCCTGCGCCGCCTTTAGCAGGAGATCAAAATGGTTAACAAGGACGGTTTCATCCACCGGCAATTCGTCTTCGGCGACTTCATCCTGCACTTCGACGGCAGGCTGACGCACTGCGGCCAGCCTGTCGGCGTGCCGCCCAAGGAATTGGCGGTGTTGACAGCGCTGCTGGAAGCGGCGGGCGAGCTGGTCAGCAAGGACGCCTTGCTGGAGCGAGCTTGGCCAGGCGGCGAGGTGAGCGAAGAATCGCTGACCCGCTGCATTTGCGCGCTGCGCCGCATCCTGCTGGAGAACAAGGAGCAGCGCTATATCGATACCGTATACGGCAAGGGATACCGCTTTTGCCGGCCGGTGGCGGTGGTGGCGCGCCAGGAGGAAACGATAAGCTCCGCATCGGTGGCGGTGCTGCCGTTCCGGGCAGAGGGCCAACTGGATACGCAGGCGCTGCATGGCGCGCTGGTGCAAAATCTGGTCCGCTACCTGCCATTCGGCTTGCGGGTCTTGCCTGCCACGCTGACGCGCGACTGCCAAAGCCTGAGCGACCTGCAGCTGCTGATGGAGCAGCTCTCGCCTGACTACTATCTGGCCGGCCAGGCGCAAGGCGAAGGCGAAGCCGCCATGCTGCGCGTGGAATTGATCCGCTCGCCAGGACATCAGCTGGTGCATCACGAAAGCATCGCCCTGGCCGGTTTGCACCCTGCCGCGCTGCAGGCGCGGCTGAGCGACTTGCTGGCTCGGCAAATCGCCGGCCAACGCGGAGATCAAACCCGCGAACTGGACTCGCTGGGCTCCGCCATTCCCTATCTCAACGCCATGCGCGAGCTGCAACAGCACACGCCGTCCAGCCTGCGCCGCGCGCTGTCGCAGCTGCACCAGTGCGTGGAGCGCGCGCCAGGCCACGCGCCGTCCTGGCGCGCCTTGGCCGAATGCTATCTGGCGCTGGCGCAACTGAGCTTGTTCGATCAAGAGCAGGCGATGCGGCAGGCCAAGGCGGCAGTGGACAAAGCGGTGGAGCTGGACGCCGCCCACCCGCAAACCCTGGGTTTGCTGGCCTTGCTGGGCAGCCTGCGCGGCGAATACGCGCTGGCCGATGCTTTGCTGGAACAAGCCAGGCTATTGGCTCCGCAATCGGTGGAGCTGCATTACTACCGCGCCTGGCATTTATTCCTGGCCGGCCGGCTAGAACTGGCGCAAGGCGCGCTGGACGCCAGCCTGGCCCGCGACCCTTCGCGCATCGCGCCAGGCATTCTGAAGCTGTGGCTAACCTTCTACCAAAGCCGCATCGACGAAGCGGTGACGCTGGGGTACAGCCAACTGCGCCGCTACGGCCAGCAGCATCCGGTGCTGCAAAACCTGTTGGCGCTGATGCTGTCGCAGCAACAACGCCATGACGAGGCGCAGGAACTGGTTCGCCAAGTGCAAGAAGCCGGCGAAGAAGACGGACTGCTGGAAATCAACCGCCGCTGCGTGGAATACGCTCGCACTGGCGACAACGCCCGGCAGTCGGCGCTGCAAATCGACAGCCGACAAGTGCGCGCCAGCCTGCTCCCGCTAGTGCTGGCGCGTGAAGGCCGCGAATCCGCCATCGTCTTGCTGCGGCAGTTGCAAGACGGCGGCTACCCATGGCTGGCCGCCTGGCGGCACGATCCGCGCCTGGCCGAGCTGTTCCGCGAACCCGACATGGCGAATGATTATGATCGCGCCAGCGGCTTTTGATCGGGTTTCCATCAGGAAGCGCGGCGGCGGCTCGCTTAGAGTAGCCGCCATGAACCAATCGAGACGACAGGCCTGAGCCGCTCCATGTCCGCCGAGACCCCATACACCATCGACACTGCCGAATTGACGCTGCGGCTGCTCAATGGCCCATTGCGCGGCTGCGAGTTTCAACTGCCTCCCGGCAAAACGCTATTTGTGGCCGGCGCCGGCGAAACGCTGTCCGACCCGCGCCAAATGCCCGAGCTGCCCGCCGATGCGATCTATCTGCCCTGGCAAGAAGGCGGCGTTAATTTCGAGATCCTGGTCGGCGAAACCGTCACGCTGCGCGAACTGGGCCACGACGATGTGGCTGAACGCGAAGCACCGCTCAACCAGCGCATCCGGATAGGCGGCTTGGAACTGGCCTTGCGCTCCGCGCATATGGACTGGGGGCCGGAGGTTTTGCGCCAGCCTCAAAGCGGGCCGGAAAGCTCGCCCTCGCGTCCTCTCCGAACCGGACCGAACCGCTGGGCCTGGCTGGCGCTGCTGCCGGCGATCGGCGGCCTGGCGTGGTTGGCGCTGGATTTGCTGGTAGCGCAAAACGCGCCGCAGCGCCAGACTGAGCAACTGTCAGAATTGCTAGGCGGCGACAGCGCGCGCTTTGAAGTCATGCAGGGGCATGACGGCCTGCTTTATGTCGCCGCGCAGAACGAAAGAGACCGCGCCTGGGCCAGGCAAGCAGCCTTGCGCGCCGATTTTCCCAATCCGCCGCAAGTGATATTGGCCGGCCTGGAAAACGAAAGGCTCAGCCGCTGGCTGGCCGCCAGCCATCCCGGTTTGGCGTATTTCAGGCTGCAGTTGCGCGACCCGCGCCACCCCAGCCTGTGGATCAGCCGGCAACGCGCCGCGCTGCCGGCGCCGGAGATGCTGCGGCTTCGCGCCCAGTTGGCGGAACAACTGCCTTATGCGGAACGGGTGGACATCACGGAGATGGATGACAGCGAGGCCGCCAAGCAGGCCGAGGCCGGCCTGACCAGCCTGGCGTTGCCCTTCCGCCGCCAGAATCAGCCGGACAGCGTCACTTTCGTCATTTCCGGCGAACTGGAAGACGGCGCGCTGCAACGCGTCCGCCAGTTCATTGACGGCTACACCCGCCAATGGGGCAGCCGCTATGCGCAGTTCGATATCGAATTGAAGGACGACAAGCTCAAGGGCAAGTCCTTCCTGTACGGAGACCAAGGCTATGTCAAACAAGACGCCGGCCATTGGTTTTTTCCAAAAACGCTCTAAAACAGAAGGCAAACGAACATGGACCCAACTGCAAATACTACATACTATATCGACACCATACGCAGTAGTTTCGATCAAACCACAGGTCTTCAAGGCAAGGTCGACAGCGCGTTGACAGCACTCAAAAACGCGCCATCCGATCCGCAGAAGCTCGCCGAATACCAGAGCGCGCTGTCGGAATACAACCTGTACCGCAACGCGCAATCCAACGTGGTAAAGGCCTTCAAAGACATCGACGCCGCCATCATCCAGAACTTCCGCTAACCGTCCGAGCCGGCAATGCCGCCGGCCCTCATAAGGAGACGCATCATGTTTCCCGTTTCAGGCGCCGCCGCCACGCAAACGCGCGACATCAGCGCCAGCCTGCACCAGCCGGTTTCCTTGGAAGACCGGCTGGTGCGCGCCTTCGCAGAATCCGCATCCGCCTCTGATGTGGAAAAAGAGCAGATCATGCAAAAGGTCGAACAGGCCAAATCGCTGGCCGATCCCGCCGCGCTGTATCAATTGCAACTGCGCACATCCAATTACAACCTGGAAGTGTCCATGCTCAGCACCCTGGCGCGCAAAGGCGTGGCGGTGGTGGAAAGCCTGTTGCGCGCATGAGGCTGCCGCTCGTCAAGGCCGCCGCGCTGGCGCTGCTGCTCTGCGCCTGCCAGCAAAAGGAATTGCTCAAGAGCCTGGATCAGCAGCAGGCCAACGAGGTGATCGCCGTGCTGCAAAGGCACAATATCGAGGCGGACAAGCAGGACAAGGGCAAGGGCGGCTACAGCATCGTGGTGGCGCCGCCCGACTTCGCCGCCGCGGTGGACTGGCTGAAAACCTATAACCTGCCCTCGCGGCCGCGGATGGAGGTGTCGCAGATGTTCCCCGCCGACGCGCTGGTTTCCTCGCCGCGCGCGGAAAAGGCGCGGCTGTACTCGGCCATCGAGCAAAGGCTGGAGCAGTCGCTGCAAACCTTGGGCGGTGTGCTGTCCGCCCGCGTCCACATCAGCTATGACCTGGAAGCCGGCGAGGATGGCCGCCCCGCGCCGCCCGTGCATATCTCGGTCCTGGCCATATACGACCGAGACGCCGACCCGGCGCCCATGATCAACGACATCAAGCGCTTTCTGAAGAACAGCTTCGCCGAAGTGGAATACGACAATATCTCCGTCGTGCTTTCGCGCCGCGACGAGGCCCAGCAGCAAGCCGCCATCCAGCCGCAGGCCTATCGCCCATCGGCTTTGCCGTTTTTGGCGGGCGGATTGTGCCTGGCGGGCTTGATTGCCGCGGCGGCGTGGTTCTGGCTGCAGCGGCAGCGATCCGGGCAAGGTCCGGCGCATGGCTAAACGCGGGCAAGCCGCCGATGCGGATGCGGCCCAAATGAAGCCGGAGTGGCGGGCCATCGTGTTCGACCCGCTCTCTTATATCTCTCCGCAGCGCCTGGCCTTGCCGCCCGGCCTGGCCAACCCGCAGTCGCGCGCCATCGTCAACGATATGTTGATTGATGCCTACAGCCTGGACACGCGCCTATCGGGGAGCGAGATCAGCAACCCCGCCCAAAAGTTCTTGCGCCACTGGCCGCGACTGCCGCAAGCCGCCTATCTGATGGGCTGCCAAACCTTGCGCGCCGAGCTGTTGCGGCAAGGCGCCATCTTGCGGCTGCCGGTCTGGGCGCAAGCGTTTGCCCGGCTGCCACTCGGCACCGCGCCTGGCCGCGCGTCCGGATCGCGCGTCAGCCACCGGGACCTGACCTGCGCCGGCTACCTTCACTTGCTGCGCTGGCGCGACTGGCTGCCGCCCGCTTTGGCGCAGCGCCTGCCGCTGTTGTTTCCGCCCATGGTCGATCGCCTCGCGGCGACGGGACAAGCAGACGCACAGTTATTGACTTTGGCCTTGCAACAGGCCGGGAGACACCCTTTTGCCCCGCCAAGCAACCCCGATTGAAAACGCGCTGATCCGCCAGTCTCATCTCAAGACACTGCGCCGCGGCGACGCTATCGAAAAAGCGGCGCGGCGGCGCGCGCGGCAGATTGTGGACGCGGCGCAGGCCGAGGCCGAGACATTGCAAAGCCATGGCTGGCAGGCCGGTTACCAGGCGGGCATGTTGCGCGCGCTGGACCAGGTGGCGGCCCAGCTGGGCGACTATCAAAGCCAAGCGGCGCGCTGGCAGGCGCGGCTCTCGGCCGAGGCCCGCGACATGCTGACCGCGGCGGTGAACCATCCCGACACCTTGCTGTTGCTGCTGGATGAATGGCTGCAAAGCCGGAACGGCTCAGCGCAAGAACAGGTTTTGCATTTGCTGTTGCCCAGGCGGGCCAAGGGACGGCAAGCCGAGCTGATGGCGCTGTTGTCCGATAACTGGCATGGCGCGATTCAGATCGATTATCACGACGATGAGCGCTTCATCATGCGTTGCGCCGATCAGGCGGCCGAATTCTCGCCCGAGCAATTCGTCGGGCCGGCCAGCCTGCATCTGCGGCAACGCCTCCATACCCTGTCCCGAGACTGCGCCGGCCTTTCCGCCGCGGCGCTCAGGCAGTTCCATCTACAACTCGAAGCCAGGCTGCAGACCTTGTCGCAGGCTGCCGGCGTCGATCAACAGGAGTCGGAATCATGCTGACCACCCAAGCCGCCGGCGGTTGGCCGGCCGCCTATTCGCCTTCGTCCATGGAGCCTGTCACGCCTCTTGAGCTCAGACTCTCCGGCGACGGTCCGGCGGTCGACGACGCCAGCGCCCAAGACAAGACCGAAGCCTTGCTTTCGCCTTTCCTGGCCGCCTTGCGCCAGTCGCCGGAATTGGCGAATCCGCGCGGACAGTCGCTGCAAATGCGGGCCAACGCGGTTTCCAATGCGCTGCGCCAATGCCGGGCCGCGCCGGATCAGCCCCCCGCCTGCGCGACCGTGGAGCAACAGCAGGCATTATTGCGGCGGGCGCTGAAGCAGACCGCCCAAGACGATCCGCTGCGAGCGCCCTTGAATACCGCTTTGATGAATGCGGTCAACCTGCAGTCGCAAATGAAGCAATGGATGCAGGATGTCATGCTGTCAGACGGCACGCCGCCGGAAATGCAGGACTGGTGACCGCGACAGCGGCCATGAAAAAGGGAAGGCCTGGGCCTTCCCTTTTTCATCGGCAACGCCGTTTTAGGTCGGCGACGCCCGCGCGATGACGGCCTCGATATGGTCATGGAAGCTTTCCCGGCGAAAAAGCTGCCGACGGCCGCACTCAAGACGCAACAGCCAATCGCCTTCTGGCAAGCGCGCCTCTATCCACCCCTCTCCAGACGCCAGGCGCAGCCGGTCTCCCACGGCGGGCGCATAGGCCGCCAATGGCGCATAGTAGGCCGCATAGCCGCCAACGATATCGCAATCCGCCTCTATGGCTGCGCGCATTTCCAGCTCCCATCCCGCCGATGCGGCGGCCTGAAGAAATCGCTGGGCATCTTCGCCGATCAGATACACCCGCTCCGGCCCCATGCGGCAGCGCCCATCCTCGATGCGCTCGCTCAAGCCTGATGCAATCAAATCAGCGCGCACCACCCCCAGCCATTCGCCATTCGCATCGCGCAGCGGCTGCACGCCGACTCGCCGCTTCTCGCCGTCCAGGGCCGGCATATGCGCGCGCGGCATATCGATGGCGCTCTCCGCCCAGCATTGCCTCCGCTTGGCCTCGTCCCGCGCCAGCCAGTCTTCCACGCGCAAGGCTTCGCGCTGCAAGAACAGCAGGAAGACGCCTTCCGCGTCGGCTGCCTGGCCATCCAGCGCGCCAGCCTCAATCGCCTGGCCAGCCCACGCGGCAAAGTCTCGATGGATCGCCTCGTTGGTTTGCGGCAAAACGTCCTGGCAACCATATGCCGCAACCAGCGCATTTTCCAGCTCAGCCGGACTGAACAAGGACACCTCCAGCTTCAGGGCGGCTCGGGCGGCTATCTGAGCCTGGCTGGCCAAGTCGCCCGCCGCGCCCTCCCGCAGCAAACCGCTCTCCATCCGCGCGTCTTCCATCTTCTGCCGGCGCGACCAAGTCGCGGAGGCCGTCCGCACCGCGGACAGGATATCTTCCGCCATTCGCGCGGCGCGCAAAGCCAGCCGCGGCTCCTCGGCCAATTTTGTCCGCCACTCCGCCAACGCCGCGCGCCAGGGCAAATCCACGCCGCCCTCGACTTCCAGCATATCCAAAAGCAGAAACGCGGCGATGGCGATGCTTGCGGCCATCAGCGCTGGACTGGCGGCCAGCCCTATGCCGCAGGCCGCCAAACCCGCCAGCCGGTAGGCTTGAGCGCCGACATCATCCGCCCCTGGGCCGCCTTCACCCTCAAGAGCCAGTTCCGACGTCATGAAATGCGCTTCGCACTCCCGCTTGACGACATCCAGCAGTAGCGATGGATTTTCCTGTCTCTTCGCCGCGCGTTCCTGCCTAGGCAAGCCCTGCGCATCCGCGGCCTGGAAGACGGAACAGCCCTTTATCGCATAGGCGGCTGGCTCCGCGCAGCCTGAAACCCGCTTGGCGAACAACGCCAGTCCGGCTTTCGCCCCCGGCGCCAGGCTCATGCCGCGCGCTTCTATCTGGCTTAGCGTCAGCCAACGCGAATCGCAGCTGCCAGGCGATGCGGCGAGCGACAGCATCAGGTGGTTGAGCCCGCGGTAAATGGCGCCGGAAACCGGGTTGAAATGCCGCGCCGCGCCGCGGCCCGGCCGGCGCAGTCTCGCCATTCCTTCCACGGATGACTCGATGTGCGCCGCTATCTTGTCCGCCGCTTCCCGCGCATAGCCGCGCATCCTCCACGCCCTCCCCGCCATCACAAACGCTCCGGCTGATACAGCGCAAAGATAGCGCGATGCCAATTCTCGGCGCGGCGTCCGCTCATCGACGCCAGCGTTTCCAGACCGGCGAGATACTCGGCGGCTATCTGCGCGAATACGGCATCCTCGCCGGAGTCGGCCGATCCGGCCGCCGCGGCCAAGTCCTCCATACCGCAGGGGTCGAACTCGACCTGATAGTCCTCCGCCAGCAGCAACAGCATGCCCATCCTCTCCACGGCCCGCGACAAGAAAGGTACATGCGACCAGCGCGCATCCTCCTCGTCGCTCTCCGGCGCTTCGGCCTCCGCAGCCAGGCCCAGTTGCGCCCGCTCCGCCTCCGAGAAGGCGTCGACAGGCGTTCTTAGCGGAAATCCCTCATCCAGCATCATGCCATCCATGTCAAACCATATTGAACATCGCCAGCCCTTTCGCCCCTGGCCATCGACAACCAGGCGAACAGGAGATCACGCGCTGGCGGCGACAGGACGCAGCGGCGGCGACGCTTCGCGCCCTACATCCAGGCCCCGGTACAGACTTTCGATATCCAGACCCGACGAGGTCGGCGCCATGGCCGCTATCCTGGCCAGCGGCGACACCGCCGAGGCTGCGGCCAGT
The DNA here is from genome assembly GCF_024207115.1 of Chromobacterium sp. IIBBL 290-4. Lineage (NCBI taxonomy): Bacteria > Pseudomonadati > Pseudomonadota > Betaproteobacteria > Neisseriales > Chromobacteriaceae > Chromobacterium > Chromobacterium sp. IIBBL 290-4. The sequence goes on from NZ_CP100128.1 coordinate 4,597,582, forward strand.
TCCTCCCGCTCCAGCGACAGCACCGGTATGGCATCCGTCACGCCCAGCGCGTCCATGCTCAACTTATCCGCGGGATGGGGCGGCATATCCAGCATGGCGATCTGCTCCACTCGCCGCACCATGCCGGACAAGGTCGAGCCTATGTCTTGCCTCAGGGTATGGCGATAGTTGACCGTGCCGCTCACCTGCGCGGTCGGCATCAGCAGCACATGATCGGCGTAGATATCCCCATCCAGATTGCCCGCCACCACCACCACCCGCGCATGCAAATTGCCATCCACATCGCCGCCCTGGCTGACGATCACGATAGGGTCGCCGCCCGCCACCGCGCCATTCGGCATCAGATTGCCGATGACTCGCCCGGAAATCTTGACGCCTCGACCGATATAGATGTCGCCATGGATTTCCATATCGATTTCGATCAGGGAGCGGATCTGCTCGCGGGTGATGGTGGGCGAGCTTCCTTTCAGCGTTTCGCTGATGGCGTCCTCGGCCAGGCTGCGCGCCGGCGCGGCGGCAAGCGGGGGCGCGGCCTCTGCCGGCTGCGGAGTTTTGAGTTTGCTGGCGGCATCGTCGCCCAACAGCATTTTCGCGAAAAATTTACGCATGATATGTCCTTGTTTATGCCAGTCGCCTGGCGCACGCCTCGCTATCCGAGAGCTAGAGCCCCGCCTTGTAGCTGCCCCTGTCCGTTTCAATCAGCTGCGCCTGCTGGTCGATTCTCTGTATGACCTCGCTTCCCCGGAAGCGGTCGCCCACGCGCAGCTCAATCATCTCGCCGCCGGCTTTTCTCACCCAGACCGAGGTCGAGGACATGCCCACCACCTTGCCCGCGTCATGCGCGGCTTGCGGTTTGGACGGGCGCGCCCGCCCATGCCCGCGTCCGGACAATGCGTGGAGTTCCTGTTCGAGCTTGGCTACCCTATCCTCCAGCCGCTCCAGATCCGCTCCCGGCTTCCGCGCGGCTTGAGAAACGACGGCAGGCTGCCGCGCCGCCAGACTTTGCGGGGCAGAAGCCATGACTGGCTTCGCGCTCGCGCCGGCATTGGCCGGATGCGCCTGCAGAGCGGGCGCCGCGGCCGGCATGGATGCCTGCGGCGCAGGCGCGCGCTTGTCCAGCACGATGGATACAGGCGGCTTTGCCGCCGCCTCTAGCGGAAGCGGCGGATATCCGGAAAACTTTTGCCATAGAAACAGCCCGGCGGCCGCCAGCGACAGCCAGGCAATCAAGACCAGCAAAATGATCTTGCGGTAATCGCGCTTAGGCCGATGCGGCTCGGCCTGTTTTCGCGCAGCCTCTTCGACACGCCCGCCCATCTCCGCCATGGGCGGCTCCAACGCATCGCCATCCAGCGCCAAGCTTTCCGCCTCGCCAAAGTCCTGACCTTTACGCATCGCAAGCATCCATTCATCATTCCGGTTAAATTATGTTATATTAAGATACATACTTAATCAAACATTTTGTCAAAGTGATGGATTGGCAATCCACAATCCTCCCTCCGCGCAAAACACAGCCCTCCCGAGTGGGAAAGCCATGAAGCATTCTTTGAAAAATCTCGCCTGCCTATCCTCGCTCATCGCCGCGCTGCTGGCTGCCTTCTCCTGGCTGGGCCTAAACGCTTCACCTGCCGGCAAGAGCGCCGCCGCATTGCTGCTGCTAGGCATGGCGCTGGGAAGTTTTTTAAATGTGCTGGTCCATCGGCTGCCCCTGATGCTGGCGCAGCGCTGGCGCCAGGAGTGCGCGGACTATATGGGCCTGCCCATCCCCGACGCCGCCGGGCTCAGCTTGCGCCATCCGCGTTCGCATTGCCCTTCCTGCCTCGCCCCTCTGCGCGCCTGGCAGCTGATTCCTTTGTTGAGCTATGTGCTGCTGCGCGGCGAATGCGCCGCCTGCGGCGCCAGAATCAGCTTGCGCTACCCCCTTGTGGAAACCGCCTTCGGCTTGGCGTCCGCCTGGATAGGCTGGCGCCATGGGCTAGATGGGCGCGCGCTGGCGGAAATGACTTTTCTATTTCTGCTGGCCGCCCTGGCCCTCATCGACCACGATGCCCAGCTGCTGCCCGATGTTCTGACTCAAGCGCTGCTCTGGCTAGGCCTGGCGTGCAATATTCCAGCGTTATTCGCGCCGCTGCGGGACGCGGTCCTCGGCGCCATGGCCGGCTACTTGGCCATGTGGGCGATAGCGGCCGCCTTTCAGGCTTGCGCGGGAAAAAGCGGCCTGGGCAGAGGGGATTGGAAGTTGATGGCGGGAATGGGCGCCTGGCTGGGATGGCAGACTATCCCGTTGATCATCGCGCTCGGCGCCCTCAGCAGCGCCATCTACGGCGGCGCGAGAATCCAGCTCAAACGCATCGATGGCAGCCATCCGCAGGCATTTGGCCCGCACCTGATCGCCGCGTGCCTGATCGCTCACTGGAAGGGAAAGGAAATCCTGGCTTGGTATCTGGGCCTGGCCATGTCTTTCTGAACCCACCCGCCTCTTGCGCCAAATAAAAAAACCCGCTTACGCGGGCGGGAGCGATCGACTGCGGGCATCCTTCATCACATCGGACGGCGCCTCTCCGCAGAGCAAGCGCCTGAGCAAGCCTTGCTCGAACTCGCCCAGCACCGCCATTCTCCTCGCCACTCTATCCGCCAGCCCCTTGGCGCAGTGCGCCTCCTCCAGCGTGATATTGATCATCAAGTCCTTGCGATACTTGGCATTGCCGCGCATGCGGAAGAAATCGAGCAAATTGCGATCAATCGCCGCGGCGCTTGCGGCGTCGACGCCGGCCCCAGACACAGCGGACGATGCCTTGTGACGACCTCGCCCATCCACAGGCACAACTTCCAGCGGCGCGATGGCGCTATCCACAACCATCCTCGTCAGCGACGTGTGGCCAGCCACCGCGGCCCGGCGCACCGCCGCCGCGTCCAGCGCGGTAATGGAAGCATTGCTCATTGGAAACAAGGCAGCCAGCGAGACATCGCCAAGCGCATCGCCATCCGCCAACGCCACCGTGCGCAAAAAGAATTTCGCGACATTGCTTTCCGTCATCGACGGCGGCGGCGCGCCATCGACAAAGGCCTGGGCTTTCCATTCCTCAAACTGCCGCTGCAATGCTGACGGCACCTCACCCCGAAAATAGTACGCTCGCAATTCTTCCGGCAGAACAACCGCAAACTGACGTTCATACACCGGTATGTTCACCGTAGACATTTGTCACACCTTATTGCGCTAGATACGCTCATCACCGAATGACACCCTGCTCTTTGAGGGCAGGAACCTCCCCCTTCGCGACACGCTCCATGCGGGATTGCAACGCGATGAGCTGAGGCAAGCTGGTCGCGGCGGAAACCGACAGGCTGGGCATGGCCGCCCGCTGCAGCATCGCGGCCTCCACATCGCTATTGGCCACCACAAATGCAACGATGGGATCGCGGTCCGGGGAGTGCGTTTTGGAAAAACCCACCACGACAAAAACCTGCGAAGCCGGCACCGCGCCCCCCGCCCGCGGAGCGCCCCCTTCCTGCATCAGACACGCCTCCTCGCCGGATGCGATTCGGTTCATATAGGCGACATAACGTCGCACTTCAGTCAGGCTCATTGTGCCAGCAGGCTGAAACTGAGGCATGCAACGCTTCGCCAAGCTGGAAGCGACCGCCGCCGTCTCGGCTATCACATAAATCGAGGCTGACGCGAATGCCTTCTTCAACTTTGTCCAATAACCAGCCACCAAAAATACGCGCCCGTCATCATACATTTCATTCCCTCACTCAGTTTACTTGAGTAACCTAAGCTCCCAGGCACCGCCAGGCGGTTACAGTTTCTTTTAGTTTCATTACTACTAGAGTGTACCACAAGGCTTAAAAAATTCATTTTCACGCAGAGCAGACTTGCCCCGGCATGGACAAGCCACGCCTGGGCAAAATGACCAGCCCGCTTCACGGATCAATGCACAGTCACACACTCCCGACCTCCTCGATAGTCAAGTCCGGAACCCGGCGAACTTGAGTCTACGCAAATTAGTGCAAATAAATACAGTTCATTTTCATACTAAATTGATGTAGTCTGGGCTTTCCGCCCCAAACCGCAGACCTCCCCGGCCTCCCTTGAGCCCAAAACACTGAAGCAGCCGAGCAAGAAAGCCAGACTATAACGCTCGATAAATATTGAATTGCAGCCATTCAGACATTCGCTCCACCCAACGAATGAACTCAAAGGCGCTGCCCACCAGTCCTTGCAGCTCCTCCTCCATCGCAGAATCCTGCCCATCCTGCGCCGACCAGCAAATCGCCGTTTCCAGGCTTTGAATCAAATATTCCTTGATACAGATCCTGCGTCCAAGCTCACCGGCATCCTCGCGGGTCAACACGCCAACCGCCATCGCCTCATCAATCAAACAAGTCAGCAGCAGGGTTTTTTGCGCAATGTCCTTCAGCACCGCTTGTATTTTCCTCATACCAAACCTTTTCACCCTTCCGACCCTATCCAGGGGTAGCTTCAGCAACAACTCTAGGATCGACATCCCGGCTGCACCCCGCTTGGCGCGCTCCAAACGCCAACCGTCATCCTCGCCATCAAAATCGCCCATGATTGGAACTTGCCGCCCGTCATCACGGAAAAATGACTATCAAACAGCATGATATTTCCCACCCCAATCCTGAAGCCAATGCCGTCGTCAACTCATTGCTCATTTAATAATTTATTAAGATACATACTTTAACACAACTTTTTATTAAAAAACGCTCAATAATCCACAGGCAAAACCCAATACTTCTTCAGGAAGTGACATGATTAGCAAACCGGCATTTATTACTAGGCTTATAGGTAAAACCAGCAGGATCCAGCCGTATCATCGTAGCAATGCGAACACACCACCCTTCTTTCAAAACATTCCAACCCGACTTTTATTAATTAAATTATTTAAAATAAAATATTTTATTATTTAAAATAAACCAAACAGCCGCCAAAAACCCGTGATGCGCATAATCCACGCCATCGACAATAAAATTATTTGGAATAAGCAAATAATTATTAGCGATATAAAAAACACGCAAACCATTCGGCCTGCAAGTCATTGTCATTAAAAAAAACTCATGGCTGATGAGCTGTTCGCGCTCATCATCAGGGTGGAGTCGAGGGGGAAGGGGAAGAAAACGGCGCCGCAAACGGCCTTGCTTGGCCAAGCGCCCAACTAGAGGGAGGTTTCGTTCAAACAGTCATACACGCTGAGGCGGGGAGGCTAACGAAACCCCCGCATGACCCGCGCAGCCGAAGCCACCTGCTCCCGGCTGCGCGATATATTCAGCGCTTCCTGCCCTGGCTTGGATCATTGCGGCGCCAGGATCATCGCACGCATGTCGCTACGGCTTTCCAACAGCCGTTTTCCGCCGCCCCTGTCCAGATATACCAGCCTTCCTTGACAGACAAGTCGATGGGATGCTCTTCCTGGCGCGATTTGTTTTGATCAGAACTGGGCCGCGGGACATCATAGAAGCTCAAGGGCGCGCTCTCTTCTGGCGCGAAGGTGAAGTCCTTGTAATTCCGCTCAGGCTGGCCTGGAACCAGGAAGTTAGGCCAACGCGTCACGTAGTAACCGCCGGACAAAAGCCTGAAGCCCGGTTTGCAATAAGCGACTGAAACTTGCGAATCGGTCCGCTTATCCACATTAAAGCCGCATGCCTCCACCGCGCCGGACTCCGTCGAGGTTTCGCTGAAGCCAGGCTGCCCCCACCTTCCTCCCACGCAGGACAGCACCGTGCCTTCGCCCGCCCTCATGGCGATCAAGCCATTGGATTGGCAAGGATCACCCTCGCGCACGCCGCTCAACTGGACATACTCCCCTGCGGATATGCGGTCTCCAACCTTGAGCCCCCCCTGAACATCCGCGCTTCCCGCGATGCTTGCGGAGCGGTCGACGGTCAAATCCCTCCCCGCATGGACATCATTGCCGGCGTTGACCCCATTGGTCGAGAAAACATCCCCCATCCGCAATGCGCCGCTGCCTTTGATGTCGAAACGGTCCATGTTCAAATTTCCCGTCATCGGACGAGAACCGTCGCGCCGGAGAAACATATCAAGATCCGAGCGCAAATAGCCGCCCCGCACCGCGACGATTCCGCCCTGGTTCGCCACAGGATTGTCCAGTTTCATGCTCATGCTGGCGGGCGGGCCGTCCGGAAATTGCAATTTGCTCTTATCAGGCAGCAAAGCCACGCCGCCATTCTGGCCTATGATTTGCGCGGCCGCGGCCGCGGCGACATAGTCCACATTGTCGGCGACCGATGGGTAGGGCAGCAGCAATGGCTTATCGACATAGGTCAAGGCATTGACATTGCAGGTGTCCATCACCAGGCATGACCCGCCCGCAGGCGACAAGGCAATCCGATAGCTGCCGCCAGGCACCGGCGGCTTGTCGCCGAAACCGCTCAAGCCGGCGATCCTGGCGATTTCCGCCGCGGTGGGATGGGTGACGTCCGCCGCCAAACTCGCCCCATCCACGATCAAAGGCTGCGCGGCTCCCGGATGATTGATCCAGGCGTCGGCGATTTGAGGATGAAAGCGGACGACATAGCTGTTCACCCCCTTGCCCAGTTCCGCCAGCGCGCCGCCCAGTATCTGGCCGCGCGCCACCCGCCACTCATTGACCTGCCGCACGCCAAGATAGGCCAGACACATGCCGATCAGCGCCACCGCGATCGCCAAGGTCACCAGCAATTCACCTTTCTGCTTCCGGCGCATCACATGCTCCTGATCTGGATATTCCTGCGCCGCTGCAGATCCACCTCACCCTCCAGCCTGGCGTATTCGCCTTTGCACAGAAATTGATACAAATCCTTGCGCTCGCGCGTGTCCAAGGAAGTCATCTGCGGCACGCCGGCATCCAAACGCTGATGGAACACCATGCGCAGCGAGTCCGCGACAAACTGATCGGCCTGGGTTTCTCCGCCGGCCCGCGCCAGAGACGCCAGCCGCCTGAGGGCCGAGGGGATATCGCGGGAGTGGATGGTCGATAGCACCAGATGGCCATCGACAGCGATGCGCAGCAGCTCGGCGGCGCTGTGCGCGTCGCGCACCTCGCCTATCATCAGCATGGAGCGGTCGCGGGCGGGAAAGGAGCGCAAAGAAGTGGTGATCGCCTCCGCGAAGCGCCGGTCGAACTGGACTTCGCCACCCATGGCGCTATCCATCACATCGATCTGCGTGCAATAGCCCTCGCCATGCCAGCCTTCGATGACGATTTCCACCGGATCCTCCACCGTCTGGGCGAAACCGCCGAACTTCTCCAGCCGGGACACCAGCATGGCATTCAAAGTGGTGGTCTTGCCGGAGCCGGTCAAACCGGAGAACAGCACCAGCCCCCCGCTCTTTTTCAGCTCATCGGACAGCATCATGCTGACGTGGCAATCCAGCAAGCGCAGCTCAGGCAGCTTGGGCGCGCGGTTCATCACCAGCCGGCAGGCATAGCGATAAGCTTGCATGCGCTGCACCCGCCAGCGCATGCCCGCCGCCGTAACGGTGAAGCCGGAGCGCTGGCCTACCTCTTGCTGGCCCGCCAGCACGGCCTCCGTCAACTTGAACAGAAAACCCTTGTGCGCCTCGCCAGGCTGGACCTGGCCGGGAAACAGCACGCTGGATTGCCAGTCGCGGACATGCAGCTGCACATCGCTAATAATCTCTTGACTCTTCATTATGATTTCTTCCGAAGCGGCCCCGCCTTACAGGCGAGGCATCGCGTCTCACTTGGAAAAGTCCAGCGTCAGATCGACTTTCTCGGTCTTATTGCATTGCGTGCCCAGCGCGGCGACATCCAGCGGCTTGCCGCTAGACATGTCCTTCACTACCTCGGCGCCGACCGAGATTTTGGCGAACAGCGACTGCACATTGGGCACCAGCTTGGCGCAGGCCTCTTTCGAATAGCCCTTGGAGACGATTTCTATCCCGTCTTTAGAGCCATACACATCGGCAGCCCCCCATGACACATCGCCGCCGAAGCGATTCAAAATCTTGTCGCTGCCCACCACCCGGTCCGCCGGCGATAGCTTGAGATTGACCGCCACCTCGTTCTTAAGAGAGCTGACATCCGCCCCGCTGCCGTACACCCTCAAGGCATTGGAAACCGATTGCTGGATATCCGAAGTCTCGGAATTGACCTTGATATTGGTCATCACGGTCGGCACCACCAGAAAGCCCACCGCCAGAATGAAAGCGATGATGCCGACGGCGACCGACAACTGAATCAAGTCGACGCCGGCTTGATCCTTGAGGGAACCGCGCGGCGCAGCCTGCGGCTGAATAGGGAAAGTACGCATCTTGCACTCCATAAAGTTAAATAAAGTTACTACTTAAACAAACAAATAATCCTCAGAATCAAACTGATTTCACCCTCCGGTCGTCATCTGCTGAATCTGGTTGCCCGCCTCCAGCGCCGTCATCATCATCCCGGCGATGGTCAGCAAAATGAAGCCACCCACCATCACCACCAGCAAATTGCGGATGATGGCCGAGCGCTCCGCGATTTTCACCGAGATCTCTTCTATGGTGGTCAAGCCGATTTTGCGGATGCCGTCTTCGAAATTGCTGCGCTCGGAGTACTCCGCGATCCGGTCAAAAATGTCCTCGGAAAACAAGCCGGTATCCATCGCCTTGAGCAAGCTGCGGTTGGCGGTAAGGGAAACCCGGATCCGCGCCAAATGGCCGCGCATCCACGGCGTGGCGCCCCGCTCGAGCAACTGCACCGCTTCGAACACGCCGGTATTGGCTTGCGACAGGGCCGCCAGCGAAACCAGGAACTCGCTGGCCTTCAAATCGCGGTATAGCGAATAAGGCAGGCGGCGATCCAGCCGGCTGCGCAAAGGCCCGCTCCAGCGCGGCAAAGACCAGAAATAAGCGCAGGTCAAGGCCGCAGGCAGCCCATAAATCAAATACCAGTAATCCCGGATCGCCGCCGACAAGTAGTAAAGCACCTTGCCGACCATGGGAAAGCGCTCCGGCGGCATGATCTGCTCCATGATGGGCATCATGCCGAGCGCCACGCCGACCTGCACGCCCGTCATCAGCAACAGCAGGAAAATGGGCAAGGCCACCGCCAGCTGGATCGCCTTGGCATTCTTTTCGCGGATGGTCACCACCTTGGCCAAAAAACGCAGCGCCTCTGGCAGATCGCCGCGCTCGCCGGAGCCGATCACCATCAAATCATCGGCGGGGATGGTGCCCTCCCAGGTGTCGCGCAGATTCATCGAGGCCGCCCGCTGCCGCCAAAAAGCGAACAGCGGCGCAATGGGATTGCCCCGCTCTCGCGCCAGGGCGAACTTGCGCGAAAAGAGCTCGTAGGGATTCGCCCCATCTTCGATGGAATCCGCCAAATCGCCATAGAATTTCGAGCGCGACTTCATGAATTTTCTTTTGGCCCGGGCCAGCCCGGCATAGGCGGGGTCCGAGCCTGCTGCTGCCCGGCCCAGAGCCCTCCAGCCGTTCAACATGCCGCCCCTCCCGCCGCCAGATAATCCACCCTGCCCTCTGCGATGTCCCGCAGCAGCCGCGCGCGTATCCGCTGGTCCGGCCGCACGCCCTGGTCGGCCAACTCGTCGGCCATGGCGGCATCCAATTCTTTCTGCAACAGGCGGCCATCCCAGACTTCGCCATACCATGCTTCGCCGGCATAGCCGCTGCCGCAGCATGGCGTCTTGACATTGCGCGTGCGGGCCTTGCTCCAGTCCGCCCCACGACCATGGGCGCCTGCATCGGCCATGGCCGCGGCCGCCAGCTCGCCGTCCACGGCTTCCGAACAGCGCGGGCAAAGCATGGCGGCCCTTGCCGTGCCTACGCCGAACACAAGCCGCCCCTTCGCCCAGCCCGTCCGCGCCGACAGCAGCAACATCAGCATCGTTTCGATGGATGCCCGCTTGTCGGGATAGACAGCCAGAACCGGACGCGTGATGGCCTGCAGCGTGGCCGGCCCCGGCGATATCAATAACTGAGGCAAGCCGTCAACAGCATGCTCCGACACCGCGATGCCTCGCTTCCACGCCTCGCCGATCAAGGCATGCGCCATCGGCAAGGCCATTTCTCCGGAAACGAATACAATCGCGCCCGACCGGCGCAATTCCTTCATCACCCGCGACACCTCATCGGCATCCTCCATGCCGAAGGCGCCAAGCGGCGCAGGCTTGCCCTTAGGCCATGCCGCGCCGCCGACCGACGCCGTCCAGATGGCGGCGGCATCCCGCGCCGCCGCCCCTCCCTTCGACTCCATGAAGCCCGCCGCGCGCTCAGGCGCCAGCGTGGCCACCGCTTCCAAACCATGCGCGGATTCCAGCAACAGCAGCCTGCCGCCATCCGCCATCGGCGCGGCATAAGCCTGAGTCGCGTCGGCTACGCGGAAAGCGTAGTCGATGTCCTGCTCTGCAAGAATCTCTTCCCAGAGAAAACGCCTGACAGCCCAGCGATACGCGTAGGCAGCCAGCGTCAGCACCCGACACGCCTGGCCGGAGGCCTCCATTCGGCTCTTGATGTCCGCCACCTCCGGCATGGCCGCATGCCTCTCGCCATCGGCCACCACCAGCGCGCCCACCCCAGACGCCTCGCCAGACAAGCAGAAATAGCCATGCCGCCCCAGCGAGCCGCATCCTCTCAGCGGCTCAGCCAGGCGGCGCCTGGCATCCAACGACAGCGCCGCCAGCTCCGCAAATGGCTGGCAATGCGTTTCAACCGGCCATAACTGGGCTGCGTGGGAGGCGTAATAATCCGCATCGAGGAGACCCAGGACATCCAGATTGCGGAAGACCTGCCGCGCGTCCTCTCCCAGCATGCCTCTCGCCGCCGCCTGGCGAGCCCAAAGCGGCGCGGCCATCTCGTCTTGATGCGGACGCTTGCCGCCGCCGTCGGCGAAAGGCGCGATCGCTTCCCGGTAGCCCATGTCGAAAGTTTCTTCCGCGCCCGAGCTTTCCCCCCGCACCTCGCGCGTCACTCGCTGCAGCCAGGCCAAGCGCTCTTCGCTCAATGCCTCGGCGCGCTTGTCGATCTTGGACTCTGACGGCGCGACCACGCCGCGCAGGCCTCCATCCGCATCGGCCAACACCCCGTCTGCCGCGGAATAGTTTCCCCACGCGCCATCGAAATACAGCTGTTCGCTGTTCATGCTTATTCCTCTTCTAATCCGCCAAACTCAGGGGACGATATTTTTTCAGCTTGCGAAAAGCGGACTCGACGTCTCTCGGGTCCAGCAAGCCGAGAGACATTTTGTAAATGGCGTGCTCCATCGCGGTTTTCCCCAGCATGGCCTGGTCATAAAGCTTGCCGTTGCTCTTGGCACGCCAGTATCGCTCCGCCTCCCAGAAACGGCCTTCGCGTATCATCGGCAGCATTTCCTCCGATATCTCGCAGACTTCCGCCACCACGGTCTGCCCCGCCGTTCCCAGGTAGCGGCATTGCGGACAGCCCTCGCCCTCCACCCGGACTTCGCCGATATCAATCCCCAACGATGCGATGACCATCAAGTAGTCGTCCGACAAAACCTCCACCGCCATCCGGCTGCAATCGGGGCACAGCACGGGCAACAGCTTCTGGTAGACCAGGACGGTCAGAAAATCCGGCGAGGCCAGCGAATGGACGGGGATGCCGATCTCGTTCTCGGACAGCCGCGCCAATACGCCAAAACCGCTTGACGCATGCACGGTGGACAGAACCTGGTGGCCGGTCTGGGTCATCGCCTTGGCGAAGGCTCCCGTTTCCGCGTCGCGTATTTCGCCTCCCATCACTTTGTCGGGATCGCCTCGCAGCAAAACCTTGGCCGCGGCGCCGAAAGGGGTTTCGCTGCCTTCCTTCTTGCCGTCCTCGGCTTTGCGCTGGATAGGAATTTGGGTGACATGCGGCTGGATATACTCGACGGGGTCCTCGATAGAGAAGAATTTCTTGCCGGAGTCGCGCTCATAGGTCATCAGGGTGCGCAAGGTGGTGGTTTTGCCCGAGCCCGTCTCTCCTGCGATGATGGTCAAGCCAGGCGACCGGTACACCGCGTCTTCCAGCACTTCCACCTGATCCTCCGAGTAGCCCAGCTCCTGCAGGCTGAGGATGTCCTTCTCCACCGCCTCATTGAGCAACACCCGCAAAATGACATCCACGCCGCGGTTTTCCTTCACGCTTTGGAAGCGCAATTGATAATTCCGTCCCTGGGCGTTCAAACTGATCGAGCAACTCTGATGCCGGTTTTCATCAAAGTGATTGTGGCTGCGGCTGCTGGAGTCGGCCCGCGAGTTATACGCGGTGGACACCGCGTCCATCATCGCGTTGAAGTCATTGAGCAAGCGCTCTTTCGGATCGCTGTCCCTCAATTTCCCGTGGATCCGGTAGCGCACCCGGACCTGCGCGCCATCGCGGAATTCAAAATGGATGTCGGTCGCTTTCAGCTCAATCGCTTTTTCCAGCACCATGTCGAAGTTGCGCGCGCCGCCGTTTCTGGCGTCGCCGGCGCGCGCGTCGCCCTCGCCGGCTTGTTGCTGCAGCTGAGACTGAACCAGCAGAATCTCATCCATGGCCCCGACAAATACGCCGAAACAGCTCAGCCGCGCCCGGGCCCGGATGCCGGAGTCAAAGCGTTGCAGCAAATCGCCCTGGCGCAATTGCGGATAACTCGCCTCATCTATCAGCAAAATGTACTGCTTGGTTTTGGCCGAGCCTAAAACCAGCACGCTGTTTTCATAGCCGGGCAGCAGCAGGTCGCTCTCGATGCGCCAGCCATGCTGGCGTATGGCATCGGTCTTCAACATGGCGAGACGGCGCGCGGCCAGCGCTTCCGCTCCTGACGGCCCGGCTCGCCGTGCCTCCGGCATGGCCGGGGAAACAGCGGGCCGGGCCCCGTCGCCGCGCCTTCCGAATTGAGAAAGCCAATTCACTAATCGGTCCCCCTAACTCATGCTTCAACGCGATTCCGCCGCAGCGGCGCCTGAATCCATCAGTAAACGCTTCCGTTTTCCGCCGCTGATCAAGTCGACATAGTCCTCGCCCACTGCCGAGACTTTCCAAGACTTGAGCTTGTCGCCCGCCTTCACCGTCTTGGCGTATTTGCCTTGTATCAGCAGATACGCCCGGCGCGCTTGGCCATTGCTTTGGATGATCAGCAAATCGAACTCCGGTCCTGCCTCCCCTCCGCCAGAGGGCGGCGCCAGACCGCCGGCGGAAGCCATGGGCAAAGGCGGCAAGGACTGAATGGCGGGCAAGGGCTTGGGCATGGCGCTTTTGGCGAAAGCATCTATGGTTTCCGCATGGGCGGCGGATGACAGCAATAAACAGCCGGCCAACACTTTATTGAACATAAAAAGTGCCCCTTGCCGCGAAAGAAGGAGATTCATCGCTCAACACCACCGTGATTTCATCAAGCGCCATATTCCCGGAACGCCCCATCAGCCCCGCGACGGAGTCCAGGAAGGCCAGATGCCCGCTCAGCGCCCACGCGCCTTTCGACACCTGGGGCAAACTGGCGCCTCGGTTTCTCAGTTGCGGCGGCAATGGGATCAAGGGATCCGTCTTGCCAAGGGCGGCCTCCAGCGCCTTGCCGCCCCCCGGCGACGACTTGCCGTAGTCCTCCAAGGCTTGCATCCGCACGCCGGTCTGAAGATAAAACTGCGATGAGGCGACAGGGGCAACGGCTTTGTCCCCGCCGCCATCCGCAAACGCCACCCGCTCCACCGCTGTGTCCATATCCTGAAACTGCGCCGCCGGCCGGACTGCGGACAAGGTGGCGAAGCTGCCGCCCTCCCCTCGGAGCCAGCCCACCAGGCAAGCGCCGCTCTTGCACGACAGTTGCTTGATGCGCCATCCGCCAACGTTTCTGGGCAACTGCTGAATGGCAGCCTGCATGCGCTTGGCGTATGCGCTGCCGCAATGCAGCGCCGGCGCTTGCAATGCCGCCTGCAATTGCCCGCGGTAGCGCGCCTCCTCGTCCGGTTGCGTCGAGATCGCCTCTGCCAGCTTGGCCTGGATTTCCTGATCATGCTGCTGCAACCACCACCTGGCGCCTAGGCCCAAACCGGCGAGCACGGCGGCGGCCAAGGCCAAGCCGAACAAGGGATTGCGCGGCACGGGCTGGAAGCGATAGTCCTCTTGCCCGCCCTGGCTCAATAGTTCCGCGATATCATCCAGGCCGATGCGCCGCGTCACCGAGAAGGGAATGTCCGTCTCGTCGCCCAGAACGGTGACGCCTACGCCCACTTCCTGCATGAAGCGGCGCGCGGACTCGATCGCCTCCTCTTGCGGCAGGATTTGGTCATGCATCGGCTTGCCGTCATGAATCGCGATGAAAATCGCATTGGCGGCGTCATCGGGGTCTCGATGGAGAAACAGGATGTTCGGGTCATCGGTGATCTCTCGGAGCCAGCCGGCCAAGGCGTATAAACCCTGCCGCTGCGCCTTGGCCGGCAAGGCCGCCAAACCCACCACCTGCGAACCCAAGGCATTCTTCAATACCAGGAACTGCCGCGCCCCTCTCTTGGCGGCCAGCTCTCTGACCTCGTCGGCCACTTTGCTCAGTCCGAGCAAAGCCTCCCACTGCACCCCGACAACCAGATTTCCATTCAGCGCTTTGGCCATCTCAAACCCCTTCGGTCAACTGCGGGGAGATCACGACAATGATTTCATCGTCGTATTGCGAGGCCGCCTTGGTCCCGCCCTGGTATGCGATGATCCCGTTGCGCTCCGCCTGGCTCTTGCTTTGCCTGAAACCGCTCAGAATCAGCGTCTGCCCCGACTTCAGCGAGGCGCGCTGCATGGTCTGCACCGAGGACGTGATCGGCGTTTGAATGGAGTTGTCTCCGGATGTGACTTTCTGCAAGTCCCTCAACTCGGACAGGTCGATCTGGACTTGCAGCATCACGCTGCTGTTGTCCAGCAAAGTCGGCAGCAGATTCATCACAAAGCCGGTGGAAATCACGCCAGGCTCCATGCCTACGCTGGGCGCGGACCCGCCCACTCCCGGCGTTGCGGTGATTCTCGCCAGATACCCCTGGTTTTGCGTCACCGCTACCGGAGCGGGCTGATTATTCAGCGTCACGACATTGGTATTGACCACCGTGCTGACACGACCCTGCTTGCTCAACGCCTGCAACAAGATCCGGGAGCCGCTGAACTGTCCGGAATCCATGGTCACGCCGAACACGGCGTCATCGGTCGAGCCCTTGGCCGCCTGAGTGAACGTGCTGCCCCAGCCGCTTTGCGCCGCCCGATACACCAAGCGCCAGTCGATGCCGGCTGACGATTTCTCATTCAAACTAACCGAAAACACTTGCACGGACAGGCTGACCTGACGACCCAGAACCGCGTTCTCGCCATCGATGTAACGCGCCACCCGCCCCACGACCTCGGCGGAATCCGTGACCGTGATCGAGCTTGTCATCTCCGAAGACACAGCCTTGCCTAGCGGGGACAGCATGCTATTGACCGTATCGCCCAATCGATCCCAATACTTCATCACCGAGCTCATGCTGACCGACGAGTCGGAGCCGAAATTCAAAACCGCCGCGCCGCCGGCGCCCGCATTGCCGCCGGTCGAGCTTTGCGAGCTCTTGCCTACCTTGGCCGAATAGCTGGACACGCCGGGCATGGTTTTTATCTGAAAGGTTCTGGTGATCAATCGAGAAAACTCGACCGTGCCGTTTCGATAGCTCCAGTTCGTGCTCGTCCGGCTCGCCACCGCATCCAGCAAACCGCGCAAGCTGCCCGAATAATTGACTTGCGCGCGCGGCTCATCCGCCAGCGCATTGCTGAGCGGCGCTGGCGCGACAGGCGGATACGGGGAAGACAAACCGGTTGTCGGCATGATAGGCATGGCGCCATTGCCCGGCTTGGCGGCGGCGACATTGAAAATATCCGGTGCCAGACGGATCACGATGCCCTGCTCCTTGGCGATCTGCTCCGCCATTAAAGACAAGGGCAAGGCCTTGCCGGTGGAAAAGCTCGCGTCTCGCTCAAAACGGACCGGCAAGACATCCACCTCATCCACCACCACGGAACGCTGGGTAAACCAGGCGCCGGCGCTTTTCTCCACCATCGGGGGCAAAAAGGGCTGCGCGGCCTCAAGCCCGCGCATGTCCCGCTGCGCCTCAGCGATTCTTCCATCGGTGTTCTGCAGCAGGCCAGGCGTGCCGCAGCCCCCAAGCAACACGGCGACGCATGCCAGCAACGCTGTTTTCTTCATCACGAACATCCTCATCGTGTCGCATGGATCACGCGAATCACCCGATTGGCCTCGTATGCCTTGATCCGCACCGGCGTGTCGGTGTTTTGCAGCGACTTGGCGACTTGCTCCATCACATCCAGAAAGGAACCCTTGAACACTGCCGGATAATCAATCGGGAAATCACGATCCAACTCCCATGCCAGCACCCAGCCGTTCTCCTTGGCGTACGCTCGCAAAGCCGAGGAGATTCTTTCCCTCCCTGGCGATAGCCTCAGCATGTCTTGGCGCGGCGATTCAACCGCCACCGCCGAGGGCGCCGCCACCGGACGCGCAGGCTCTGCCATCCGCCCTGTCTCGCTGCGGATCGCCTCCGCCGCTGGTTTGACCGCCTCATCGCTCAAATAAAGAAAGCCGGCTTGCGCTTTGAAAACCGGGGCGAAACAGCATGCCGCTACCATCAATCTCCAACCCATATCATCACCAAGGTTTAATTTAAATACCTCTATATCAAACATAAAATAACCAATGAAAACCCTGTCGCCAGCCTGATCCATGCCAGGCGAAATTTTTCGGCACTATAGCATGGTCATTTTATGTTTGATATAGTTGATACTACGATAAACCAAAAAAACTCCCATGAACAAGTCAAAGGCACTGATTCTATTGGCTATGGCCGCCAGCTTGCCGGCTAGCGCGGCGTCCACGCTCAGGCCGGACGCAGCATCGCCCGCCATGCAAGTCGATGCGGCGGAGCAAACGCTCCGGCCCAGCCCACCCTCCGCCCTCCCCGCCGCGGACAGCAATCTGGACCGCCTCTACTCGACAGAATATGAGGGTCCTCCGGGAAAACTGCTGGGCGATCTGGCCCGCATCACCGGCTGGCGTTTTGAAGAGCGCGGCGCCGCGGACCCCGGCGCCGTCGTCCGCATCAAAAGCCTTTACCAGCCGGTCATCGCGATTCTCCGCTCGATAGGCGAGCAATTTCCCTATGCGCTGGTGGCGGACCAGCGCTCACAGACCATCCTGCTGGATTACACCAGGCTGATCATTGCCTCGCCGCCTTCCCCGCAACCCTATCTGATGGACGGCGGCGTATTCTCCAGCCGCGCCGCCGCCGAGCGCGCGGCGGATAGCTACAAGAACAAGGGGCTGAGCTGCCAGATTAAAAAAAGCGGCCGAACCTTTCAGATTCTCATCGGACCGTTCAACGATGACGGCGCCGGCGAGCGCAAAGTGAAAGACATGCTCGGCCCGTTGAAACGCCTTCCGCCCCATGCTTAAGCTCCGCCGCGCGAGCGGAGGCTCGACGCCCATTCCAAGGCGCGCCGCGCCCTGCCGCTCCCTTGCGGCAGACGCAGGCGGACCCGCGCCGATATCGCGCGCCTGCCCGCACTGGCCGCTGCTCGCCTTGGTCGCGCTGCTGCTTCCCATGCGCCTGCATGCAGGCGGCCAGGAGGAGCATTTCAATATCCGCCGCACCGCGAACTGCGCGCTTGACGCCGCTCGCCGCTTCGATGTCCCTTATTTATTGCTGATGGCGATAAAGGTGAAAGAGTCCGGCGTTCGATTCGACAATCCCCATGTGACAGGACGCAATCGCAATGGCAGCACCGACATCAGCTTTTGGCAGATCAACGACGCCTGGCTGCCCAAGCTAGCCCGCTACGGCATCAGCCGCGCGCAGCTGTATGACCCCTGCACCAATGCTCAAGTCGCCGCCTGGATGCTGGCGGAAGAAGTCAGGCGGCTGAAAGACTGGGAGCGCGGCATCGGCGCTTACCACAGCCCCACCCCCTCGCTCGCCCAGCCTTACGCCAAGCACGTGCTGCGCATCTGGGCGCAGCTGCGCCGCGAAAATCCCGGCTGGAACTGAGGGTCTCGACAACCTTCATATATCAAATAGTTTTAAAAAGTAGAATTCTTAGCTCCTTGCTAGCCGGCTTTTCCATTGTTATGGTAGGCGTTCATGACAAGAAACTAACCCTGCGACTGGAGCCCGAGCAATGAAACTGGAAACCCTGGCCGTCCACGCCGGCTATAGCCCCGACCCCACCACCAAGGCCGTGGCCGTGCCGCTGTATCAAACCACCAGCTATGCTTTCGACAGCACGCAGCATGGGGCCGACCTGTTCGACCTCAAGGTGCAGGGCAATATCTATACCCGCATCATGAATCCCACCACCGACGTGCTGGAAAAGCGGGTAGCGGCGCTGGAGGGCGGCATAGGCGCGCTGGCGGTGGCCTCGGGCATGGCGGCCATCGCCTACGCCATCCAGACCATAGCCGAATCCGGCGACAACATCATCGCCACCCGCACGCTGTACGGCGGCACCTACAATCTGTTCGCCCATACTTTTCCGCAGCTGGGCATCGAAGTGCGCTTTGTCGATTACCAAACGCCGGCCGCCATCGCCGGCCTGGTCGACGAACGCACCAAGGCGGTGTTCTGCGAATCGATAGGCAACCCGCTGGGCAATGTGGTGGATTTCGCCGCCTTCGCGGAAGAAGCGCACAAGCAAGGCTTGCCGCTGATCGTAGACAACACCGTGCCTTCGCCCTATCTGTGCCGGCCTTTCGAACACGGCGCGGACATCGTGGTGCACAGCCTCACCAAATACCTGGGCGGCCACGGCAACAGCATAGGCGGCGCGATTGTCGACTCAGGCAAGTTTCCCTGGGGCGAGCATAAAGCGCGTTTCAAGCGGCTGAACGAGCCGGATGTCAGCTACCACGGCGTCAACTATGTCGAAGCGCTGGGCGCGGCCGCCTATATCGCCCGCGCCCGCGTGGTGCCGCTGCGCAATATGGGCGCCGCGCTGTCGCCGTTCAACGCCTTCCTGATCCTGCAAGGCATAGAAACGCTGGCGCTGCGCATGGACCGCATCACCGAGAACGCGCTGAAAGTCGCCCGTTTCCTGAAGGAAAGCCCGGCCGTGGCCTGGGTGGAATACGCCGGCCTGCCGGACAACCCCAGCAAGCCGCTGGCGGACCGCTATCTGGGCGGCCGCGCCTCAGGCATCTTGTCCTTCGGCATCAAGGGCGGCGCCGAAGCCGGCGGGCGCTTCATCGACGCGCTGCAATTGGTGACGCGGCTGGTCAATATCGGCGACGCCAAATCGCTGGCCTGCCACCCGGCCACCACCACCCACCGCCAGCTGTCGCCGGAAGAGCAGTTGCAGGCCGGCGTGCGGCCGGAGCTGGTGCGGCTGTCGATCGGCATCGAGCATATCGACGATATCCTGGCCGACATCGGCCAGGCATTGAAGGCCGCGGCGCAGTAAAGCAAGCGCGCCAATGCCAAAGGGCCGCCAAAGCGGCCCTTCTCATTTAAAACAGCAAGGAAATCATCCCGCCTTGACGCCGGCGCGGCCGCGCTGGCTCAGCGGCGGCCCTGGCTGGCGCTCATCCTCCACCGGGCCCGATGCCGGCAGCGGCTGCGGCAGGTTCAGGTGCGAAAGCCACGGCACGGCGGTCAATTCGCCATTGATGCCGGCGACGGCTTTCTTGCAGCTCAAACAGACCGGTTTGCCATTGCGCGATTTCAAGGCATCGTCCACCCGCTTGCCGTACAGCGCGATCCGGTGCTGCCGCTGCCAATCCAGCAAGGTCTGCGCCAGATACGGCATGGAGGGATCATCCTGCTTGTAATGGTTGCGATAGATGGTCAGCCATAGATCGCCGTTCTGATCTTCATTCAGCAGAATGGTTTGATAGGCGACAGTCACGGCGTCGCCCCGGCTCACCGTGCCCGCCAGCTCCAACGCATCATTGTTTTTCATCCGGACGCAGCCATGGCTGCGGAAGCCCGGCACCGAGGCAGGCGCATTGGTGCCATGAAACCCCAGCCCCAGCTTGCTCTCGCCGAAACGGACGAAAACCGGCCCCAGCGGATTGTCCGGGCCCGGCGGCACCACGGTCTGCACCGGCTTGCCGTTGCGCTTCATCTCATCCTGGATGGACTTGGGCACATGCCATGCCGGCGCTTTGTAGATGCCGGTGATGTCGAAACTGCCGATGGGCGTCTGGGTCAGCATCTTGCCCACCGCCACCGGGAAGATCCGCGCCAGCTTGCCGTCCTGATACAAAAACAGCCGCGCCTGCGGCAAATTCAACACCAAATGCCGCCCCGCCGGGCCCACTGTCACATCGGGAACCGGCATCACCTCCGCCAGTCCGGGCGCCGCCAGGCCCCATCCCAGCATCAGCCACGACAACCGCTTCCACATACCGCACTTCCTGTCAACACGTTTCATTCCCTTGATTCTACCAGAAACAGTAAAGGCAGCCTCTTGTAAAAAAGTCAGCACGAAACCCCGGTTTTTGAGAAAATCCGCGTTTTACCGTTTGATTTTCAAGCAAGACGATGACGCACCCAAAGACTATTGCCCTGGTCGAATCGCTGGATCACGAAGGCCGGGGGGTCGCCCACGTTGACGGCAAAACCATCTTCATCGATGGCGCGCTGCCGTACGAAAAAGTTATCTACAGCAGCTACCGCAAGAAGCCCAGCTACGAGAACGCGCAGACCAGCGCCGTGCTGAAAGAGAGCTTCATGCGCGCCGAGCCGCGCTGCCCGCACTTCGGCGTCTGCGGCGGCTGTTCCATGCAACACGTGGAATTCACTGCCCAGGTGGCGATCAAGCAGCGCGTGCTGGAAGACAATCTCAACCGCATCGGCAGAGTCAAGGCGGAACGCATCCTCACCCCCATCGCCGGTCCGGCCTGGCACTACCGCCACCGCGCCCGCATGTCCGCCCGCATGGTGGCCAAGAAGGGCGGCGTGCTGGTGGGCTTCCACGAGAAAAGCTCCAGCTACATCGCCGAGATGCGCGAGTGCCATATTCTGCCCAAGCACATCTCCGACCTGATCATGCCGCTGCGCGAAATGATCGCCACGCTGTCCATCAGCCAGCGCATGCCGCAAGTGGAAGTCGCGGTCGGCGACAAGCTGGACATCCTGGTGTTCCGCAATATGGACGACATCACCGAGGCCGACTTCGCCATCTTGAAGGCGTTTTCCGATCGGCACGGCTCGGCCGAGCGTCCGCTGCAAATCTGGCTGCAGCCCAAGGGCCCGGAAACCTGCTACCCGATCTATCCGCTGGATGCGCCCAAGCTGACCTACAGCATGCCGGAATACGCGGTGGAGATGCCCTACTACCCCACCGAATTCACCCAGGTGAACCCGCAGATCAATGCGGTGATGGTGGCGCGCGCGCTGAAATTCCTGGATCCGCAGCCGGGCGAACGCATCGCCGACATGTTCTGCGGCATCGGCAACTTCACCTTGCCCATCGCCCGCTCCGGCGCGGTGGTACACGGCATGGAAGGCAGCCAGCCGCTGGTGAAGCGCGCGGTGGAAAACGCCACCCACAACCAGCTGCAAGACCGCGTCAGCTACGAAATGGCCAATCTGTTCGAGGTGACCGAGGAATCATTCGCCGCGCTCGGCCAATTCGACAAGATGCTGGTGGACCCGCCGCGCGACGGCGCGGTGCAGTTGCTGAAGGCCATCACCGAGGACACCGCGCCCAAGCGCATCGTCTATGTGTCCTGTAACCCGGCCACGCTGGCGCGCGACGCCGGCATCCTGGTCAATACCAAGGGTTACACGCTGAAAGCGGCCGGCATCATCAATATGTTCCCGCACACCGCCCACGTCGAATCGGTGGCCTGGTTCGAAAAAACCAGCCCCTGCAAGACGCGCAAGGAAGTCGAGGAATTCGAGGCGATAGAAGCCGCCGAACGCGAGGCCGCCAAGGCCGCGCGCCTGGCGGAGGAAAACGCCGAGAAAGCGAAGAAAGCCGCCGAACAGGCGGAGAAGGCTGCCGCCAAGGAAGCCCGCCGCGCGCACTACTTCGCCGAGAAGGCGCGCCGCGACAGCGAAGACGCTTCCGCGCAAGCTTAAACCGCCGGCCGTTTGTGGCATTTATGCCATAGCGGCCTATTTATCTTTACCTAAAGATAGATAGTTTGACGTAAAGACTAGTTTTCATCCGAACTTCAGCGCATTGTCCGTACTGCCGCAACGTCATACCCCGAAAGCATGACGCAGCGGCGGCCGCGGCTTTGCCTGCGGACCTATAAAAACTGGCGTGCGGCCCGTCACCGGGACCCAAACGTTGCTCGAAACCTGCCGAGGCAGGGGAAACCCAAAAGCGATACTTATCATGCATATCGTCCAATTCATCATCGGCCTGATCGTGGTACTGGCCCTCACCCAGGTGGTCGCCCGCGACCGCAAGAACATCAAGATCCGCTCGGTCATCCAGTTGCTGGTGGTCGAGATCGCCCTGGCGTTCTTCTTGCTCAACACCACCTACGGCTTGGCCATCGTCGGCAGCATCTCCGGCGTCTTCACCAAACTGATGGAATTCGCCGGCGAAGGCACCAACTTCGCCTTCGGCGGCATCCAGAACAAGGGCGAGTTCAGCTTCTTCCTGAACGTGCTGATGCCCATCGTGTTCATCTCGGTGCTGATCGGCATCCTGCAGCACATCCGCGTGCTGCCGATCGTGATCCGCGCCGTGGGCTTCGTGCTGTCCAAGGTCAGCGGCATGGGCAAGATCGAGTCCTTCAATGCGATCAGCTCGATGATGGTGGGCCAGTCCGAGAACTTCATCGCCTACAAGAACATCATCCACACCTTTGATGAAAAGCGCATGTACACGCTGGCCGCCACGGCGATGTCCACCGTGTCGATGTCCATCGTCGGCTCCTATATGCAGATGATCGAGCCGCGCTATGTGGTGACCGCGCTGGTGTTGAACCTGTTCAGCACCTTCGTCGTGCTGTCGCTGATCAACCCCTACGACAGCGCCCTGGGCGATGACGAACTGATCAGCAGCGACACCCATCGCGTATCTTTCTTCGAAATGCTGGGCGAATACATCCTGACCGGCTTCAAGATCGCCGTGATCGTGGCCGCCATGCTGGTGGGCTTCATCGCGCTGATTTCATGCGTCAACTTCATCTTCACCTCCATCTTCGGCATCAACTTCCAGACCATGCTGGGCTATGTGTTCTGGCCGTTCGCCTGGCTGATGGGCGTGCCGACCGGCGAAGCGCTGACCGCCAGCAGCATCATGGCCACCAAGCTGGTGACCAACGAATTCGTCGCCATGCTGGAACTGAAGAACCAGGCCGCCCACCTGTCCAGCTACACCCGCGGCGTGCTGTCGATCTTCCTGGTGTCCTTCGCCAACTTCAGCTCCATCGGCATTATCGCCGGCGCGGTGAAGGGCCTGAACGAAGAACGCGGCAATATGGTGTCCCGCTTCGGCCTGAAGCTGGTTTACGGCTCGTCCCTGGTGAGCATCCTGTCGGCCTTGATCGCCGGCCTGGTGCTGGCTTCCTACTAAGCCGCCCATGACCGCCTCCATCGCCGCCCGCTCTTGCGGGCGGTTTTGTTTTGACTCCCACGGCGGCATAATGGCCGCCACACCCTCTCTGAAAGCGCCCCATGTCGAATAAGCCGCTCAGCGATCAGGACTACCAGCGCCTGTCCGCCACCCTGGATCGCTTCGCCGATCAGCAATGCATGAATCTGGAAAAGCTGGACGGTTTCTTCGCCTCCCTGCTGGCTGGCCCCGAAGCCATCCGTCCGGCCGAATGCCTGCCGCTGATCCTGGGCGACGCCTTCGACGACGAGGCCGCCTTTCCCAGCGAGAAATCTCTGGAGCAGTTCGTCGCCCTGCTTCGCGGCCACTGGCAAGACATCGCCGACGCGCTGAACGGCGGCGAATTCCAACCCTGGCTGGACGCCGACCAGCAAGGCGAGGTCAAGGGCAACGACTGGTGCGAAGGCTTTGTCGCCGGCATGGAGTTGCTGAACGAGGACTGGGGCATGCTGTTCGACTCGCCGGAAAACGCCCCGCTGCTGGAGCCCATCATGGCGCTGGGCTTTGAACGCCACCCCGATGCCGAGATGCGCCCCTTCGTCGACGGCATCTCCAGCGATTTGCGCAATGAATTGCTGGCCGCGCTGTCGCCCTCCGTCCACGGCATTCACGACTTTTTCTCCGCGGTTCGCAAGCAATTGGAACAGGAAGAACTGGAGTTGGAGAAACAGCCGACGCGCCACTGAGTCAACCCGCCCAAAGCCATTGCGTTAAGATCAAGTTGAGCGTCAAGACAAAGCCATAGCCAGGCCGCGCAGGGAGCCCCCTCCGCGGCCTTTATCCGAAGAGGGGAAAAGCATGAATGCAGTCGAAGCCTTGCTGTTCGCGGTGATTCAGGGCGTCAGCGAACTGTTTCCGGTCAGCAGCCTGGGGCATGGCGTATTGATACCGGATTGGCTGCACTGGTCCATCAACCGGACCCATCCCGACTTCCTGCCCTTCATGGTGATGCTGCATCTGGGCACCGCCGCCGCCCTGCTGATTTATTTCCGCCGCGACTGGATCGAACTGATAGGCGGCTGGCTGAAGGCCGGCGGCCGCGCCAGCAATCCGCATGCCCGGCTGATGTGGCTGGTGATAGCCGGCACCATCCCGGCCGGCTTGCTCGGACTCGCGCTGGAAAAGCAGTTGCGCGCGCTGTTCACCAGCACCACCGCCGTGCTGATTTTCCTGACGCTCAACGGCCTGATGCTGCTGTGGGGCGACAAGCTGAAAAAGAAGACCGCCTCGCACGAGCTTTCTGAACTAAGCTTCGTCGGCGCGATCAAGATCGGCGCCGGCCAGGCGCTGGCGCTGCTGCCGGGCTTCTCCCGCTCCGGCGCCACCCTGGTGACCGGCCTCGCCCACGGCCTGGATTACGCCTCTTCCGCCCGCTTCTCCTTTTTGTTGGCCACCCCCATCATCACAGCCGCCGGCGTGCTGGAAATCCCCAAGCTGGCGCACAAGGGCCACGGCTCTGTCGAGTGGGGCCTGCTGCTGGCCTGCGGGGCCGTCGCAGGGGTCTGCGCCTACGCCAGCACCTGGTTCCTGATGCGCTACTTCAAGAAAACCGAGATCGAATCCTTGCGCCCGTTTGGCTTCTACTGCCTGCTGGTGGGCCTGGCCGGACTGGCGGCCAAGTTGATCTGATTTGAATGGAAATTGTCTCAACTTGCATTAACTCGGCATTAACCTAGTATTTTTACTTATTGAAACCCAGATAACGCCCTGCTATGCGTTATCTGGGTTAAAATCGCAGCACCGAGGCGAAAATGCCTGCAGCTTTTCTTTGAAAATTTTTGGAAGAATGAGTGTTTTGGAAGATCGCAAGCATGACCGCATCCCTGCCGATTTGGCTAGACGCGCCACAGCCATCATCGAACTGCCCGATGGCGTGCTGGTGACGGCCAGCCGAGGGGGACGCTACAACCTGCCGGGCGGCAAAGCCAACCGCGGCGAGCTGCGCTCGCAGGCATTGATTCGAGAAGTGAGGGAAGAAACCGGTTTACGCATCAATTCGATGCTCTATCTGTTCGATCACATCACGCCGTTCAACGCGCACAAGGTTTATCTGTGCATCGCACAGGGCCAACCCAAGCCGCAGAACGAGATCGAGCGCATCGCGCTGGTATCCTCGCCCGACACCGATATGGATTTATTCGTGGAAGGCCGGGCCATTCTTCGCCGCTACGCCAAGTTGCGCAATGAAGAAACGGCCAAAGGCGAAGCCCTGCGCGCCTTGCTGGGCCTGGCTCGCTACATCGCGAAAGTCGATTGACCCTAAACAATCGACCAGAAAAAAGGACATGCGCAAGCATGTCCTTTTTTATTGCCCCGCTTATTTCTTCAGCCAGGCCGCGCTGCCGCTGGCGTTTTTAGCCTGGGCCTGCACCGCCGCCTCCACTTCCGGCGGCAGATCCACCCAACCCGCCATCTTGGAAAACGACAGCGTCACCGCCATCAGCAGCAAGCCCAGCGGCGCGAACAGGAACATGCCCAGCAACACCCGCCACTTGGACACGGCCGCCACCTTGGACAGCGCGTTCACCATCACGATCATGCCGAACAGCGACACCGAGAAATACATCCCGGCAGCCGCATCGTCGGGCAACCAGCTGGCCAGTGGCAGAATGAACTGCAAGCCGCTGGCCACCACCACCAGCCCGAACAGCGAGCCGCCGACGTCGCCCTTGTTCAGCCTCAGCCAGAAAGACATGAAGCGGGAGAAGCCGGCCACCGCCAGCCAGGTCAGCGCCACAGCGTAACCCATCCGCCCGGCGATATTGTCGCCCAGGTCGCCGGTATCGCCGCTGGCCACCAGCCCCAGCACCGTCAGCATCAAGGCCGGTTGCCACCAGGGGTATTGATAAGCCGCCAGGGGCTTGACCCGCAAGCGCAACAGGTCGATCACATCATCGATCAGCAGCCGCATGATTTAGTCGAACACCACGGTTTTGTTGCTATACGACAGCACGCGGTTGTCCAGATGCCAGCGCACCGCGCGCGACAACACCACTTTCTCCAGGTCGCGGCCCTTCTCCACCAGATCGTCCACCATATCGCGATGCGAAATGCGGGTGACCTCCTGCTCGATGATCGGACCTTCATCCAGATCTTCTGTCACATAGTGGCTGGTGGCGCCGATCAGCTTCACGCCGCGGGCGAAAGCGCGATGGTAAGGCTTGGCGCCGTCGAAAGCCGGCAGGAAGCTGTGATGGATATTGATGACGCGGTCCGGGTAGCGCTCGACGAAACCGCTGGACAAGATCTGCATATAGCGCGCCAGCACGATGAAATCGACGCCGGCCTCTTCCAGCAGACGGAACTGCTCGGCCTCGGCCTCGGCCTTGTTGTCCTTGGTGACCTTGATCACGTGGAAAGGAATGCCGTTGAACTCCACCAGGCGGCGGCAGGTTTCGTGGTTGGAAATCACCAGAGGGATATCGCAATCCAATTCGCCAATGCGCCAGCGATGCATCAGATCCACCAGGCAATGCTCGTACTGAGACACGAAAATCGCCATCCGCGGCTTGCGGCTGGACAGCGAGACTTTCCAGTTCATGCCGTGCTCGTCGGCGATGGGCTGGAAAGCGGCGGCAAAACTGTCCATCGGCAGCGTGAAGCCGTCCAGATCCCACTGCACCCGCATCAGGAACAGGTTTTCGCTAGTATCCTGATGCTGGTCGGCATGCATGATGTTGGCATTGTAGGTCATCAGGAAATTGGCGATGGCGGCGACCAGGCCTTTTTTATCCGGCGCGCTGATCAGCAGCGTGGCGGAATGTTTTGCGTGACTCATGAATACTTCCGTAAATTAGTTTTACTTGATATTAAAGCAAGCGACGGCGGCTGTCTGCTCCCGGCGGCGCGAAAATAAAATCGCCACAGCCCGGCGGCGGCCGTTGGCTGTGGCGTGCGTGCCCGGCTGGCCGGGGGTATCCCGGCTTGCTGGCTCAGGCGTTCAGATTGGCTGAATCCAGCGTATTCTGCAAGAGCGTGGCAATGGTCATCGGGCCGACGCCGCCCGGCACCGGCGTGATGAAGCCCGCCCGCTCGCGCGCCGCGGCGAATTCCACATCGCCGCACAGCTTGCCGGTATCCAGGCGATTGACGCCGACATCGATCACCACCGCGCCCGGCTTGATCCATTCACCCTTGACGAAGTTGGGGATGCCCACGCCCACCACCAGGATATCGGCGGCAGCCACTTCCTCGGCCAGGTTCTGGGTGGCGCTATGGCAAATCGTCACCGTGGCGCGCGCCAGCAGCATTTCCAGCGCTTGCGGGCGGCCCACGATATTGGATGCGCCGACGATGACAGCCTTCTTGCCCTTGGGGTCGATGCCATACTCTTCCAGCAGCGTCATCACGCCGCGCGGCGTGCACGGGCGCATCAACGGCATTTTGATTACCAGGCGGCCTACATTATAAGGATGGAAACCGTCGATATCCTTTTTCGGATCGATGCGCTCGATAACCGATTGCGGATCAATATGTTGCGGCAAGGGCAATTGCACCAGAATGCCGTCGACTCCGGCATCGGCGTTCAAGCCATCGATAATATCCAGCAATTGCGCTTGGCTGGTCGTCGCCGGCAAATCATAAGCCACGGAACGAATACCCGCTTTTTCGCAGGCTTTCTTCTTGGCATTCACATAAACCGCCGAGGCCGGATCTTCGCCAACCAGGATCACCGCCAATGCCGGCGCGCGTTTGCCATGCAGCAGGCGCTCGCCCACACCTTCGCGCACCTTGTCCAACAGTTTTTCCGATACTGCCTTGCCATCAATCAATTGTGCCGACATCGGTCATCCCCATCGTAATGCAGATAAATAACGGCGGGCATTTTCGCATTTTTTCCGCAGCGCGATAAGACTTGGCTCAAGTTTATTTTCCTTAACATCAAGATAAATAAAGGAAAAATAATGTATTAGAATAATTCGGCCAATCCATTGCCGCAGACGGATTAAAAATATTCGGCAAAACTGTTGACAGCCCAAGCGCCCATCTGTAAAGTTGCGCTCTCTGTTCGGGGCGTAGCGCAGCCTGGTAGCGCACCTGATTTGGGATCAGGGGGTCGCGAGTTCGAATCCCGCCGCCCCGACCAGACACAAGCAAGCCCGATAGAGCGCCCGTAGCTCAACCGGATAGAGCACCGGCCTTCTAAGCCGGGGGTTACAGGTTCGATTCCTGTCGGGCGCACCAAGCAAGCTTGCGAAAACAGTGGTGGATGTAGCTCAGTTGGTAGAGTCCCGGATTGTGATTCCGGTTGTCGTGGGTTCGAGTCCCATCATCCACCCCAAGATTCAAGGCCGAAAAGCACGATGATTCGTGCTTTTCGGCTTTTTGCCTTTTCAAAATCTTCAGATGCGATCAGCAACGCCGCCCAGCCCTGGGAACGTCCGTTGCGGATTTTTGTCTGATTATTTTTTGCTCTTATTTTAAAGAAAGTTTTAATTCTTAATTAATTGTAAATTTTTATTAATTTTTGCTAATTTAGGAGTCTCTTTTGCAACAGCTGGACATCCTCATCATCTGCGGCACCCGCCCCGCCATCATCAAGCTCGCCCCGCTCTACCACGCGCTGCAAAAGACCGACTGGGCCGCCCCTTGCTGGCTGCACAGCGGCCAGCACGGCGAACTGGCAAACCAGATGCTGTCCAGCTTTGCCATTCACCCCGATATCCAGCTGCAAAGACAGGGCGAAAGCCTGTTCGAATTCAGCCAAGGCTTCCGCGCCCAACTGGAAGCCATCATGCAACGCCGCTGGTCGCTGATCATCGTCCAGGGCGACACCGAAGACGCCTTCATCGGCGCGCTGGCCGGTTTCTATCACCACATCCCGGTCGCCCACGTCGAGGCCGGCTTGCGCACCCACAGGCTGGATCGTCCCTTCCCCGAAGAAGGCATCCGCCAGATGATCAGCCGCATCGCCCGTTTCCATTTCGCCCCCACCGAGAAAGCCAAGCACGATCTGATGGCTGAATTGGGCGACAGCGGCGATATCGTCGCCACCGGCAACACCGTAGTGGACGCGCAGCGCTGGATAGCCGAACGCCACGCCATCCGCCGGCGCGCAGACGGCAAAGGCCACCTGCTGCTCACCCTGCACCGCCGCGAAAACTGGGGCCACGAGCTCGAAACCCTGTGCGGCGCCATCGCCGACATCGCCGCGAACCACCCCGATTTGCCCATCCTGTTTCCGGTCCATCCCAATCCGGCTGTCAAAACGCCGGTTCATCGCCTGCTGGGCCATTTGCCCAACATCAAGCTGACCGAGCCGCTGAACTATCTGGCCATGCAGCAAGCGCTGGCAGACGCCTGGCTGGTGATGACCGATTCCGGCGGCTTGCAGGAGGAGGCGCCGACTTTCGGCGCGCCCCTGCTGGTGCTGAGAGAGGAAACCGAGCGCCCCGAGGCGGTGCAAGCCGGCTGCGCCCGCATCGCCGGGACCCAGCGGGAAAGAATCCTGTTTGAATTCCAGCGCCTGCGGGACAACCCCGAGCTGCACCGCGCCATGCAAGCCGCCAGCAACCCCTTTGGCGACGGCCGCGCCTGCGAACGCATCGTCACTCATCTGGAACAGGTTTTGCTTGCCTGTCCGGAGGTGGCATGACGGAATTGCCCTGGCTGGATATTTTCTCGACCTATTTATTTGGACTGAAGCTGATCGCCATCGGCCTGGCGATCATCATGCTGCTCAGCGGCCTGGACGACCTGGTGATCGATCTCGCCTACTGGAGCCGCCGTCTATGGCGCGCGCTCACCATCTATCGCCGCCACGACAGGCTGGACTACCAGGCGCTGTATCAGCCGGAGGAAAAGCCGCTGGCCATCATGGTGCCGGCCTGGCATGAAACCGGCGTCATCGGCAATATGGCCGAGCTGGCCGCGCGCACGCTGGATTACGAGAACTACCATATTTTCGTCGGCACCTACCCCAACGACCCGGACACCCAGCGCGACGTGGACGAAGTCTGCGCCCGCTTCCCCAATGTCCACAAAGTGGTGTGCGCCCGCCCCGGCCCCACCAGCAAAGCCGATTGCCTGAACAATGTGCTGGACGCCATTTTCCAGTTCGAGCGCCGCGCCGGCGTGGCTTTCGCCGGCTTCATCCTGCACGACGCCGAGGATGTGGTCTGCGATATGGAGCTGCGGCTGTTCAATTATCTGGTTGGCCGCAAGGACCTGATCCAGGTGCCGGTCTACCCGCTGGAGCGGCGCTGGACCAACTTCACCAGCCTGCACTATCTGGATGAATTCGCGGAACTGCACGGCAAGGACGTGCCGGTGCGCGAGGCGCTGGCCGGCCAGGTGCCCAGCGCCGGCGTCGGCACCTGCTTCAGCCGCCGCGCCATCTTGGCGTTGCTGCAAGAAGGCGATGGCCGCGCCTTCGACATCCAGAGCCTGACCGAGGACTACGACATCGGCTTCCGGCTCAAGGCCCGCGGCATGAGCGAGATTTTCGTCCGCTTCCCGGTGATGAAAGACACCCAGGCCGGCCGCGCCGCCTTCGGCCGCAGCCGGCGCGAGGCCAGCGTGGTGTGCGTGCGCGAATACTTCCCCGACACCCTGCAGGCGGCCATCCGCCAGAAGTCGCGCTGGATCGTCGGCATCGTCTACCAGGGCTCGAAAACCCATCGCTGGACCCGCAATCACCGGCTCAATTACTTCCTGTGGCGCGACCGCAAGGGCGCCATCAGCAATTTCACCAGTTTTCTCGCCTCGCTGATCCTGCTGCAATTGCTGGCCCTGCTGGCCTATCAGACCTTCTGGCCCGACGCCTACCATTTCCTGTCCATTTTCGAAGGCGACTGGTGGCTGCATACCCTGCTGCTGATCAATCTGGGCCTGATGGCCAACCGCATGCTGCAGCGGGTGATTTTCGTCAGCGGCTATTACGGCCTGGCGCAAGGCCTGATGGCCATCCCCCGATTGTTTTGGGGCAATTTCATCAACTTCATGGCCAACTGGCGCGCGCTGCGGCAAATCATCGAGCAAGGCGACCCGCGCCGCGTGGCCTGGGACAAGACCAGCCACGATTTCCCCTCAGTGGGCGGCGACAACCGCTCCCGCCGGCCGCTGGGCGGCATTCTGCTGGAAATGGGCTTGATCAGTCCGGAGACGCTGAACGAAGCACTGCAACATCAGGGCCAAGGCCTACGGCTGGGCAGCTGGCTGGTGCACCACGACAAGTTGCGCGCCGACGATCTGGCGCGCGCGCTGGCCGCGCAAAGCGGAGTCGAGCGCGATCATCTAGACGCTTACCGCCTCCCGCCGCAGCTGATCGCGCAACTGCCCGCCGCGCTGGCGCTGCACTATGCCGTAATGCCGCTGCGCGAGGAGAACGGCCTGCTGTTGCTGGCCAGCGAAAGCGATATCGACCCGGTGTCGCTGGCCGCGCTGGGACGCAGGCTCAAACGGCCAGTCGCCTACTGCATCGTGCCCAAGGGGCAAGTGACGATTGGGCTGCGCCTGCACTACGCGCGCGTCTCAGGCGATGACCCGCGCGACGCGCTCAACCGCGCCATCGCCGAAGGCAAGCTGACGGTGCGGCAGAGCGTCAAACTATGGCGGCATTACGAATCCCGCCAGTTGCTGTTCGTTGAGATCTTGATGGCCCTCGGACATCTGGACGCCGCCGCCCTCAAATCCATCCTGCTGCGCCACCTGCACGGCCAGCAAAGCCTCGGCGGCTTTCTGGTGGCCAGCGGCATCGTCAGCCAAAGCACGCTGGACCAGGCGCTACGTTTGCAGCGCGAACTGCAGGCCGATATGGGCGAATTGATCGCAGGCCAGGCGCAAACCGTGGAGGCCGAATGAAAACCAAATGGATATTGGCCCTGGCGCTGGCTTGCCACAGTTTGCTGGCCAGCGCCGACCGCGCCGCCGATTTGCAAAGCGAAGTCGGCGCCTACCGGCGCTTTCTGATCTACCCGCACCTGAACAAGGCTTTCGAACTGCAAGGCCAGGGTCAATGGCAAGCCGCGACAAGAGAATTCGAACGCGCCCGCAAACTCGGCCCCAACAGCCCCAGCACCGCGCTGTACCTGGCGGATGCCTATCGCCGGCAAGGCCGCGAACAAGACGCCCGCCGGCTCTTGGAAAAGCAGCGCCAAGCCACGCCCGGCGACGAGCGCATCGCCGAAGCGCTGCATCGATTGCAGACCGCCGACACGCAGCCCCCCTCCAAGCCCGCCCAATCGGCCACTCCCGCCAATAACAATGCCAGCCCTCCGCCTGCAAGCGCAGAAACCGCCGCTCCCTGCAAAGACCCGCTTTGCCTGGCCGAGCAAGGCATGCGCGCCTTGCAAGCCGGCCGGCTCTCCCAAGTCGAATCGCTGCTGGCGCAAACCGGCTTCGCCGCCAGCAAGCCCGGCCGCGCGCTGCGCCGCCAACTAGCGCAAAGCGCCATCGCGCAAAACCAGCCGCGGCTCGCCATCGCCCAACTGGACTGGCTGGCGCGGAACGACAGTCTCGGCGCGGCGGAAGCGGAACAGTGGCACCGGCTGCTGCGGCAACAAGGCCGCCAGGACGAGGCCGATGCAGCGCTCCGGCGCCTCCCCGGCCAATTTTTGCCAACAGAACGCTTCGATTTGGCCCTACGCGAAAACCAGCCCGTCCAGGCCGAATCGCTGGCCGGCAAACTGCTGGCGATCCATGGCGACACATTGCTGGACTCGCTGAGCTTCCGCCTGGAGCAAGCCGGCTACGGCGCGCCTGCCGCCCGCCTGCTGCTGGCAAGCTACCCATTCGCCCGGCAAGAGGAGGCGCTTCAACTGCGATTGCTGCACCGCCTGGCCGCCGTCATTCCGCCCACCGTCAACCCGGCTCAGCGAGACAAACTGGCCCAGCCGCTGCCTACGCCGGCCTTGCGCGAAGCGCAGGCCTTATTGCTGAAACAGTTGGATGATTGCCGCTCCATTCGCGCCGTGCTGGGCGACGGCTCCCCGCATTACGGCGCGCAAAGCTGGCTGCTGCTCGGCGACTGCTACCGCCAAGACGCGCCGGGGCTCGCCCAGCATGCCTATGCGCGGGCCAGCCAACTAGACGGCGGCGCACAAGCTGACAAGGCGCTGGCCTACCAAGCCTATGCCAACCGCGACTATGCAAGCTCGCTGGCCGGCTGGAAGCGGGTGTTGCTGAACGATATGAATGCCCAGGACAGGCTGGCGGCCGCGGCCAGCGCCGTGCAGTCCCACGATTGGCCTCAGGCTGAAATCTGGCTGGACGCCAGTCGCGACAGCGATCAAGCGGCCTATCACTGGCTGCGCGGCCTGTTGGCGGCCGACGGCCATGGCGACCAGCCGCTGGCCATCCGCGAAATCTCGCGCGCCGCCGCCATCGATCCGCAGCCCGCCTATTACGCGCG
Source organism: Chromobacterium sp. IIBBL 290-4 (assembly GCF_024207115.1). NCBI lineage: Bacteria > Pseudomonadati > Pseudomonadota > Betaproteobacteria > Neisseriales > Chromobacteriaceae > Chromobacterium > Chromobacterium sp. IIBBL 290-4. Next base: position 4,631,487 of record NZ_CP100128.1, read on the forward strand.
GCTGGCCTCGCTGCAAAACCAAAGCGGCCAAGCCACTGAAGCCTTGCAAACCTTGCGCCAGGCCACGCAGATCGCGCCGGACGACGCCGAACTGCTCAGCCAGCTGGGCTATGCCGAATGGCAGACGGGCCATGCCGCCGCCTCGGCAAGCGCCCTGGAGCGAGCCGCGACGCTGCGCCCCGGCGACCCGGCCTTGACTCGCCAACTGGTTTTCGTCCACGCCCGGCTGCAAAACAACAGCCAGGCGCTGAGCTATGCCGAGCAAGCGCTAGACGCCTGGCCCGCCCCGGCTGGCGATGAAGAAACGGAACAGCGCTTCGCCCTGAGCCGGCTGCACGAGGAACTGAGCCGCCGCTGGACCTTCAGCCTGGACGCCTGGAGCGGCAGCAATCCCTCGCCCTCCTCCGGCGCCAACGCCAGCCAGGCCTACCGCGGCTATTCGCAGATGATGCTGGATTACCGCCTGGGCGACCCGGCCTCGCGCGATGGCCGCACCCTGTCGGCCTATGCTCGCCTGTTCGCCGGCTCCAGCGAACAGGCCTTGCCGCTGGATGCGCCCATGCTGGGCGCAGGCCTCAACTGGAAGCCCTGGCGCGATCAGGTGATCTATCTGGCGGCGGAGCAGCAAACGCCATTAAGCGGCGCCGCCGGCCAACGCTCTGACCAGATGCTGCGCGTCAGCGCCTCTTTCTTCAACGCCGGCCGCTACAGCGACGACTGGCATCCTCTCGGCCAAGGCTGGCTGGCGCAGAATCTCTATCTCGATCTGGCGCGCTACCTGCAGGCGCAACGCACTGCCTTCAGCGCCGACTACCGCCTCAGCTACCACGCCAAGATCGCCGAAGGGCAAACGCTGGAACCCTACAGCCACCTGCAGGCCAGCGGCAGTCGCGAACCCGGCGCGGCCGACTACAACGATCTGCGCCTGGGCGCGGGGCTGCGCTGGAACCTATGGCAGGGACAAGACCGCTACAACGCCTATCCCAGCAAGGTCAGCGTCGGCATGGAGTTCCAACGCCCGCTGCATAGCAGCTACTCGCCCGGCAATGCGGTGATTTTCTCGATAGGAGGCCGCTGGTGAAAACCTGGATCGCGATTCTGCTGCTGGCGCTGGCCCTGCCCGCCCAGGCCATGCGCGCCGTCTTCTACCAGCCGCAATTGCGCGACCAAGCCGTGGCCGCGTCCGAATGGCCCGGCATCTTCAATGCCTTGCGGCAGCAAGGTTTCGACGCCGTGGTCTGGCAATGGACTCGCCATGGCGCGGCGTTTGCCGATGGCGAAGAGCGGAGCTGGCTGCTGGCGCGGATGAGCGAAGCGCGTGCCGCCGGACTGGCGCAGATCGTCGGTCTGGCGGCGGACCCGGATTTTTTCCAAAAACAGCAGGCCGGCAAGGAAACGCTGGCGCCTTATCTGCAAGCGCTGAGACGGCAAGACGCCAGCCAAGCCGCAGGCCTGCTGCATCAACTGGGCGTGGAGGCGATACAAGGCTGGTATTTGCCCGCCGAAGCGGATGACCGCAATTGGCGCGAGACGGACAGGCAGGCGCTGCTGACTGACTACTTGCGCCAAACGCGCGAGGATTTGTCCGCCTTGCTGCCGCGGCCGGTCTACATCAGCGCCTTTTTCAATGGCAATGCCGCGCCGGACGCTTTTGGCCGCTTGCTGGACGGCATCGCCGCCAGCGGCGTCAAGGTTTGGCTGCAGGACGGCGCCGGGGCCAGCCGCCTGAGCGCGCCGGAGCGCGCGCTGTATCTGGATGCCCTCGCTGCTTGCGGCCAGCCGCGCGTCGCCGGCATCGTGCATGAGCTGTTCCTGGACCAGGGACACGGCGAAGCGTTTTCCCCTTCCCGGCCGCCAGCCGCGCAAGCCGCCGCCAGCCTGGCGGCAGCGCCTTGCCCAAACCTCAATCAGCTATGGTTTTCCCTGCGCTACCTGCCCGGCGTGGGCGAAAAACTGCCGCTTTGAATGTCCGGCACGCAATTCGCAAAAAATGCTTGCGCAGATACTGATGTTCTCATATACTTCGCCTCCTCGCTGATCGGCAACCGGTCAGCAACGGCGGTGGATGTAGCTCAGTTGGTAGAGTCCCGGATTGTGATTCCGGTTGTCGTGGGTTCGAGTCCCATCATCCACCCCAAGCATTTCAGCAAAAAGCCCGACTTGATCGGGCTTTTTGCTTTTATGAATTGACCCGTCTCGATTCTTCAAATACGAAGATCCCAAGCCCGCCTCACAAGATCCGGCCTATATCCCGGGCATCGCTTCACGAACTGCTCCGCGCTTATATTTCATTACCCGGAACGCCGGCTAACGCGCATTGCCGCACAGCCCCCCCCTCCTCAGCAGCCCGCCTTTCCAAACCTGAATCCACTGCGGCTATAGCGCCGCTTTCTCACATCCATCACAGCCGCGCCACTGCAATCAACCGCCTATCCACCAGCCTTTGAAGAAAGAGAACTGTGCAAAGTGCGAGTGCAGTGCCGACAGGGATCATCTCGAAAATTTTCAAATCAAGCTCGCAACACTACTTGATCTCCCAACCCGGTGGCGAGTTCGGATAGCTTATCCAATATGTCAAGCACTCCTTATCAAGCGTATCACTCCATTGATAAATGCCCGCCTCGTTGTAATAAATGACAGGTTTGTGATCAATATAACCAATCACATTCAATTTTGTACGATAGTAGGGAGAAGAAAGCATATCGCTAATCGAAACTTCATCAACCAGAACCAAATCAGAAATATTTTCATGCGGCTGCGAGCACAATTCAAATTCCGTAAACTCTTCATCAGACAGGGAGGACACGTGGTCGCCAACGATTTTGGCAAAGATATTCTTAAATGACAGCAATCGCTCGCAAGCCGGGCTTCTACTTGTATATTTTCCTGATCTCATGATGAATATTTTCAAATAAGTGAATAGGAAGGTGTGAGTATTTAGTGTAGAAAACAAAAAACAAGCAAACTACGTTCCTGCCCCATAAAAGCACCGCGCTTCAAAATTAATCGACGCGACCTCCTAGTTTCAAATTTTGATTGTCTCACTGAAAAACAAGCGGTAGGCATAAAATGCTCTACCTCACTATCGAATCCACCATCCAAAAAATTGAATACCAGAGCGTATTAAAAATTAAAAAAACATGAATTTCATGCGCAAACAGAAACCAAGCCACATTCTGACCGATTAACCACCGCCACGAGCTCCCCACCCAAAAAGCAGGATTTATTTTAATCAATTCATTACTAATGAATATATTACGAATCAAGCCAATGACTGACTCCCCACGAAATCCTAACAATTTTGTTGCCAATGTCAATAATTTGTTTCTCAAGCTGTAAGATTTTCACATCACCATCATTTTATTTCTCTTGCAACTCAGGCAGGAAAGTCAGAAACCTGTGTGCCCTCCGATAAAAATATGGCATTATCAATATCTGAATTTTACAAATTAGCCCTTAAGACATTATGGATTTCAATGAAAAAGCCTCTGTTTACGAGCGAATCTCAACCTCTCAACGGCGAGCAGCGGAACACTTGGCATCCCTGCTCACCTTCATCAATGACGGCGATACCGTATTAGATGTCGGGTGTGGAACAGGCTACTTCACCGAACTGCTGCACAAGAAAACCACGCACGTGGAAGGCATTGATATTGCTGAGAAAATGATCAAAACAGCATTGGAGTTGCGTCCATTTATAAAATTCAGCATTGCAAACGGCGAAGAGTACGCATCAGAAAAGTCATTCTCTTTGATAACGACCAATTCAGTTACTTATTACTTTAAAGATCTACTTGGCACATTTAAAAGATTTTATAATCTTCTAAATCAGAATGGCGTATATGCATTGCAAGCGCAAACCATCGTCACGCCCGAATTCAGCATAGCCATCAATAACTTGCATCACAACGCAGTCACTGAGGATATCTTCTCCAGCTTCAAAATGCCAACCAATCAGCTGGAACAGTATGAATATGAAAGTCTTATACAAGCCGCCGGATTCGAGATATTTCATAGTGAAGAAATCTCATATAGAACAAAAGTCAGCATTGATGAGGCTTTAGATGTTTTCAAATCAGGCACAGCCACGCCGTTACTTGATCAGAAAGCATATGGCAAACAATTGACCGATCATTACATCAGGGAGTTCTGGAGCGTCATTCGTTCTGGAATTGAAAAGCAGGCCTCAAGCAGTAGCGAAGTGACCCTCACCATTCCACGCACTTACATCCTTGCAAGAAAACCATGAAAAAAATTCTCTCAATATTATTTCACACACTTTTTGAAATAAATTATGGGAGTCGATTCAAGGTGGATAGCGTGAGGTATGCGCCAGAAGAAAATAACTACATCATTAATTACATACAAACAGGAAAGCGGGTAGCCCTGGCGCAAACCGCACTTGAAATATATCGAAATGATTTTTTAATGAATGGATTTAGCAAAAAAGACTGCGCCGAAATTGGAAGATTTGCGGGCGAATCCATTGAAAAACAAAGGATGAGTAGATATGGAAAGCCAACAATCTCCTAAGTATTACGCATTTATAGGCATGCTATTGGTTACACTAAATACCACATCAAACATCATGGCCGGCCGCATAATACCAGCCGAAGTATTCGGCTTGAATATCATTCTTCCAGGCGGCATCATCGCCTTCCCCGCTACATTTTTTCTGCTGGACATTGTTACTGAGTTTTACGGGTACAAGAATGCCAAAAGACTGATTTGGTTCAACTTAATCTGCCAAGGTACTTTTGCGTTATTAATCACGCTGATCTTATCTTTTAAAACCAGCATCACTCCAGAGAAAGATGCTGCCTTCCAGTCCTCTCTAGGCACTTCCCTTCTGATTTTTGTCGCTTTCTTTAGCGCGTCACTGGTGGCTGACACATTTAATTGCAAGCTGATGGCCAAATGGAAAACATATACAAACGGTAAGCATCTCTGGGTTCGCGCATTTGGCAGCACCGCCTTAGGTGAACTATTGTTTAGCGTAGTATGGGTTTCGATTTACTTCTTCGGCACACTCCCATCTTCGCAAATGATGACCATCATCTTATCGCAATATGTCATAAAATTACTGTACGAAGCCTTCTGCCTACCGCTAACGTATCTTGCCGTTTATTTACTTAAAAAACACGAAACCTATCAACCAATCAGGTATGAAAACTTCAACCCGCAAGCGTAAATTAAAATGTTTAAAATAAAACGAAATGCGCTAGAAAACATCATGCAATCCAATGGTGTCTCCATCATCTCCTTAAGCGAGAAAATTGGGCTGGCAAAATCCACCCTTTCAAAGATTATTAATGGACACACCTCAAAACCTGATTACAAAACAATAGACTCCATCTGTCTGCACCTTGGCATTGACAGAAGTGACATCATTACATACGAAGATTTAGAATATACCGATCAGGCCTTTGATGTTGAGAAATTAAGAGAAAATCTACTAGACCTGATGAGATCACACCAGATCCTTAGCTCGCACGAGCTGAGCGTCAAATCTGGCGTGGCTCAAAATGGCATTGAAAGAATCCTAAACGGCGTAAACAAGAGCAAACCCTACTCAAAAACTTTATACGGAATTGCAAATTACTTCGGATTAACTGTTTCACAACTCAAGGGGCTTGATGAGATTCCACCCACAAGAAAAAAAGATGAAGCCGATAGGTTTTTATTTATCAATTCTTCTGAATTAAACATCTTAAGCAAACCGCGCTTTCCGGCGCATCCACGCAATCACACGCCCCCAATGCACGCCAAATTCATGGCCATTCACATTGATGGCGATGCCTACTTTCCGCACTTCAAAAAAGGAGCGACGGCAATCGTAGATTGCTCCGAAAAAGCGCAAGAAAATGACTATTTAGTCGCGATAGCCTGTGGCACAGAGGCTGATTTTTTCATACTTAAAAATGGAAATCTATTCTCCATTTCAAACTCAAATACATTCAAACTAGATAGTGTTGAAATTATTGGGAAAGTTGTCGAGTTAAAACTTTCATCACTGTAAATGACGCGGCAACGGCAAGCGAAATCCGATGAGCTTGGCATTTGCCAAACAAGCAGTCATGACCCGCTCCCGACACCAAGCCTTGCCCCTCCACCCGCCCATCTCCCCATCAAGCGCCGACAGACCCGAACAAGCCAAACCACATCACAAGCTTTCGGCTGCTGATATTAAAATGGCCCCTAAAAAAGGCTGCGGCGCGCGATTCACAAAAATGCTTGCGCGCCTGCCGATGTTCTCATATACTTCGCCCCTCGCTGATCGACACCGGTCAGCAACGGCGGTGGATGTAGCTCAGTTGGTAGAGTCCCGGATTGTGATTCCGGTTGTCGTGGGTTCGAGTCCCATCATCCACCCCAGACAATTTGCAGGATAGCGGCCTAGCCGAGATCCAAACCGTTTCGGCGGTGGATGTAGCTCAGTTGGTAGAGTCCCGGATTGTGATTCCGGTTGTCGTGGGTTCGAGTCCCATCATCCACCCCATTCCATTCGACAAAGCCCGGCCTTGCGCCGGGCTTTGCGCATTCCGCACACTATTTCTTATAAAATCGCGACAAGAATGTACAATTTTGCTGCTTGCCTGCCGCGCCCAGCTCCGTAATAATCGAATACATTTGCATGTATCCGATTGACTGACAGACAAGAACCCACCATGACCACCCTGCAGCCGATCAAGCGCCAGACGCTTACCAGTGCCGTAACCGAATCCCTGCGCCGCCGCATCCTGTCCGGCGAGTTTGCCGATGGGCAGCAGCTGCGCCAGGAAGCCTTGTCCAATGAATACGGCGTCAGCCGGGTGCCGGTGCGCGAGGCGCTGCGCCAGCTTGAAGCGGAAGGACTGATCCAGATCATCGACCACAAGGGCGCCCTGGTGTCCAAGCTGTCGCTGGAAGACATTCTGGAGTTGCTGGAAGTGCGCGCCATGCTGGAAGGCTCGCTGCTGAAAGCCGCCATCCCCTGTCAGACTGCGGCCGACCACGACGCGGCCGAGCAAACCCTGCGCGAGTTTGAAACCGCGCTCAACAACAATGATGTCCGCCACTGGGGCGAAATCAACTCCCGCTTCCACTTGGCGCTGTATCGCGCCGCTCGCCGCCCCAACACGCTGGCGCTGATCGAACAGCTGCACAACAAAACCGACCGCTATACCCGGATGCAGATCCTGTTCACCCGCACCATGGAGCGCGCCCATGAGGAGCACACCCGGCTGCTGGAGCTGTGCCGCCAGGGCAAGGCCGAAGAGGCCGCCGAATTCCTGCGCTTCCACATCCTGTCCGCAGGCCACGCGCTGGAAAGCTATCTGAAAGGCCAACAGGCCAATCACTGAGGCATGGCGGCCCGCTGCCGCCAACGCGCCGCCGCGCGGCGCAGCGCATCGGCGAAATAGCGGCAGGCCGGCCCCGCCGCCTCGTCCGCCAGCACCAGATGCAGCGAGGCCTTGCGCAGCGCGCCGTTTTTCAGCGGCAACGGTTTGAGCCGGCCATCGCGCAAAGCGCTACCTATGCGATGCCGCGCCAGCCAGCCGAAAGCCAGCCCCGCCTCCACCATGGCGATGCCGGTTTCCGGCTGCGACACCGTCCAGCGTTGGTGCGCGCCCAGCCAGCCCTCGTCGCGCGGCTGGCGGCTGCCGGAATCGCGCAACACCACCTGCACTTCGGCGCGCAGATGCGATTCGTCCAAAACCCCTCCCAGGCGATGCAAAGAGTGGGAAGGCGCCGCGCAGGCGACAAACTCGGCATCCAGCAGCCAATCGCCCAAAAAGCCTTGCGGCAGCCTCCCCGCCACCGCCAGGTCCGCCTCGCCGGCATGCAGCATATCGTCGGCGCCGGACATCACCACCTCGTGCAATTGCAGCCGCGTTTCGCGGCAATGCCCGGCGAAATCGGCGCAAGCCTCCAGCATGACCTCCGCCGGCAGCAGGCTGTCCAAAGCGGCGCGCAGAACCGGCTCCCAGCCTTGCGACAGGCCCACCGCCCTCTCCTCCAGCCTTTGCGCCTGCCGCAGCAGGTCGCCGGCCTCGCGCAACAGCGCCTCGCCTTCGACAGTCAAGCGCATGCGCCGGCCTTCCGGCCGCAATAAAGCCACGCCCAATTGCTCTTGCAGCCTCGCCACCGCATAACTCACCGATGACTGGCTGCGGTGCAACTGTTCGGCGGCCTGGGCGAAGCCGCCGGTTTCGACAATGGCTTGCAACACCTGCCATTGCTCCAAAGTGGTTTTCGGCGCTCTCATATATCTAATAATTAGATCAATAAGCGCTATATTTTGCGCTTTTCCATCCGATTTTTCACTGTGAAAATACAGGCATCGCAACCGCAAGCAGGAGCAAGCCATGAGCGCCATCAGCCGCAAAGTGGAGCAAATCGTCACAGGCAAGGAAGTATCGGATGGCGCGGGCGTGCGCCTGCTGCGGGTGCTGACCCAGCCGCTGCAACGCCGGCTGGACCCTTTCCTGATGCTGGACGAATTCCGCTCCGACAACCCGGACGACTATATCGCCGGCTTCCCCAGCCACCCGCACCGCGGCTTCGAAACCGTGACCTATATGCTGGACGGCCGCATGCGCCACCGCGACAACGCCGGCAACGAAGGGCTGCTCGGGCCCGGCGGCATGCAATGGATGACAGCGGGCCGCGGCATCGTCCATTCCGAGCTGCCGGAGCAAGAGGACGGCCTGATGCATGGTTTCCAGCTATGGATCAATCTGCCGGCCAAGGACAAGATGACCACGCCGGCTTATCAGGACATCCAGGCGAACGCCATCCCGCAATGGAGGGACGAAGACGGCAACACCCTCAAGCTGCTGGCCGGCCGATTCGACGGCCGCGTCGGCCCGGTGGAGCGCGAGGCGACGCAGCCCCTTTATCTGGATACCGCGCTGCCGGCCGGCGGCCGTTTGTGGCTGCCGCTGCCTGCCGGCCACCATGCCTTTCTGTACCTGTATCATGGCGAGGCCAGCGTCGCCAGCTCAGCCATCCACTCCAGACAGCTGGCGGTGCTGGGCAATGCGGGAGAAGGCGTGGCCATCGCCGCCGGCGAAACTGGCGCCAAGCTGTTGGCTTTGGCGGCCAAACCGCTGAACGAACCGATCGCGCAATGGGGACCGTTTGTGATGAACACTCGCGAGGAAATCGAAGCCACGCTGGCAGACTATCGCGACGGCCGGCTCTGACGCCTTCGCCGACCATGAAAAACGCCGCGCTCCATTGGGGAAACGCGGCGTTTTTTCATATTGTGGCTTCGAGGCCGGCTACTCCGCCCGCGCAGGCCCCTCTCCGGCCTGCGGCTCGTCATCCATCAGACAGCTATCCAGCACATGACGCAAATCGTCGAGCCTGAACGGTTTCACCAGCATGCCGTCCATGCCCGCCTCCAAACAGCGCTGCTTGTCTTCGACAAAGGCGTTCGCCGTCATCGCCACGATGCGCGGCTGGCGCTTCAGATCGCTATGGCGGATCTGGTAAGTCGCCTCCAAGCCATTCATCACCGGCATCTGCACATCCATCAGGATCAGACGGTAATCGGCATGCAAAGCCATCTCCACAGCCTGCTGCCCATCCTCAGCCTGATCCGCCTTCAACTCCAGCCATTCCAGCATCTGTTCAAGCAAGGAGCGGTTGAGCGGGTTGTCCTCCACCAGCAGGATGGTAGCCGCCTGCTCCATTGTCATAAACACTCCCATGTGAAAACGGCGGCGAACCATGTCGCCACCGTTATTTGCTTCAGTATAGCTTACCACGCGGAAAGCGCGCGGCTCCCCGCATGCTTGGACTATCAACTTCCAGACTGGATGCCGCCCGCCACTGTCTGCGGCTGATTATCGCGCTCGGCGTGAATCAGCGGCGCCTTGCCGGAAGTGACGTCCTTGACCGCCTGCTGGATGATCGCCGCCGGCGTGCCATCCACCTTGACGCCGCCGGCGCCGGTGTAGCTATTGGTCTGGATGTCGCTGCTTTCCACCTTGGCATCGCCCAGGCTCACCTTGCCGGCGCTGGATTTGATCTGGCCGCCGGTCAGTTCGGCCTTGCCGCCCACCGCCAGGTTGACGCCTTGGTCGCCGCTGATGGCGCTGACGCTGCCCACGCTATTGTCAGTCTTGACGCTGACGTCGATCACGCCCGATACCTGGGTGCCCTTGTCCTGCGGGTTCAGCAGCTTGTCTTTCAGGGTATTGCCGCCCTTGCGCAAGACGCTGTCGACCGCGCCGGACTTGGCCTCGCCGCTGGTCGGCTTCTCCGGCAGCGTCACGCTGCCGCCGTTGGCGTCCTTGCTGAAAGCCACCGGCTGGGTGGTGTCTTCCTTCAGGCCGTTCTTGAAGGCGAAGCTGTTGTACTTGTCTTCCACCTTGTCGGCCACGGTATTGACGGCCTCGGTCGCCTTGTCCTTCACCTTGCCGGACAGCGGGCCAGTCAGATTGGCCGCCTGATCCACCAGGCTGGGATCCTTGGCGTTGGAGCTGTTGACGTTCAGGCCAAGCTCCACATGGGTGCTGTTATTGCGGTCTTGCTGGCTTTGCACCACCACATTGCCGCCCACGCTGCCATCCACCTTGCCACCGGCGATATTGCCGCCCGCCAAGGTCAGCTGGCCGTCGGCCTTGACGTTGACTTGCTCGCCCTTCACCGTCGCGTTGGCGTTGATCAGCTTGTCTTGCTGGTCCACCTTGACGTTGAAGCCGCCATTCGCCTGGTAGGTCTTGGTGGCGCCGTCAGCCTTGGGCTGGCCGTTTTCCTTGGCCACCTTGTTGTCGCTGCCGCCGCCCAGATTGGCATTGGCGCTCCAATCATTCTTCTGGCTGCTGTTCTGCGCCGATTGCAGGCTGATGCCGCCGTTGTCCGCCGTCAGATTCACCGTTTTGCCGGCAAGCTGGCTGCCTTGCAGCGCAATGGCGTTGTTGCCGGTCCCGCCGGCATTGACGCTCAGCGCGCCGCCGCTGGTCAGCTGCGCGCCAGCCTGAGTGGCGCTGCTGTCGTTCTGGCTGGACAGCTGCACGCCGCCGCCTACATTAAAGCCCTTGGACGAAGCGTCCTTGCCGTTGCTGTTGCTGCCGCCGGCATTGACGTTGAAGCCCCAGCTGCTTCCGGTCTTGCTGTCGCTGCCGGTAGCCGCCTGCAGGCTGATCTTGCCGTCAGATTGCAGTTTGACGTCGCCGCCGCTGCTCAGGCTGCCGCCCTGCACGGTCAGGCCATTGCCCGAGCTCAAGGCGATGCCGCCTGCCGACTGCACCGAACCGGTCACTGCCTGGCTGCTGGCGGTTTGGCTTTGCTGGCTGTTCACCGCCAGATTGCCGCTGCCGCCCAGCTTGTTGCCGCCGTCTATCGGGCTGGTGCTGATGCTCAGGCCCGCCGAGCCGCCCACGGTGCGTTGCTGGCTGCTGCTGGTATTGTCGGCCTGGGTCAGCGCCAGCTTGCCGCCGGCTTGGATGGCCGCCTGGCCGCTGCCGCCATTGATGGCCACGCCCTGGTAGCTCGCGTCGTTGTTCACCTGGACGCTGACGCCGCTGACGGACTGGATCGAGCCGGTTACGGCATTGCTGGACGCGCTCTGGCTGCTGCTATAGCTGCCCTGGCCGCTGCCCTTGACGTTCACGTCTTCGCCGGTGGTGGTGTAGACGCGCACGGTGGCGCCGCCTTCGCTGGCCTGGCTGCTCTGGCTTTGGGTATTGGCCGCCGCCGTCATCTGATGGCTGTCGGCGCTGATATTCACCTGGCCTTGCGTGGCCTGGTATTGCGTCGCCTGATCCTTCAAGGCGCCGCTCGCGGCCACATTGATGGACGAACCGGCAATGCTGGTGGCCTGCGCCGTGCTGCTCTGGCTTTGCGACTGCGCGCTGCCGCCGGTCGCGCTGATGTCCACGCCGAGGTTGGCCGCGCCAAGATTGGCCGCCTGGCCGGCCGCGCCCGCCACGTCGCCCTTGGCCACGCTGCTTCCGGCGTTGACGATGGGACGGGTGATGCCGCTGTAATCGACATTGACGCCCACATCCACGCCCCAATGGCTGGAGGTCTGCTGGGTGGACTGCTGGTTGACCGCCGCCTGGTTGTCGACGTCGCCCGCGGCGATCGTCACCGCGCCGCCGGACTTGATCTGGCTGCCCTGGTTCTGCACCGCGCCCATGCCGTTGCCGGCGGTGATGTCCAGCTTGCCGCCGGTCTTCACTTCGGAAACTTGCGCCGTGCTGCCATCCGCCACCGTGCGGCTGCTGTTCTGGCCGAACTCCAGGCCGGCGCCGCTCTTGTCCAGGCCGCCGGTCAGATACAGGCCGCCGCCGCTGACGGTGGTGGAGCTATCGTTATGGCTGCTGTTCTGCACCGAGTTCAGGCTGACGCTCCGGCCGTTCAGGCTGGCGTCGCCGGCGCTTTCCAGCTTGGAGCCGGACAAGGTCAGATCATTGCCCGCCGCCAGCTTGACGCTGCCGCCCGACAATTGCGAACCGGTCTGGCCGGTCTGGTCCAGCTGTTGAGTGGCGCTGGTATGCTCCAGACGCACCCCGCCGCGGTACTGCTTGTCACCCGTCTCGGCGCCGACGCCGCGCCAGGCCAGCTGCGTATCCTGCGATTGATTATGCGTTTCCGCCGCCTGGCTGGTGGCCTTGATATCGCCCACCGCCTGGATGTTCAGCGCTTGGGCGGCCTTGACCAGGCTTCCGGTGATCGCCACATCACCAGCGGAAATCAGCTGTAGATCGGCGTCGGACTTCAGCGCCGAACCCACCGCGGTCTGCTGGCTGGTGCTGCCCTTGCTGGAGCTGCTGGTGATGTTGAAGGCGGTGCCGGTGCGCTGATCGGTGCGGGTCTGGCTCAGATCCAGCGCGCTGTCGATCACGATGCCGCCGGACTTGGCCATGCCGTACGCGCCTTGCGCGCCCTTGGCCTGGCTGCCGTTGATCGCCACGCCTTGGTCGCCGTTGATGAACAGCTTGCCGCCGGCATTGACCGCGCTGCCGGTGTTGACCGTGGCGTTGCTGCTATTGTTCTGGTTGCCGCCGCCGCCTATGCCGCCCCAATAGGTCTTGCCGTTTTGGGTGCTGCTGCTGTTGGCGCTGGACTGGGCAGCCAGCGTGGTCTTGCCCTGGGCGGACAAAATCGTGTCGCCGCCGGATTTCAGAATCGCCGCCTTGGCATCGATGTCGCCGCTGGCGGTGATGCCCAGCGCGCCGTCGGCGCGCAGTTGCGCCTGAACCAGCCGTTGCTGGCTGCTGCTATTGTTCCAGCTGCCGGTCTCCAGCGCCGCGCCGTCGTTCTTGCGATTGCCGACATCGCTGCTGCTGTCGGTTTCGGTCAGGGCGGACAGCTTTACCTGGCCAACCGCGTCCAGCTTGATCTGATTGCCCGCCTGCACGCTGGCGCCGGCGATGGCGATATCCCCGCCAGTGCTGGCGATGGCGGCATCGTGGCCGGCCTTGATCCGCGCCACCGATTGCTCTTGGGTGGCGGCGTTCTTGTCTTGATTGAAGGCCCAGGAATTTTTCCAGGCGTGGTCGCTGCTGCTGGTTTTGCTTTCCGCCAACTGGCCATCCAGATTCACGCTGGCGGCTTTGACCGTCACATCCTGGCCCTGGATGTCGGCGGCGCCGACGTGGGCGTTGCCGCTGGCGGTCACCGATACGGCGTCGCCCTGCAAGGACGCGCGCTTGACGCTGGCGTCGGTCTTGCTGGAGCTGCTATTGCTTTCGCCGGTTTTCCAGATGAACCAGCTCTCGTCGTGCTTGCTGTCCTTGCCGGTTTCGCTGTCCACCCGGCCGCTGATGTCCACGCTCGCGCCGCTCAGCGCCAGCTGCTTGCCGTTCAGCTTGGCGGCCTGCACCGCCAGCGCGCCGGCAGAGTTGACCGTCAACTCGTCGCCGCCGGCTAAGTTGCCGCCTACGTTCACCCCGGCCCCGGCCGCAGTGCTGACGATATTGATGCGACCGGCCTGCATCGCGCCGAGGAAATAGCTGTCCAGATTGCCGACACCCTGCGGAGCCGCCGCGGTCGCCGTGATCTGGCCGCTGGCGTAATCGACGGTATTGAAGCCGGCGCGGACGCGGATGGCGTTGTCCGCCGTCACCGCGCCGCGGATGTCCAGCTTGGGCGCGATCAAGTCCAGCACCTGGACGCCGGACGCGCCGGAGCCGGCCACGCTCAGCGCGTTGCCGTTATTGGCGGCTTGCAGGGAGGCGATGGCGCCGTTCTGCAAATTGGCGTTGCCGACAACCAGCGAAGCGCGCGGGATGTTGATGAAGCCGCAGCCATTGCAAGCGATGCCGTTGGGGTTGGCCAGCACATAATCGGCGGCCTTGCCGAACACTTCCTGCTTGCCCAGCAGCAAGGAGGGATTGCGGCTGACCACTTCATTGAGAATCACGCTGGCGGCCACGCCGTTCAGCTGGCCGTTGGCGCCGAGCTGGCCCGCCAGCACAGATTGGCCGGCTTGCAGGGCATTGTTGAACACCGCGCCCGGCTGATTGACGTTGAAATCCTGATATTGATTGTGCGATACGCCCGCCGCGCTCGGCGCGACGATGTTGACCACCTGGGCGCCGTTGCCCGCGGTGGAAACCTGCGGTTGCGCGCCTGCGCCGCCGGCCGCGGTGATGCCCGCAGCCAAAGCCGATTCCGCCAACACGAAAGCCAAAGTCAAGGCCGCGGCGATCTTGCCGCTGGCCGACAAGCCGAATTTTGTTGTTCTCATTTGTACCCCTCGTTACCCAATCACCTGCGCACCCACGCCGGCGCATCAATAAAACAAGTGTTTGGTTTGCAATCTAAAGTCTTTTTTAAATCAAATCAATTGAAATACAGATTTACAAAGCTGTGTCATTTTGTTTCGTCGGATTTACGCGACAAATCTTTCACCACTGCCAGCTAAAACGCGCGAGCAGGATGTGCCCCTCCGCCGGCCAGGCCGCCGGCTTGTACAAGGGCCGGCTGTAATCCAGGTCCAGCGTGAAGCCCCGCATGGAGAACGTCGCGCCCGCCGTCGCGCCGGCGATGTCCAGCCAAGCTTCCCGGCTATCGCTCTGCAACACCCGGCCGCCATCCAGCCCCAATCTCGGCGCGAGCGTCCAGCCGCCGAACTGCCAGCGCCGGGACAAGGTATTGCGCCAATACCAGCCGGTGTCGCCCGCCAGGCTGTTATTGCGAAACCCCCTCACCGCGCTGGCGTCGGCCGGGTCCAGCTTTTCCACGCCCGGCAGCGGGTTCCGGCTGCCCTGCCCGTTGAGGCTGCTTTGCCATTGATAGGGCCCGCCGGGCAGCGCCAGCGTCTGATACAGGTTGAGCCCCAGCTTCCACTTGGTGAATTGCGGCGTCGGCGCGCCGGGCTGCCGCGCATCCGGCGCGTCCGCGCCCAGCCAGCGCGTGCCGCGCTGCACCTCGGCCTCCCATTGCAGCAGACCCGCGGGCAACACTCTCATCTGCGACAACCCTGCCTCCAGCACCGTGAGATTGGGGCTGCTGATGCCCAGCTGCACATCCTGGAAATAATTGCGCACCCGCTTTTGCGTCAATTGCAGCTCGGCGCTGAGGATCTGCCCCTGATCCCGGGAGAGCACGCGGTCCAGCCGCATGCCGGTTTGCGAGGTATTGCCGGACAACTGCACACTGGAGGACGGCAGCTGCAAAGGGTTCAGATAGTCGGCGCGGCTGGCCATCAAGCTCATCGTCCAATAGCCGTAAGGCAAGGAGAAAAACAAGGATTCGCTGCGGCTGTGGCGGACCGCAGGGTTTTCAGTCGTGGATTGCGCCGACAGATTGAAAAAATCGGACCAGCCCAGCGCGTTATCGATGCCCAAAGAGGCGCCCGCCTGCATGCGGCCGGTCGATTCGCGCCCGGTATTGTCCAGCGACAGCGCGCCGGATATCCGGCTTTGCGGCAGATTATGCAATTGCAGGATGGAATCGCCGGCCGCCGCGCCCGGCAGCACATCCACAGTGACGCGATTGGAGCGCAGGCGGTTAGCCTGATCCAAACCCTGGTCCAGATCATGCACATTCAGCGGCTGCCCGATGAGGCCGGGAAACAGATTGGCCGTCCTCAAGCCCGCATCGTCGCTACGGACTTCCGCCACCCGCCCCTCCACCACGCGCAAGGTCAGCACGCCATCGGCGTCCGGCCCCTCCGCATGAACCCGCGCGGCGATATAGCCTTTCTCCACATACTTGGCCGTCAGGGCGCGGCTGAAGCGGTTAAGATCGCTCAGCTCCATGCACTGGCCTTGCGGCAGGCCAATCGCGCGGACCTCGTCCTGACTCAGCAATGCGATGCCTGCCAAACGAACGCCGCGGATGGGCAAACATCCATCTTGACCCGTCATCGCCGGCGACGTTTGCGCGGCAGGCGATCTGCCGCCGTCCATCTGCCGCATTTTCTGCTGGAGAATCAAGTCATCGAAACGCCGGCTATTATCCTGCATCAAACGTCTGGCATCGCCGCCGTCATCCAGCGGCCTATCCGGCGCCGCCGCAACCGGCTTGGCGCAGACCAGTGCCGCCCCCAGCAGCAACATCGACCTCCCCATACCCCCGCACTCCGCCGCAATACATAAAACCTAACAAATTAACCTATTTTTTAAAATCAATCAGCTAAAAACACCCGTCCCCATGCGCGGTCTGCGTCGCGCCGCCATGCCGGCCACGTATTTATACATATTTCATGCCCCTATCCCGCCACTATGCTTATAGAGTGTTTTCACATTTAACTGGAGCGCTCCCATGTGGTTTGCCGGCGACAAGATGATCAACCAACTGGAAAACGCAGCCGAGGCCGCGCTGCGCGGCGAATCCGCCCAATGGCGGATCCAGGGCAATGAGCGCTGGCGCGCGCTGGGCGAAAAGCTGTCGCGGGCATGGGAGCATCAGGACCGGCAGCTTTCGCAGGCCGATAGCGAAAAACAGGCGTCTGACCGCAACCTCAACCAATTGCAAGACCAGCTGCGGCGCGCCGAAACCCTGCTGGATCAACTGAATGTCCGTTTCGACCTGGTCAACCGCGCAGCCAGCGAAGGCTTGTGGGACATGTCGGTGATCGCCGGCGACCCGGTCAATCCGGACAATGTGTTCTGGTGGTCGCAAACCTTCCGCGCGCTGCTGGGTTTTTCCGACGAGCGCGATTTCCCCAATGTGCTGGGCAGTTGGGCCGGACGCCTGCATCCGGACGACAAACCCCGCGTGCTGGAGGCCTTCGCTTCCCACCTGAATGATCGCAGCGGCATGACGCCCTACGACATTGATTACCGCCTGCAATGCAAAAGCGGCGACTACCGCTGGTTCCGCGCCCGCGGCGCCACGCTGCGCAACGACAAGGGCGTGCCGATGCGCGTAGCGGGCTCGCTGGCCGACATCACCGAGCAAAGACAGCAAAACTTGCAGCTGGAACGGGCGATGACCCGCTTCGAACTGGGCAGCGCCATGATGGCGGAAGGCCTGTGGGACATGGAGGTGGACCCGGTCAATCCGGTCAGCGGCAACAACGCCTTCTGGTGGTCGCCGCAATTCCGCAGGCTGCTGGGCTTCGACAGCGAGCACGATTTCCCCAATGTGCTGGAGAGCTGGTCCAGCCGGCTGCACGCGGAAGACAAGCAGCGCGTGCTGGACGCGTTTTCCGCCCACTTGAACGACCGCAGCGGCCAAACCGTCTACGACCTGGAATACCGGCTGCAATGCAAGAACGGCGAATACCACTGGTTCCGCGCCCGCGGCCAGACCAAACGCAAACCGGACGGCTCGCCGCTGCGCGTAGTGGGCGCGCTGATAGACATCGACGCGGAAAAACGCTCCGAAGCGCTGAACAGCGAAAGCCAACAGCGGCAGCAGCTGGAGAAAAGCCTCAGCGAAATCGCCGCCATCGTCAGCACCATCCAGTCCATCGCCGATCAAACCAATCTCTTGGCGCTGAACGCCGCCATCGAAGCCGCCCGCGCCGGCGAAACAGGCCGCGGCTTCGCGGTGGTGGCCGATGAGGTGCGCAAGCTGGCCGAACGCACCCGCGACGCGACGCAACGGGTGGAAAAACTGGTGGTGCAACGCAGCTGAGCAACCGCCGCTCCGCATGGAAAAGCGACAAGCCCGGCGAAGATTCGCCGGGCTTGTCGCATGCTTCAACCTGCCGCGCAGGGATCAAACGTAGACGAAGTGCGCCCGCTTGACGTTGCACAGCGGCTCATAGCCAATGGTGCCGGCATTCGCCGCCACTTCGTTGACCGATACCGCCTCGCCCCACAGCTCCACTTCGCTGCCCATGCCCGCCTCCGGCAGATCGGTCAGATCCACCGTCAGCATATCCATAGACACCCGGCCGATCAGCTGGGAACGCTTTCCATCTATCAGCGCCGGGCTGCCGCTGGACGCCAGCCGCGGATAGCCGTCGGCATAGCCGCATGCCACCAGGCCGACGCGAGTCGGTCTGTGGGTGATGAAATTGTCGCCATAGCCTATCGGCTCGCCTATGCCCAGCTCGCGCACCCCGAACACCTTGCTGGAGAAACGCATCACCGGACGCAAAGCCTTGTCTTGCTCGAAACCGGCCGACAGCGGCGTCACGCCATACAGCGCGATGCCGACCCGCCCCCAATTGCGCTGCGCGCGGGGGTGGCACAGAATGCCCGCCGAATTGGCGACCGACTCGTCTCCCGCCGGCAAGCCGCGCGTGGCGGCGTCAAACATCTCCAGCTGCGAGAAAGTCATCGGCACATCCGGCTCGTCGGCGCGGGCGAAGTGGGTCATCTTGGTGATCTTGCCCGCCTTGCCGCTGGCTTCCAACCGGCGCCAGGCCGCCTGATAGTCCTGCGGCAGGAAGCCCTCGCGGTGCATGCCGGAGTCCATCATCAGCCAGATATTGAAGGGTTTGGACGGCTGCGCCGTCTCCACCATGGCCAATTGCCGCTCGCTGGCCACCGCCATCCACAAGTCCAGCTCATCCACAAGCTGCAGCTCTTCGGCTTCGAACACCCCTTCCAGCAGCAAAATGGGCTTGGCGATGCCGGCGGCGCGCAACTGTTGCGCCTCTTCCAGGCACGCTACCGCGAAGCCGTCGGCGATGTCGGCCAAGGCCTGGGCGCAGCGAACCGCGCCATGGCCATAGGCGTTGGCCTTCAGCACCGCCAGCGTTTTATCGCCGTGGGCGGCGCGGGCCAGCTCGTAGTTATGCCGCAGATTGTCCAGCTTGATTGTCGCGATCAGAGGGCGCATCGCATCAGATTCCTTGCACCGCCGGACGGTAAACCGGCACCACCAGCGTTTCGCCCTGCTTGGCGTAGCGCTGCATGGACAAGCCATCCACGCTGATTTCCGGCTTCACGCCGGTGATCAGGTCGGCCAGCACCTTGCCGGAGCCGGCGCACATGGTCCAGCCCAGCGTGCCGTGGCCGGTGTTCAGCGACAGATTGGCGAAGCGCGTGCCGCCGATAATCGGCGTGCCGTCCGGGGTCATCGGGCGCAGGCCGGTCCAGAACGAAGCCGCCGGAATGTCGCCGCCGTTCGGGTACAGATCGCCGACCACCATTTCCAGCGTTTCGCGGCGGCGCGGGTTCAGCTCCAGGTTGTAGCCGGACAGCTCGGCCATGCCGCCGACGCGGATGCGGTTGTCGAAGCGGGTGATCGCCACCTTGTAGGTTTCGTCCAGGATGGTGGAAGTCGGCGCGCCGGCCGAGTTGGTGATGGGCACGGTCAGCGAGTAGCCCTTGACCGGATACACCGGAATGTCGATGCCCAGCTCCTTCACCAGATCGCGCGAGTAGCTGCCCATCGCCACCACGTAATGGTCGGCCGTCAGCAATTCGCCGCCGACGCGCACGCCGGTGATGCGCTTGCCGTCGTGGCGAATGCCTTCCACCGTCACGCCGAAACGGAACTCCACGCCCTTGGCGCGGGCCAGATCCGCCAGGCGGCTGGTGAACAGATTGCAATCGCCGGTTTCATCGTTGGGCAGCTGCAGGCCGCCGGCCAGCTTGTGCTTGACCGCCGCCAGCGCCGGCTCGACGCGGGCGCAGCCGTCCGGGTCCAGCACATTGAAGTCCACGCCGCACTCGCGCAGCACGGCGATGTCCTTGGCCATGCCTTCCACCTGGGCCTGGCTGCGGAACAGCTGCAGCGTGCCGCCCTGGCGGCCTTCGTAGTTCAGGCCGGTTTCGGCGCGCAGCTCCTTGATCTTGTCGCGGCTGTACTCGGCCAGCCGCATCATGCGGCCCTTATTCACCGCATAGGCTTTTTCATTGCAGTTGGCCAGCATTTGGGCGATCCAACGCAGCTGGTACCAGCTGCCGTCCGGGCTGATGGCCAGCGGCGCGTGGCGCTGGAACATCCACTTGATCGCCTTTTGCGGAATGCCGGGCGCGGCCCAGGGCGCGGAGTAACCGGGGGATATCTGGCCGGCGTTGCCGAAGCTGGTTTCCAGCGCCACGCCGTCCTGGCGCTCCAGCACCGTCACCTGGCAGCCCGCCTTGGCCAAATACCACGCGGTGGACACGCCCAGAACGCCGCCACCCAGCACGATTACCTTCATTGTCTTCTCTCCGATTGTAGCCATACCGCTACGGCTAGTGATTTTCGCTAGTATATGAATTAGCTACTGGTTTTTTTCACTGAAATTGACCACAATCAACGGGTACTTTATAAAATTTTGACGTGCTAGCAGTGAAAATATGAAGACCATCACTACCACCGGCAAGACGCTGGACAAGATGGACCGCAAAATCCTGCGCATCCTGCAAAAGAACGGCCGCATCGCCATGACCGAGCTGGCCGAGAAGGTAGGCCTGTCCACCACGCCCTGCACCGAGCGGGTGCGGCGCATGGAGCGCGACGGCATCATCGAGGGCTATTACGCCCGCCTCAATCCGCACGCCGTCGGCGGCGCGCTGCTGGTTTTCGTCGAAATCAAGCTGGAGGCCAAATCCGGCAATATTTTCGACGCCTTCCGCCGCGAGATCATGAGCATTCCGGAAATCCTGGAATGCCACCTGGTGTCGGGCGATTTCGACTACCTGATCAAGGCGCGCATCGCCGACATGTCGATGTATCGCAAGCTGCTGGGCGACATCCTGCTGCAACTGCCGTCGGCCAAAGAGTCCAAAAGCTATGTCGTGATGGAGGAAGTGAAGGAAACGCTGTCCCTGCCCTTAAGCGACTGATCAGAATTCTTCTGGTGAAATTATTCTGATCAAAATCAAACCCGGCATCCTCCGTAAAACTTCGTATGATGGATTGAGCATGTCCCTGAACTGAGCACGGCGTCAGAAGAGACTGCCGCCGCGGCCCGATTCGACCATCAGCCCGGCAAAGACAAAATCTATCGCGGGAGGCAAAGATGGCGGGATGGTTCAACAAAGCGGACAAGACGGACGAACTGGAACAGACGCTGCACCAATTCCAATGCGTGCTGGACAATAGCGACAACCTGATCATGTTGTGCGACACCAGTCCGGACAATGCGATCTTCTACATGAACAAGACGGCGCGCGATGTCTTGAGCCAGCACCAGGCCGAGCTGAACCAGCGCTTCCGCTCCGGCGTCGACGTCAAGCAGGCGCAGGGAAAAACCATCCATCAGTTTCACCGCGACCCCTCGCATAACCGCAAGATCCTGGCCGACCTCGCCGCGCGGAAAATGCCCTTCCACAGCGCCATGATTCCCGTGGGCGGCATTGTGTTCATGACCAAGGTCTTCCCGATCTGGAGCAAGCAGGACAGCGGCAAACTGCTCTGCTTCATGGCCAGCTTCAAGGATGTAACGGCCGAAGAAACCGCGCGCCAGCTGAAAGAAGAACATGACAGCCGGCGCACCTTCCTGGAGAACCGCGTCAACGAGGTTTCTGAAAACATGCAGGCGATGAGCGCCACCATCGAGAACGTCGCGGTGCAGACCTCATCCGCCTCGCAATCCGCGGAACTGATGCTGAGCGAAAGCCGCAAAAGCGCGAAGATCGTCAATGAAACCAGTTCCGGGATGAAGTCGGTCGGCGAAATGGTGCGCGCCACCGCCGACAGCCTGGTCTCGCTGGGGCAGCGCTCGGAGACGATAGGCCGCATCATCAATGTGATCAAGGACATCGCCGATCAAACCAATCTGCTGGCGCTGAACGCCGCCATCGAGGCCGCGCGCGCCGGCGAAATGGGACGCGGTTTCGCCGTGGTGGCCGACGAAGTGCGCAAACTGGCCGAACGCACCACCAAGGCCACCCAAGAGATCAGCGACATGATCCACACCATACAGAGCGAGGTTCAGCAGAATGTCCAGGCCATTGAGAATGGCCGCGACAAGGTGGATTCCACCGAAAACGACTTCCTGCGGGCGGAAGAAGCGCTGACCGCCATCGTCCGGGAAGTCAACAATATGCGCGACTTCGTGGTGCAGATCGCCAATGCCGCCGAGGAGCAGGCCGCCACCTCGCAGGACATTGCCGACAAACTGACCGAGATCGCCCGCGGCCAGTAGCCGCGAAGGCTGGCGCGAGCCGGCGGCTTCCGTTATCTTGGCGTTTTCAGTCAAGATCAGGACCGTCCATGAGCCTGGAATCCGTCCGCGAATTCTTCGCCCTGCGCCAACTCGACATCGCCATCATCGAGCTGGGCGTCAGCACCGCCACGGTGGCGGAAGCCGCCGCGGCGCATGGCGTGGAGCCTGGCCGCATCGCCAAGACGCTGGCCTTCCGCCTGTCCGACAGCCGCGAGGTGATCCTGGTGGCCCGCGGCGACGCCCGCATCGACAACCGCAAATTCAAAGACACTTTCGGCAAAGGCAGGATGCTGCCGCCGGATGAGGTGGAGGCCATCACCGGCCACCCTGTCGGCGGCGTCTGCCCTTTCGGCCTGGCCAATGAACTGCCCATCTACCTGGATGTTTCCCTGCAAGGCTTCGATGAGATCCTGCCCGCCGCCGGCGCCACCCACAGCGCGGTGAGAATCAAGCCGCTGCAACTGCGCGAAGTCACCGGCGGCGTCTGGGTGGATGTCTGCCAGGACTTCGCCTAGGCCGCCTCAGGCCGAAAAGGCCAATAGCCGCTTAGGCTGCAGCTTGATGCCCACCCGCTCGCCCACGGCCAGCGGGTGCTCGTAGCTCAACTCGGCCAGCAGCCGCCTGCCCGAGGGCAAGGCCAAGACGTAGTGGCAGACGCTGCCGCGCAGCATGCGCTCAAGCACCCGCGCCTGCAAGGCGCTGCGCGGCTCCAGCTTCACCTCGTCAGGCCGCAGCAACACCTCCACCTCTGCGCCGGGCCGGAATGGCAACCCGCTCTCGCTGCGCAACGCTCCGGTCTCCAGCATCACGCTGCCGTCGTCGCCCGCCCTGCCAGGCAAGAAAGCGCCCTGGCCGATGAACCCGGCCACATAGCGGCTGGCCGGCGAACGGTACAATGCCTCCGGCGCGTCCCATTGCTGCAAGCGGCCGCCATGCATCACGCCCACCGTGTCGGCAAAGGCGAAGGCTTCGTGCTGATCATGCGTCACCATCAGCGCGGCGATGCCCAGCCGCTTCAGCACATCCCTCACCTCGCGCGCCAAGCGTTCCCGCAGTTCGGCATCCAGATTGGAAAACGGTTCGTCCAGCGCCAGCAGGCGCGGCCTTGGCGCCAGGGCGCGCGCCAAGGCCACCCGCTGCTGCTGCCCGCCGGACAGCTGATGCGGATAACGCCCGGCCTCCTCGCCCAAGCCCACCAGCGCCAAGGCTTCCGACACGCGCTCGCGACGGCCGGCCCGGCTCAAGGCGGACAGCCCGAAAGCCACATTCTCCGCCGCCGTCAGATGAGGAAACAGCGCGTGATCCTGAAACACCATGCCTACCCTGCGGCGATGCGCCGGCACTTTGACGCCCTCGCCCGCCATCGTTTCCCCGCCCAAGCGGATGGCGCCCGCGGACGGGGTTTCGAAACCGGCGATGCAACGCAGCGCGCTGGTTTTGCCGCAGCCGGACGCGCCCAGCAAGCAGGCGATCTCGCCCGGCGCCAGCGAGAAGCTCATGCCGGCAAGCACTGGGCGACCGGCGTAGTCCAGACTCACGCTGTCGAATTCAAGCAGTTTTTCCATATCAGGCTCCGGTTTTCCGCCGCGACAACAGCAGCACAGGCAACAGGCCGGCCAGCACGATGGCCGCCGACGGCAAGGCCGCGCGCTGCCACTCGCCCTCGGTTGTCAGATTGAAAATGCGCACCGCCAGCGTGTCCCAGCCGAACGGCCGCGTCATCAGCGTGATCGGCATCTCCTTCATCACATCGATGAACACCATCAGCATCGCCGTGGCCATGCCGCCACGCAGCAAGGGCAGGTGCAGCCGCCACGCCAGCCGCCAGCCGCTGACGCCCAGGCTCTGCGCCGCCTCTTCCTGGCTGCGGCCGATGCGCTGCATCGCCGCGTCCACCGCGGAATGGCCCACAGCGAGAAAGCGCGAGCAATACGCCAGCAGCATCACCAGCAAACTTCCTTTGAACACGGCCGTCGCGCCTGCCGGCAACCATCCCGCCGCATGCGCCAGCAGCCAGTTGTCCAAGGCCGCCACCGGCACGAACACGCCTACCGCCAACACGGTGCCTGGCACCGCGTAACCCAGCGTCGCCAACCTCGTCCACAGCCGACTGCCGGGGTCCCGCCGTCCGGCGAAGGCGAGCGCCATGGCCAGACTGGGCACCAGCGCGGCGGCAAGCGCGGCCAACAGCAGGGAGCTGCGCAAGGGCTCCAGCAAATCAGCCAGATCGCTTGCCGCTTGCTCGGCCGCCCAAACCAACACCAGCCCGAACGGCAGGATAAAAGCCAGCGACAAAACCAGCGCGCAGAAGGCGCAGGCCAGCCAGGCGCCCGCGCCGGACAATTTGACGCGCGGCAGCGGCGCCGCCCTGCCCGCCTCGCCATAGCCGCGGGCGCCGCGCGCTCTTTGCTCCAGCCACAGCAAGGCCAGCACCAGCAATACCAGCAAGGAGGCCAGCTGCTTGGCCGCCGGCAAGGAGAACAAACTGAACCAGGCCTTGTAGATGGCCGATGTGAAGGCGTCGTAATTGAAGATGGCCACCGCGCCGAAATCCGCCAGCGTCTCCATCAGCGCCAGGCTCAAACCGGCGATGATCCACGGCCTGGCCATAGGCAGCGCCACTCGGAAAAAACCGGCCAGCGGCGACAAGCCCAACGATTGCCCCACCTCCAGCGCGCGCCTGCCCATGGAGGAAAAAGCGTCGCGCGCCAATAAATAGACATAGGGATAAAACGCCAGCGACAGCACCGTCACCACGCCCGCAGCGGAGCGGATGTCCGGCACCCAGGAAGAATCGCCAAAAGCCTCTCGCAAAGCGGTTTGCAAGGGTCCGGTGAATTCGAACAGGCCCAGTTGGGCGAAGGCCATCACATAGGCCGGCATCGCCAGCGGCAACATCAGCGCCCAGGCGAACAAGCGCCGCCCCGGGAAGTCATGGACAGCGGTCAGCCAGGCCAGCGGCACGCCCAGCAACAGCACGCCGCCGCCGACGCCCAGCAACAGAATGGCGGTATTGCGCCACAGCTCGGGCAGCGCGTGCTCGGCCAGATGGCGCCAGACATCGACATCCGGCTGCAGCGCGCCCTGCGCGATGACGGCCAGCGGAATCAAGGTCAGCAGGCTGATCAAGGCCGCCGCCGCGCGCCAGCGGAAAAGGGAAGCGAACATAAGAAACATCCAACGACAACGGCCCGCCGCGATGAAGCCCGGCGAGCCGTTGAGAGGCAAGAAAGGCGGCCGGACTTACTTGTAGCCCATGCGGTCCATCAGTTTCACCGCCTCGGCCTGGCGCGCGCCGGCGTTGGAGACATTGATGTAGTTGTGCTTGAAATCGCCCCAGGCGGCGACCTTGGCATCCGGCTTCACCTTGGGATTGACCGGGAACTCCATATTGACGTCGGCGAACAGGTTTTGCGCCTTTTCCGAGCTCAGCCACTCCAGGAACTTCACCGCGCCCTTTTCGTTCTTGGCGTAGCGCGCCACGCCGGCGCCGGAGATATTGACGTGGGTTCCCTTGCCCGCCTGATCAGCCCAGAAAATGCCGAGCGGCAGCTTGGGCGACTTCTCCATCAGCCTTCCGTAGTAATAGGTATTGGCGATGCCCACCTCGCACTGTCCGGCGGCGATCGCCTCCAGCATCTTGGTGTCGTCCGGGAATACCGCCGTTGCCAGATTGCCGACCCAGCCCTTGACCACCTGCTCGGTCTTGGCCGGGCCCATGTCCGCCAGCATCATCGCCACCAGCGACTGGTTGTACACTTTCTTGGAGGTGCGCAGGCAGAGCTTGCCCTTCCACTTCGGATCCGCCAGGTCGGCATAGCTGGATAATTGGCCCGGCTTCACTTTCTGCGTGTTGTAGAAGAGCGTGCGGGCGCGGATGGACAGGCCATACCATTGATGATTGGGGTCGCGCAGATGCGCCGGGATGTTGGCATCCAGCGTCGGGGACTTGACGGCCCGCAGCAAACCCAGCTTTTCCGCCTGCCACAAATTGCCCGCATCCACGGTCAGCAGCAGATCGGCCGGGCTATTCGCGCCCTCGGCGCGCATGCGCTCCATCAAGGGGCCTTCCTTGTCCGACACCAGTTTCACCGTGACGCCGGTCTCTTTCTTGTAGGTGTCGATCAGCGGCTTCACCAATTGCTCGGCGCGCGCGCTGTAAACCACGACTTCTTCGGCCTGCGCCATGCCGGCCAGCGCCGACAGCGCGGCGGCGAACATCAGTTGCTGTTTCAAGGCGTATCCCCTCTGTCTATTTGAATAGCGGCTTCGGGGTGCACCCTAGCATTCCATGCTAATGCGAATCAATTCTATTTTGTGAACAGCTTCCTTACAAATTGCCGCCCCAAAATAGAAAATGGCGGCCCGGCGGCCGCCATTCATCGATAGGCTCAACGCGCTTGCGAGAAGCGGACGAAGTCGCCGTCCGACACCGGCGCGGTCGCGCCCTGCGCCACGCCTATGGAGAAGTTCGGCTGCACCTGTATCAGCGTCACATCGCCATTCAGGCTTTCCGGCATGCCCAGCGCGCGGCCGGAAATCAGGTCGCGCACCGGCTGGCCCGTCGAGCGTTTGTACAGCAGCAGCTTGTCGCCCACCGCCATGCCGTCCAGCAAGCCGGCATTGATATAGATGCGCTTGCCCTCTTGCTTGACGATGCGCGCGGAGAAGGGAATGCAGGAAATGACGTCATCCACTCGCGTGGCGGCCTTGTTCAGCAATTGATTGATCAACTTGCCGTAGTCCGTCATCCAGAAGGCCTCAGAGGCGAATGGCTTGGGCAGTTTGGGCACCACTTCGCCCTTGGCCTCGCCGCCGAAGCGTTCATTGGCCAACAGCGAACCGGTCAGGCCGTCGTAAATCCACACCTCGAAATCGAATTGGCGGCGAGTGGGCGCGTATTTGACGCCCATGCCGAACATGCCGGCGAAGGGGCCGTTATAGAACGCGCCCTGCTGGCTGGTATTGTTGGACTCGAAGAAAGATGGGCGCGGCTCCTTGTCGGTAATCGAACTGGACAATACCCGCCCCGCCACCACAAATTGCACATCCTCGCGCAAACCCAGCTGGCTGGCGATATCCCAGCCAGCGGCGGGCTCGGCCACCCTGCTATCGGCCAGCACGGAAATGGTATTGGCGTCGCGTACCATCAATTGGGCATTGCGCGACAAGCGCCGCGACAGCTCGGTCGGCAGCGCCGTCGCCAGATCGGACATGTCGGATGCCTCGGCCGGACGCGCCACATCGAAATACGTGGTGACCAGCCGGCGCCGCAGCGAGCGGCCAGGCGGAATCGCGCAAGCCGGGTCGCGGCGCTCCGCGCCTGCCTCGCTGCCGGTATCGACCTCGACCTTGACGTGGTAGAGCTTCCCTTGCTGAAACTCCTTGACCACCTTCATCGTCCCCTGGACCGGCGCGACCGGCCGCAGATTGCCGGACTCGCTCTGGCGGCCGTTTTGCAAAACCTGCACCGACTCCAGCGTCGCGCCCTGGCGGATGGAGATCAGTTGCAAAGCGTCGCGGATGGCCATCTCACGCGCCGTCACCGCGCCGTTGTCCAAGGGCGCCACGCCTTCGGCGGAGTAGATTTCCGCCATGGCCGGCGCCGATAAAACAAATGCCGCCACAAGGGCGGCAGCTGCCTGATGAATGCGCTTCATTTATTGGGTCACGTAGAAATTGTTGCTGTAGCGGTTAGGCGCCTGCATGGCGGCCGGCGCGGCCGTGGCCGGCACCACCTTGGTGGCGCCGCAATTGCCTTCCGGACACTGCGCGCCGACGGCGCCGGTTTCCTGCGCCGCGCGCATCACGCTGCCGGACTTGTCGAATACATTGCGGAACTGCTTGTAGAATTCCTGATCCAGCGTGATTTCAGCTATCGCCTCGCTGGTCCCGTCCGGCTTCATCGTAGTGGATACGATCACCACGCCGCGCAGATAGGCATCGACATAAGCGCGGAAGCTATCGCTGGTGGCGATCATGTTCGACACCGTGCTGTTGCCCACCAGGCGCATGCCCTGCACCTGTTCCGCTATCGAACGGAAAGCGTCCAGCCGCGCCGCCCGCATCGCCAGCAGCTTGCGCTGAGACGGCGTCAGGCTATTGGTATAAGGCGCCGCGCCGGTGCCGCTGACCCGCACGATGATGGGCTGGAAGGGATTGACCTCCTTGATCACCACCTTCACCTCTTCGCCGCTCGCGCCTTCGCTGCCGGAGCCAACATAG
This sequence comes from Chromobacterium sp. IIBBL 290-4, assembly GCF_024207115.1. Classification (NCBI taxonomy): domain Bacteria; kingdom Pseudomonadati; phylum Pseudomonadota; class Betaproteobacteria; order Neisseriales; family Chromobacteriaceae; genus Chromobacterium; species Chromobacterium sp. IIBBL 290-4. The sequence goes on from NZ_CP100128.1 coordinate 4,660,162, forward strand.
CCCACGCCGCTAGGCGTCATGCCCGACTCTCTCGCCGGCGAAGAACCCATGGACGGCGAAGAGTGCGGTTGCTGGGGCATCGAACAGGCGGACAAGGCCGCCGCCAGCAACACGGGCGCAAAACGGGACAGACAACGGGCAGTTTTCATGGCAGTTACCGATAGATATTGATGGAATGGTATGAACCATTCTCGCGACTCGTCAACCCGAACATCGGCCGCGCGCCATGAAACTTGAGATTTTTCCGGCATCGCCCTGCCCGTCACGCATGCGTCTGCTCGGCGCGGCTCATTTGCCGGGCGGAAGAAAAGCCCGCCGCCAAAGCCGCCTTTTCCTTGCCCCAGCCCGCGGTTTGCCATTGTCTGGCCAGCGCCAGCCGCAAGGCGCGATGGTAATCCAGCGCGGACACGCCAGCCTGCTCGCGGAACAAGCGGGTCAAATGGCGGGCGCTGACATGCACTCTATCGGCCAATTCCGCCAGGGGCCAATCGCGCACCGGATCGGAGCAGATCAAATCCTGCGCCCGATGCAAGGCCGGGTGCAGATGGTTGCGCCAGGCCAGCCATGGCGACAACTCCGGGTCTTGCGGCGAGCGGCGGAAATACACCACCATCTCGCGCGCTACCGAGCGGGCGATGGCCGGATCGAAACGCTCGCCTATCAAATGCAGGGCCAGATCGATGCCGGCGGTGATGCCGGCGCTGCTGTAACGGCCGCCATCCTGCACGAACACGCGGTTTTCCAGCACTCTGGCGGCAGGCGCCAAGTCCCGCAAGCGGGAAATCAAGGTATGGTGGCTGGTGCAAGCGCGGTCATCGAACAAACCGGCCTCGGCCAACAGCAAGCTGCCGGAGCATACGCCAGCCCAGCTCAAATCAGACCGCGCCTTGAAGCCCGCCAGCCAGGAGACCACGCGGCGGGCGTCCGGCTTGGCGTAGGCGATGGCGGACGGCGTAGATCCCGGCGCCACCACCAGACAGCCGACGGGCAGATCGTCCGGCAAGGGCTCGACTCGCGCCAGCGCCAGTCCCAAAGAAGTGCCGGCCTCCGCTGCCGGCCCTATAAATCGCAGCTTAAGCGGCGCGCCGAACTCCGCGGCCAAACGGAACGCCTCCGCCGGTCCGGCCAGATCCAGCAACAACACGTCCGGCGGCAGGACAAAACACACCTCAAGCACGGCTGGCCACCAAGGCGCGCCAGCCTGAAACCAGCCGCCCGCCAAACACCGACGCCGCCAAACCGGCCATCAGCATGCCGCTGCCGGCCATCTGCGCCAGGCTCAGGCTTTCGCCCAGCAATAAATGGGAGGCGATCAAGCCCACCACCGGCACCAGCAAGGAAAACGGCGCCACCTTGCCGGCCGCGTGGCGGGTCAGCAAGCGGCTCCACAAGCCATAGCCGAACATCGACGCCACCACCGCCAGATAGACCACCGCGAACAGCGATTGCGGATTGAAGCCGCGCAAGGCGGCCAGAATCTGCTCGCCGCCTTCCAATTGCCAGGACAGCAGCAGAAATGGGATAGGCGGAATCAAGCTCGACCAGATCACCAAGCCCAGCGGCGCGACACGGTATCCGGCCCGCCCCATGGCGCGCACCACCACATTGGACGCCGCCCAGCTGGACGCGCCGGCGATGGTCAGGCCAAAGCCCAGCGCTGTCATGCCGCCGCCCTTGCCGGCGCCGATCAGCGCCAGTCCCAGCAAGGCCAAGGCCGCGCCTATCAGCTGGCTGCGCTGCCAGCGCTCATCCAGAAACACGCGGGCGAACAACAGGGTGAAGAACGCTTGCGACTGCAGCACCACCGAGGCCAAACCCGCCGGCATGCCCAGCTTGATGGCGGTGAACAGGCAGCCGAACTGGCCCACGCCCACCGTCAAGCCATACAAGGCCAGATAGCGCCAGGGCAAGGCCGGCCGCTTGATGAAAAACACCGCCGGGAAAGCCACCAGGCTGAAACGCAGCGCGCCCAGCAGCAAAGGCGGCACCCCGGCCACGCCCCACTTGATCACCACGAAATTGACGCCCCAGGCCACCACGATGGCCAGCGCCTGGATCACGTCAATCAGCGGCATGGCTCGCCCCCGGCCACAATACCGGCTGCGCCACGATCACCCTTTCTCCGTTGAAGGTGGCGGCCGGCGAACCATGCAGCCGATAGCCCAGCGCCAGCGCTTCGCTGACGCGGCGGCAAAATGCCGCGTCGTCGGGTCCGGTCAGCAGGCGATAGACGGGCAAGCCCTCCGGCGGCGAAAGACTGAATGGCTGGGACATGGCAATTCCTTATTGAAATAAACAGGGGTCGAAGCACACCTTATGCCATGACGGCGTCAAACCGCAAGCGCGCCGGCCGCTTCCATTCTTTGCAAGGCCTGCTCCACCGTCACGATGGTCGCGAAGCGCCCCGCCAACACCAGCTCGGTCCGCTCCCGCAGCTCGGCTGCGCTATATACGCGGCCGCTGAGCGGATGGGTCATGGCAAAAGTCAGGGTCGCCTCGGTGACGTAATCCACCTCGTAACCCAGATCGGACGCCACCCGCGCGGTGGTTTCGCAGCACTGTTCGGTGCGGATGCCGGAAATCATCAATCTTCGGATGCCGCGCGCCTGCAGCCAGGGCTGCAAGCCGGACTCCGTCAAGGCGTTATGCACATGCTTGATGAAGGTGGTCGCCGGCTGATGCCTCAGCCAGGCTTGCGGCTTCACCAGGCCCGACTCCAGCCGGAACGGCTCGTCGCCGTCGGTATGCAGGATATTGATCACCGGCGCGCCGCGCGCCTCGGCCCCGGCGATCAGCGCCAGTTGCGCCTCGCGGTAAGGCGGCAGCTCGCCCTCGTCCCAATAGGGCCGATGCAAAAACGAATCCTGCACATCGATGACCAACAAAGCTGTCTGTCCCATATCGCCTCTCCTTGGCTGCGCTAAACATGGACCTCATGCTAAACGGCGGGCGATCAGGAAATAAGGCCATTCCCGGACAAGACAGCGTCAAAAAAGGACATCACACTCCACCATGCCAGGCTGCGCCCAGCTCATCGACAAGCAGCCACAATGCCGTCGCCGCCATCAAGCCGCCCATGGTCAGGTTGTAAGCCAGCAAGGCGCGCGGCGAGCCCAGCCAGCGGCGCAAGCGCTCGCCGGCATACGCCCAGACGCTGATGCAAGGCAGATTCACCAGGGCGAACACCAGCGCCAACAGCAAAGCGGCGGCCAGCTTGCCATTGCCGCCCGGCATGAACAGGATGGACGCGTTCAACACCATTACCCACGCCTTGGGATTGAGCCACTGGAACAAGGCCGCGCCGACAAAACCCAGCGGCCTGGCTTGCTCACGCCCCTCCGGCTGGCCGGCGCGGGCGATCTTCCAGGACAGCCACAGCAAATATCCGCAGCCCACCGCCGCCAGCCCCAGCCGCCAGGAAGCCAGCCAGCCCATCGCCTGCGCCAGCAGCAAGGCGACGATGAACACCTGCAAGGCGCAGCCCAGGCTGATGCCCAACAAATGCGGCACGGTGCGGCGGAAGCCGAAATTGACGCCGGACGACGCCAGCATCAGGTTGTTGGGCCCCGGCGTGATCGACATCAGGGCGACATAAGACAGCAAGGCAAACTCAGGCATAGCGCGCTCCACATAGCAAACCGCGGAGAGCGACAAGCCTCCGCGCAAACACCATGCTAAGCGCAGCGCCGCAATGGATACAGAATCAAAAATAGAGAATTGATCTGGTTACAGATAGGACTTTTCAAGCACTGTCACCCTACTCTATGATGACAGCTGTCACCCTTCTCCCGAGCCGCCATGACCAGCAGCGCCTCTACCTTGTATCAGCAGCTCGCCGACGATCTGTCGCTGGCGATCAGTCGCGGCACCCTGCAGCCGGGCGCCCGCCTGCCCTCGGTGCGCCGCACCGCCCACAGCCGCCAGCTCAGCCTCAACACCGTGGTCAGCGCCTACCGGGTGCTGGAAGACCGGGGGCTGATCGAGGCCAGGCCGCAATCGGGCTATTTCGTCCGCGCCCGCCTGCCCTCGCCGGCGCGCCAGACCGGCACCGAAAGCAGCCCGGCCTCGCCCACCAAGAACGCGGTGCTGGATCTGATCGGCACCGTGCTGCAGGCGCAGCAGACCGATGGCTTCATCGACCTGGCCCTGGCCTGTCCGCGCGGCGGCGACTTCTATCCCGGCAACAAGCTGGCGCGGCTGATGGGGCAGATCCTGCGCCGCCAGCCCGGCATGGTCAGCACCTACGCCTTGCCGCCGGGCTCGGAGCGGCTGCGCACCCAGATCGCCCGCCGCGGCATGGACCTGGGGATGGCGCTGCAGCCGGACAACATCATCCTCACCCACGGCTGCATGGAAGCGCTGCAACTGGCGCTGCGCGCCGTCACCCGCCATGGCGACGCGGTGGGGCTGGAATCGCCCACCTATTTCAACCTGCTGCCCTTGCTGGCCAGTTTGGGACTGAAGGCGGTGGAGATTCCCACCGACCCGCAAACCGGCCTGTCGATAGACGCGGTGGAAGTGCTGCTGGAGGAAAAACGCATCCAGGCGCTGGTGGCCATGCCCAATGTCCACAATCCGCTGGGCTGCTGCATGCCGCTGGAAAACAAGAAGCGGCTGGCGCGGCTGGTCAACCGCCACCAAGTGCCCTTGATCGAGGACGCGCTGTACGCCGAGCTGCAATTCGCCGATACGCTGGCGCCGGCGGTGAAGGCATTCGATGAAGACGGCTGGATCATCGTCTGCGCCAGCTACACCAAGACGCTGGCGCCGGATTTCCGCATCGGCTGGATGGAGGGCGGCCGTTTCGACGCCGCGCTGCGCAAGCTGAAGTTCGCCTCCACCGTGGCCCAGCCGGCGGTATTGGCGGAAACGCTGGGCGCGTTTCTGGAATCCGGCGGCTACGATCACCATCTGCGCTCATTGAAGCGCCGTTACGCCTCGCACGTGGAAAAAGTGCGCGGCCTGATCGCCCGCCACTTCCCGCCCGGCACCCATGCCACCCAGCCGCAAGGCGGCTTTCTGATCTGGCTGGAATTGCCGGAAGGCTGCGACAGCGTGGCGCTGTTCCACGCCGCCATGGCCGAGAAGATCAGCCTGATCCCCGGTCCGCTGAGCTCGCCCGGCGGGCGCTACCGCAACGCGCTGCGGCTGTCCTGCTGCTATCCATTGGATGAGCGCTACCTGGCGGCCCTGACCCGCGTCGGCCAACTCGCCTGCCAACAGGCGGCCGCGCCGGCATGACAATCTCTTGGTTTTTGCGGCATCGCGCCTAACAATGAAAGATATGCCGTTCTGGCGAACGCTGTTCATGGCCAACCGGGAGGAGCATGTCGATCTTCAGCTGGCGCGAGGCCTACCGCACCGGTCACGCCGAAACGGACCAGACGCATCGCCAGTTTCTGGAAAAACTGGACCGCCTCAAAGAGGCCTATGTCGCCGGCGCGCCGCCCTTCGAGCTGGATGCGCTGCTGAGCGAGGCCATAGGCTACGCCAGCAGCCATTTCGACAGCTCGCCCCCCGGCGACCCGCCAGACTGGCGCGCCCTCCCCGGCTGGCTGGATGCGCAGGCCAAACGCATCCCCGGCGCGGAAGGCGCCGCGGGCTTGCTGGAAGACGCCAGCCGGGAAATCGAATCCCGGCTGCGCAGTTTGGCCGAAAGCCTGCCCGGCCTGCTGTGGATCACCTTCACCACCGACGAGCGCATCGTCTGCTCCCGCCATTGGCATCAGCTGTTCGCCCACTCTCCCGCTCCGCCTTTGCCCCTCTGGGATGAGGCCATTCACCCCGACGATCGGGAACGGCGCCGCCAAACGATAGCGCATGCGCTGAAAACAGGCTTGGGGTTTCAGCTCGCCTATCGCTTGCGCGCCGAGGCGCAGCCGCTTTTCTGGGTCAAGGAAATCGCCACGCCCCGGCTGAAACAGGATGGCTGCTATCTGCGCTTTTGCCTGGACATCAGCGCGGAGCATCAGCGCGAAGAGTCGCTGGAAGGCATGCTGACGCAGCAGGACGGCAAGCTCAAGCAAACCGCCACCCAATTGCAGCTGATGAAATTGCTGCTCGAAGAAACCGACTTGCTCAAGGCGATGCAAACCGCCTGCCAATTGCTGCCGGCATGCTTGCGCCACCCCCAGTACGCGGCGGCCCGGATCCGTTATGGCGCGCTACAATCCGCCAGCAGCGGATTCCGCGAACAAGACGCCATGCTGAGCCTGCCGCTCTTCGAAGGCGGCGCCGAATCCGGCGAGATCGCCTTATGCTATCCCCGCCATCCCGATGGCAGCGCCGGCGCGCCGGCATTCGACGAAGAAGAGCGCCTGCGGTTCCGCCAACTGACGGACCTGCTCAGTCTGATCCTGCCCAGGCTGAAAGACGCGCGCCAAGCCGGGCGATGGCGAGACGAGCTAGGCCAGGCGCTGGAACATGCCGCCGACGCCATCATCCTGACCACGCCGCAGGGCCTGTGCCGCTACGCCAACGCGGCCGCCCGCTCGCTCACCGGCTACGACAACGACGCCTTGGCCCAATTGCCCTTGGCCAAACTATGCCCGGCCCAGGCTGCCTTCGCGCAGTGGCGCGAAATCAGCGAACTGCCGCCGCAGGGCAAACTGCTGAGCGAATGGACGCTGCAAAGCCAGGATCGCCAGCTATTCGATGTCGAGATTCATGCCGTTCGCCTGCCCGACGGCGGCTGCCTGGCCAGTTTTCGCGACATTGCCGGGCGCAAGCGGCGCGAAGCCGCCCTGCAAGAATCCGAAACGCGGCTGCGCGCCATGGTCGAAGCCATTCACGACGCCATCATCGTCATGGAGGGGCCCGCGCTGACGCCCGTTTACGCCAATCCGGCGATTTTCGACCTGCTGGGGATGCCGGAGCCGCGGCTGGAACAGCTCGACATGACGCGCCTGCTGCCGCCTGAGCTGCTGCAGAAGATCCGCCAATGCCAAGACCGGCAAACCCTGCCGCTGGACAGCGCCGCCATTTTGCGCAAGCCGGATGGCAAATCCTTGCATGCCGACCTGCGCATTTCGCCGCTATTCGACTCCGGGCGTCAGCTGCTGATGCTGGTGGCGCATGACGTCACCGACCGGCGGGAGGCCGAGCAACTGCTCAAGCGCCATCTGGACATCCTGTCCCTGCTCTCCTCGATGACCGACGAGCTGTCCCGGCTGGAGATCGACAGCCTGTGGGAGCGGATGGGCGACATGCTGGAGCGGGTGGGGCGTTTTCTCGGCGCCGACAGCTGCTTTTTGCTGCAGCCCGCGCAAGCCGGCAATATTTTGGCCTACACCCATGAGTGGAGCGCGTCCCCGGCGACGCCCCAGCGCCGCCAGCTGACGCTGGAGCGCCACAAGCTTTATTGGCTGGAATCCCAGCTCCGCCACAACGGCATTCTGGCCATCAACGATGCCCGCTCCCTGCCGCCAGAAGCCGAGGCGGCCACGGAGGCCTTGCGGCGGCTGGACAGCGCCGCCATCATGCTGGCGCCCATCCGCCAGCATGGCGAACTGCGGGGCATCCTGGCGGCCGACTGCAAAAACGCCCCGCGGCAATGGCTGTGGCTGGAAGGCAGAATGCTGCAATCCGTGGCCGACATCCTGGCCAACTGGATAGAAAAATACCTGCGCAACCGGGAGCTGGACGACAACCGCCGCCGCCTGATCGAAGCCCAGCGCATCGCCCAAGTCGGCAATTGGGAATGGGAGCCCCGCCAAGACAAACTGTTCTGGTCGGAGCAAACCTACGCTATCCTCGGCCTTGCCGCCGGGCAGCAACACATCAGCTACGAGTTGCTGCGCCAGATGGTGCATGCCGAAGACCTCCCCGCCGCGCGCCATGCCTTCCGCCGCGCGCTGCGGCGGCTGGCGCCTTTCTCGCTGGAATTGCGGATTCTGCGCAGCGGCGGCGAAGAACGCATCGTGCGCGTGCAGGCCATCATCGAATCCCGCGACAAGCGCCACGCCAGCCGCATCGCCGGCACCGTGCAGGACATCACTGAAAGCAAGCGGCTGGAGATGCGTTTGCGCCAGTCGGCCACCGTCTATGAAAACACGGTGGAAGGCGTGATCATCACCGATCGCCAAACCCGCATCCTAGATGTCAACCGCGCCTTCAGCGACATCACCGGCTACAGCCGCGACGAAATCATCGGCCTGACGCCGGCCACGCTCAACTCGGGCCAACACGACCAGCGTTTTTACCAGGACATGTGGCAAAGCATACGGGCCACCGGCACCTGGCAAGGCGAAATCTGGGACCGCCGCAAAAATGGCGAGGTCTACCCGGAATGGCTGAGCATCACCGCCGTGCACAACGATACCGGCGACGTCACCAACTATGTCGGCGTGTTTTCCGACATCAGCCAGATCAAACGCTCGGAGAGCGAGCTGGAGCAACTGGCCCACTACGACTCCCTTACCCGTCTGCCCAACCGGCTGCTGTTCCTGTCGCGGCTGGATCACGCCCTGCTCAACGCCAAGCGCGAGCATCGCCGCGTGGCGGTGATGTTCATCGACCTGGATAATTTCAAGCAGATCAACGACACCCGCGGCCACAGCGCCGGCGATACCTTGCTGATCGAAGTGGCGGAGCGGCTGACCGCTTGCCTGCGCACCAACGACACCGTGGCGCGGATAGGCGGCGACGAGTTCGTGGTGGTGCTGGAAAACCAGAAGGCCGATTACCCGGTGATCGACGTCGCCAACAAGATCGTCCAATCCTGCAACCAGCCGTTCTGGCTGGGCGGCCAGGAGATGATGGTGACGTGCAGCCTGGGCATCAGCATGTACCCGCGCGACGGACTGGACGCCGAAACGCTGATGCGCAACGCCGACACCGCGATGTATCAGGCCAAGGCCGAGGGCAAAGGCTGCTTCCGCTTTTATACCGAGGAGCTGACCCGGCGGGCGATCCAGCGCGTCCACATGGAGCAGGAGCTGCGGATGGCGCTGGAGCGCAAGGAGCTTTACCTGGTGTTCCAGCCCAAATTCCTGCTGGAGAGCGGCCAGTTGATCGGCGCCGAAGCGCTGCTGCGCTGGCAGCACCCCACGCTGGGCCAGGTTGGCCCGGAAACCTTCATCCCGCTGGCCGAAGAGACGGGACAGATCATTCCCATCGGCGGCTGGATCATAGAACGCGCCTGCCAGATCATCCGCGGCTGGCTCAACGCCGGCCTGTCGCCCGGCGTCATCAGCATCAATATCGCCGGGCCGCAGATCCATCGCGCGCCGATACGGGAAACCCTGCGCCAAGCGCTGGCCGACTATCAGATCCCACCGGCGATGATAGACCTGGAGGTGACTGAGAATTTCATCATGCACAATCCGGACGAGAGCCTGAAAGTGCTGGCCGGCCTGCGCGAACTGGGCGTCAGCCTGTCCATAGACGATTTCGGCACCGGCTACTCCTCGCTGTCCTACCTCAAGCAATTGCCCATCCAGACGCTGAAAATCGATCAATCCTTCGTCCGCGGCCTGCCCTACAACGAGAACGACACCGCCATCTGCCAGGCCATCATTTCGCTGGCGCGCAGCCTGCGGCTGGAACTGGTGGCGGAAGGCGTGGAAAACGAGGAGCAACGGCGCTTCCTGATCGACGCCGGCTGCCAATACGGCCAAGGCTATCTCTACGCCAAGCCCATGCAAGCCAATGAGTTCGCCAGCCTGCTGAAAATCGGCGGCGTGCCGATGCCCTACTCTCTTTGAATCCGCCGCACAGCCTCCGCCACCACGCCAGAACGGCGTCGCGGGAATGCGCAAGCCTTGCCTGAACCCAAATGACCTCAGTCAAAGCAATAAGATAGCCATTTTGAATTTGCATTTGACATATCAAAAAATGGTTCCATAGTGGTATTAAGCGCGCCAGACGCGCCCCACTCAAAGAGGAGCCGACATGAAGCCGTTTTTCCCGCTTGCCCTGTTGCTGCTGTCCCTGCCTGCGCTCGCCGCGCCATGGAATGCCCAAGCCCCCTATCAAAAAGGCCAAGTCGTGCAATGGCAAGGCAAGAGCTGGCAAGCCAAGTGGCCCACCCGCGGCGAAACACCGGGCGCCAATCCCAAGGGCTCCTGGATCGCCCATGTCGGCGGCACGCTGCGCAAGCTGGATGACGCCGCGCCGACCATCCCCACCTTGCAGCAAGCCTTGCAGCATGAGGCGGACCTGACCAACAACGACTTTTTCCGCAAGGTGAAAGCCTCCATCCGCACCCTGCCCAGCGACCAGGTGGAACTGGTGTCGCCCGGCCGCGCCGCCAATCCGCTCAACGTGCGCCGCGTGGAGCGGCTGTTGCCGTCGGCCAAATGGGACTACTACTTCACCCGCCGCGACCCCAGCTACACTTACACCCGCTTCCTGCAGGCGGTGGCCAAATTCCCGGCCGTCTGCGACGACTACAGCGACGGCCGCGACGCCGACGCCATCTGCCGCCACAGCCTGGCCACCATGTTCGCCCACTTTGCCCAGGAAACCGGCAACCACGACGCCAGCGACACCATTCCGCAATGGCGCCAGGGCCTGGCCTATCTGCGCGAAATGGGCTGCACCGACACCGGCCCCGGCTGCGGCTACAACACCGAATGCGACGACCCGGTGTTCAACAAGGTATGGACTTGCGGCAAGAATGCCGACGGCAGCTGGAAGAAGTATTTCGGCCGCGGCGCCAAGCAGCTGTCTTACAACTACAACTACGGCCCGTTCTCGCAGGCGATGAACAACGGCGACCAGTCCGTGCTGCTGCAAAACCCGGACCTGGTGGCTAGCACTTGGCTCAACCTGGCCTCCGCCACCTTCTTCTTCGTCTACCCGCAGCCGCCCAAGCCGTCGATGCTGCATGTGATAGACGGCACCTGGGTGCCGAACGCCGCCGACATCGCCGCCGGCGCCGGCAACAACTTCGCCACCACCATCCAGATCATCAACGGCGAATGCGGCGGCGGCACCGAGCGCCAGGCCGCTCAAAACCGCATCGACTACTACAAGCAGTTCGCCCACGACCTGGGCTGGGACTACGGCGCCGAGCAGCTGTCCTGCGCCAATATGCAGCGCTTCACCGCCGCCAGCTCCGCCGCCTACAACATCTACTGGGAAAAAGACTGGAAATGGGGCGACGACTACCAGTGCCAGCTGGTCAGCTACCAGACGCCGTACAGCGCGCTACAGGCCGGCAACTACCAGCACTGCGTGGAGGACAACTGGGGCATCAAGCTGCAATAAGCCCGCTGCCGCGCCGGACGGTCCGCCCGCGTCGTCCGGCGCGTTTTCCAGGTGACGGCCGCGCGCATTGCGTTTACCATTCAGCCCTTCCCCGCAGTCCCGCACACCCAAGCCCGCCGCCTCGCGGCGAGCCGCCCCTTATGGCCCTGCGCTGACGCGAACCCGCCTTTGGCCAACTTTTTCGACCGCAAGACATGACCCAGACACCGCAGCCCGGCGCCGCCGACCACCCCACCGCGCATTGGCAGGAAGCCGGCGCCGAACGCAGCGCCCGCTGGCGCTCCGAAGCCGGACTGCCGCCGCCCAAACGCATCGTAATCGCCGACGACAACCTGTCCGCCGACGCCGCCTACAAGCTGGCCTGCGAAGGCGGCACCCTGCTGTGGCGCGGCGACTACCAGAACGCCCGCCAGTTGCTGCAGGCATTGGCGCGGCGCGTGGACCGCAAGGGCGCCAAACCCGGCGCCACGCCGCTGGAGTCCTTCCACCTGCACCGCCAGGCGCAGGGCCGCCGCGCGCAGATCTTGTCGCGGCTGGTGCTGCCGCTGGACGCCGACTACGCCATCCCGCTGCGGCGCGCGCCCGACTTGCGCCAGGCCTGCCAGGAGGCGTACGGCGAAGGCGACGAAGCCTCGCTGGTGTCGCTGCGCGAGCTCTTGGGCCTGATAGGCGCGCACGAATGGCGCAAGAAAGGCGTGGAAGTGAAGGCGCTAGCCGCCCGCATCCATCCGCATTACGGCGTGTTCGCGCCGATACGCGGCGAATACGTCGACCTAGCGGCCGACGCCCCGCTGCCTGGGACGGAGCTGGCCTTCGACATCGGCACCGGCAGCGGCGTGCTGGCGGCGCTGCTGGCCAAGCGCGGCGTGGCCCGCGTAGTGGCCACCGACCAGGACCCGCGCGCGCTGGCCTGCGCCGCCGACAATCTGCAGCGCCTGCAGCTGGACGGCCAGGTGGCGCTGCAACGCGCCAACCTATTCCCGGAAGGCCGGGCGCAGCTGGCGGTGTGCAACCCGCCCTGGCTGCCGGCCAAACCCAGCTCGGCGATCGAATACGCGGTCTACGACCCCGACAGCGCCATGCTGCGCGGCTTCCTGGATGGCCTGGCGGCGCACCTGCTGCCAGGCGGCGAAGGCTGGCTGATCCTGTCCGACCTGGCCGAGCACCTGGGCCTGCGTTCGCGCGAGCAACTGCTGCAATGGATAGACCAGGCCGGCCTCACGGTGCTGGGCCGGCTGGACGTCAAACCCAGCCACAAGAAAGCGGTGGAGCAAACCGACGGACTGAGCGCGGCGCGCCGGGCCGAAATCACCAGCTTGTGGCGGCTGGGCGTCAAATAAGCGACAAAGGGCCGGCTTGCCGGCCCTTTTATGCAAAAGGAATTTACCGGGCGCGCCAGCGCGGCTAGAATCAGCGCCCCTCCCACCCCGAGCCCCGCCATGACCGACGCCAAACGCATTCTGATCGTAGGCTGCAGCTGCTCCGGCAAAACCACCTTCGCCGGCAAGCTGTCCCGGGCCACCGGCATCCCCGCCGCCGACCTCGACCCGCTGTACTGGGGCCCCGACTGGACGCCCCGTCCCGCCGAAAACTTCCTGCAGTCAGTCCGGCACGCCGCCGATCAGCCCAGCTGGATCATCAGCGGCAATTACAGCGCGGCGCGCCGCCTGCTTTGGACGCGCGCCACCGACATCATCTGGCTGGACTACGACTTCCCGCTGGTCTTTTTCCGCGCGGTCCGGCGCACGCTGGGGCGCTGCATCAGCCGCAGGGAGCTGTGGCACGGCAACCGCGAATCGTTTCGCCAGAGCTTCCTGTCGCGCGACTCCATTCTGCGCTGGGTAGCCACCAGCCATGGCCGCCTGCGCGCCGATTTCGGCCGCGCCAAAGCGCAAGCCGACTACCCGCAACTGCGCTGGCGGCATTTCCGCTCGCCGGCCGAAGCCGAACGCTTTCTGCGCCAGGCGGCCGCCTAGCCCCGCCTCAACGCGAACAGGCCGGACGCCGCTCAACCACGGCACCCGGCCCGCTCTTTCGCTTCATTTCAGAATTGCACCTGCTTCTCCAGCGTCAGCACCTGCTTGATCTGCCCTGCAGTCCAGGCGCTGCGGGCCGCGTGCGGCGCGCAAATATCCGGATGGGTCTCGCTGCTGACCACGCGGAACATGCCTTGATACTTCCAACTGCTGGCGGTTTCCTTCAGAAACACCGGAATCACGCCGCCCTGGCGAGCCAGTTGCTCCCCGGCCGCGCGCTCCGGCGGGCAGGAATTACACAGAATCACGTTCGGCGCGTCCGGGTTCAGGTCCGGGCGCAGGCAGGCGGCCACCACCTTGCCCTTCTTGCGCGGCAAGTAGGAGTGCTTGTTGCCGCCGACCACGGCGTGGATCTCTTCGCGGTTATAGCTTTTGCCGATTTCAAACATGGATATCTCCTGACAATGTTCCAGCCAGCCATCGCCCCTTGCGACGACCTTTGGCGGGACGGGCATGCAAGATATCCAAATCGCCTTAAAAAACGGATAAAACCGGAGGGGTTTCCTGCAAAGCCGGCATTAAATCGAACCCCGCACCCCAAAGTAAGCCCCTACGCCCAATAGCAAGGAAACCAACATGCTGGTGAAGATGCAGGCCATGCCCATATTGCCCAGATAGCCCTTGCGCCGGCTTTCCGTCGGTTTGCCCAAGACCAGGCAAATCCCATTGCCGCAGCCCACGGCGGCCAAGCCGCACGCCGCTAGCGCCAGAGCGGGCAAGACGCCTTGCCTGGCCGCCCATCCCCGCCAGGGGAGCAAGAGCGCCAGCAGCGGCAGCGAAACCGCCAGCGCGCGCGCCTGCCCCAGCCGGGCACGCGGCGCAGGCGACACGCCGGCCAGATCGGCGGCCTGATCCAGCAAGCGCAATTTGCCATGCAGATCGCAGGCCAGAAGGCCGATCAGGAAAATCGCCAGTCCCGCGCTCTTTTCAACCCAATTTGCCCCGCCAAGCAAGCCTATCGACACCGGCAGCAAGTACACCATCTCCACCAGGGCCTGCATCAGGGCCGGCGGATTGCGCCTCAGAATCCGCCAATCCTTGATCGCGATGGCCCAAAACGGGGCGGCGAAAGCCAGCGCCGTACGCGCGCGTTTCCGCGGCTGCGCCGCGCCTGCCGACTGCATGGCGGCGATGCCATCGACGAATGCCCGATACAGGCGCTGACGGCACAGCGCCAATCCGCCGGCCGCCAGCGCCAGCCACAAGACCAGCGCGAGCGGATCGCCCAGCGCCGCGCGGCCGGGCCACCACCACCAGCTGGTTTCATCAACCTGCCACCCCTGATGCCAGCGATAAAGCACAACGCCGCCATCCGAAGCAGTCATGCCCCGAAACAACAAAAACACCAATAGCCCCAGCGCCATGCCCAATATCTGCCCATAGCGCGACATGCGCCGGATGCCCAGCCGCCGCATCAACCACAGCGCCGCCGCCATGGAGAAGCAGGCGACCATCACCGACATCAAGGGCAAGACGCCATACAGGGCGAGCCACCCCCAGTGGCCGCGCGCCGCCTGCACATTGGCGATGGGAGGCAAGACAAACGACCAGGAAAAACACAGCACCAGCGCCAAGCCCGCCAGCTTGGAGACGAAGATCTCCCGCTCATCCACCGGCGACATGCGCAGCAAAGTCAGGTCGCCTTGTCCGCCCAGCATGTCGCAAGCCGACTTGAAGCCTTGCAAACCCATCAAAATCGCAATGCCCAGCAACTGCACGGTCAACGTGGAAGGCTGCCACACCTGATCTGGGATATTGCGGTAGATCGCCCAAATCATTCCATGGCTAAACAGCAACAAAAAAATTATCCAGGGGGAACGCAGCCAGGATATCCGCCGCTGCCCGCCCTCTTTGCGCGGCTTGACGCTGGAGGAGTCCAGCCACCACAAACGACACTCCTGCCACACCAGCCACGGCAAGCTGGCGGGCTTGAACGCTATCCTCATGCCGCCTGCCCCGTCATTTCCAGAAACACATCTTCAAGCGACCCCTGCGCCCAGCCCAGCTGGCTGCGCAAGGCATCCAAGGTTCCCTCGGCCAGCAGCCTGCCATCGCGGATAATGCCTATGCGCTGCGCCAGCCTCTCAGCCACTTCCATGATGTGGGTGCTGAAAATCACGGTGCCGCCTGTTTCGACATGGCTTTGCAGCAAGTCCTTGACCTGTTTCGCCGCCGCCGCGTCCAGCCCGGTCAAGGGCTCATCGAGAATGATCAATTCCGGCTCATGGATCAAAGCGCCCGCCAAGGCCAGCTTTTGCCGCATGCCGCGCGAAAATCCGTCCGCCACCTCGTCCACCACCGCGGACAGGCCTAACCAATTGATCAGCTCGACCGCCTTTTCCTGCGCCCGCGCCGGCTGCATGCCCCACAAACCGGCGACGTACTCCAGATACTCCAGCGGCTTGAGTTTGTCGTACAGCAAGGGCTCGTCCGGCAGAAACGCCAAGCGTTGCTTGATTTCCCGCGCCTCGGTCTTGAGATCGCGCCCAAGCAGCTGGATTTCTCCGCTGTCCGCTTGGGTCAGCCCCACGGCCATTCTCAAGGTCGTGGTTTTGCCGGCCCCATTGGCCCCTAGCAGGGTATAGAACTCCCCACGCCTGACGTTGAGATTCATGCCCTGGATCACCGGACGGCCAAAGCTTTTGTTGACCTCCCGCATCCGCAAGGCCCATTCCGCGCGGTCCGTCTGGATTGCCTGATTCAATTGCCACCTCGGGCCGGATGCCGGCCATATGTCGTTTGGGAATCCATATTTTAATCAAACGTCATCAAAAGGCAATGTGACTGACAGGCTCCTCCGCTCCGCGCTAGCCGTCGAGAAGGTTCAAGGCCTGCGCGTCCGCAGGCCGGACCGCCCTGCCGGCTTCCTTTCCCTCCCGCAGCAGAATGAAAGTCGGCCACAGCTTGACGCCGAACTGCCGCCCCAGACGCCGGCCGCGCCCGTCCTCCAGCGCCAGATGCCGCACCTCCAGATGCGTAGCCAGAAACGCGTCGAGCAAAGGCCGGGAACGCTGGCAATGCGGGCAGCTGTCGATGCCGAACTCCAGCAGCGTCAAGCCCGGCAGCGCCGCCACCTCGTCGGCGCCGGGGTGGTCTGATCGATAATGGTTCATTGCGCGCTCCATGCAAAACACCCGCAATACGCGGGTGTTTTCAGTGTGGTCCGGATGGACTGCGCCGGCAAGCCGGCAGCCAAGGCCCCAGTCAGCGCTCAAACCGCCAACGGGCTGCCCAGCTTCAGCTTGCCCACCAGCCAGGTGTGGTCGTAGCTGACGATCTCGAACGGATTGCCGAAGGGGTCGACGAAGGACAGCGCGCAGAAGAAACGGTGATCGCGCACCGAATCGCGGGCGATGCTCTGGCCTTCGCGGTTGACCACGCGCTCGCCGGCCAGTTGGTCTATCCATTCGACGAACTCCTGGCCGCTGACCACGAAGGCCACCGCGCCCTGCGCGCCGGACGGCGCCGCGTCGGCGTCTTCGCTGAGCGCCAGCCGCACATTGCCGCTGGCATTGGCCAGCATGGCGTTGTTATGCTCGCCGTCGGTCTTATAGCGGGCGTCCTGAGTCAGCCCCAGCACGCGCTGATACCATTTCAGGGCGACAGCCACGTCCTTGACGCGGATATGGATGTGATCGATTTTGCCTAAGCTCAGCATGCCTACCTCTTGATGTGCCGTGTGTCTGGCGCCGGCCGCGGCCGGCGCATCGTTTTAGTCTATCAGCCCTGATCCCGCGCCAGCAGCGGCGCCAGGTAACGGCCGGTGTGGCTGGCCGGATGGGCCGCCACTTGCTCCGGCGTGCCGCTGACCAGAATCTGGCCGCCGCCGGCGCCACCCTCCGGCCCCAAGTCGATCAGCCAGTCCGCGGTCTTGACCACGTCCAGATTGTGTTCGATCACCACCACGGTGTTGCCGCTCTCGCGCAGGCGATGCAGCACTTGCAGCAGCAGGTCGATATCGTGGAAGTGCAAGCCGGTGGTCGGCTCGTCCAGAATATACAGCGTTCGGCCGGTATCGCGCTTGGAGAGTTCCAGGCCCAGCTTCACCCGCTGCGCCTCGCCGCCGGACAGCGTGGTGGCGCTCTGGCCCAGGCGGATATAGCCCAGGCCCACGTCCATCAAGGTTTTGAGCTTGCGCGCCACCGGCGGCACCACGGCGAAGAATTCCAACGCCTGCTCCACCGTCATCTCCAGCACTTCCTGGATGCTCTTGCCCTTGTAATGCACTTCCAGCGTCTCGCGGTTGTAGCGCTTGCCGTGGCAAACGTCGCAAGGCACGTAGATGTCCGGCAGGAAGTGCATTTCCACCTTGATGACGCCGTCGCCCTGGCAGGCCTCGCAGCGGCCGCCCTTGACGTTGAAGGAGAAGCGGCCCGGACCATAGCCGCGCTCGCGCGCCAGCGGCACGCCGGAGAACAGCTCGCGTATCGGCGTGAACAGGCCGGTATAGGTGGCCGGGTTGGAGCGCGGCGTGCGGCCGATCGGGCTCTGGTCGACGTTGATCACCTTGTCCAGCTGATCCAGGCCCTTGATCTCGCGGTACGGCGACGGCTCTTCGCTGGCGCCGTTCAGGTCGCGCGCGGCGATCTTGTACAACGTGTCGTTGATCAGCGTGGACTTGCCGGAGCCGGACACGCCGGTGATGCACACCAGGCCGCCCAGCGGCAGGTTCAGCGTCACATCCTTCAGATTATTGCCGGTGGCGCCGATCAATTGCAGCATGCGCTCCTCGGAGAGCTCGCGGCGGCCGCCCGGCAGGGCGATCTTGCGGCGGCCGGACAGGAAGGCGCCCGTGACCGAGTTTTCGCAAGCCGCCACTTCATCCGGCGTGCCGGACACCAGCACCTCGCCGCCGTGCTCGCCGGCGCCGGGGCCCATATCCACCAGGTAGTCCGCCTCGCGGATGGCGTCTTCGTCGTGCTCCACCACGATCACGCTATTGCCCAGGTCGCGCAGCCGCTTCAGCGTGCCCAGCAGGCGGTCGTTGTCGCGCTGGTGCAAGCCGATGGACGGCTCGTCCAGCACATACATCACGCCGGTCAGGCCGGAGCCGATCTGGCTGGCCAGCCGGATGCGCTGCGCCTCGCCGCCGGACAAGGTATCGGCGGAACGGGACAGGTTCAGGTAATCCAGACCCACATTATTGAGGAAGGACACCCGCTCGCGGATTTCCTTGACGATCTTTTCCGCCACCGCCTGTTTCTGGCCGGTGAACTCCAGGCCGTCGAAAAAGGCCGCGGTATCCTTCAGCGGCAGCTGGTTGATGTCATGCAGGGTGCGCTTGCCGATGAACACATGGCGCGCCTCCAGCCGCAGACGCGAGCCGCTGCAATGCGGGCAGGCCTGGTTGTTTTGATACTTGGCCAGCTCCTCGCGCACCGCCATAGAGTCGGTTTCGCGGTAGCGGCGCTCCAGATTGGGAATGATGCCCTCGAAGGGATGGGCGCGGCTGAACTTGGTGCCCTTCTCCGACATATAGCTGAACTCGATGCTGTCGCGGCCGGAACCATGCAGCACCACATGCTTGACCTTCTCCGGCAAGTCTTCGAAAGACAGATCATTGACCGAGAAATCGTAATGCTCGCCCAGCGCCAGCAGCATCTGGTAGTAGAACTGGTTGCGCTTGTCCCAGCCCTTGATCGCGCCGGAGGCCAGGCTCAGCTCCGGATGCGCCACCACGCGCTTGGGATCGAAGAAGGTGATCTCGCCCAGGCCGTCGCACTTGGGACAGGCGCCCATCGGATTGTTGAACGAGAACAACCGCGGCTCCAGCTCCGGCAGGCTGTAGCTGCACACCGGGCAGGCGAACTTGGCCGAGAACCAGTGCTCCTTGCCGCTATCCATTTCCACAGCGATGGCACGGCCCTCGGCGTGGCGCAGCGCGGTCTCGAAGCTCTCGGCCAGGCGTTGCTGCATATCGGCGCGCACCTTGAGGCGGTCTATCACCACCTCGATGGTGTGCTTCTTGTTCTTGTCCAGCTTGGGCACCGCGTCCAGCTCGTACACCTCGCCGTCCACCCGCACGCGGACAAAGCCCTGCGCGCGCAGGTCGTCGAACAGGTCCAGGTTCTCGCCCTTGCGGCCGACGATGACCGGCGCCAGGATCATCATCCGCGTTTCTTCCGGCAGCGCCAGCACGTGGTCCACCATCTGGCTGACGGTCTGGCTGGACAATGGCTCGCCGTGCTCCGGGCAATGCGGATCGCCCACGCGGGCGAACAGCAGGCGCAGATAGTCGTGAATTTCGGTGACGGTGCCGACGGTGGAGCGCGGGTTGTGGCTGGTGGCCTTCTGCTCGATGGAGATGGCCGGGCTCAAGCCCTCGATCAAATCCACATCGGGCTTTTCCATCAGCTGCAAAAACTGGCGCGCGTAGGCCGACAGGCTTTCCACGTAGCGGCGCTGGCCCTCGGCGTACAGGGTGTCGAAGGCGAGCGAGGACTTGCCGGAGCCGGACAGGCCGGTAATCACGATCAGCTGATGGCGCGGCAGATCGAGATTGATGTTCTTCAGATTGTGGGTGCGGGCGCCACGGATGCGGATGCTGTCCATAAGAAGCTGTTACTCACCGTCGGTCAGGGAACCTGTTAATATACCCGACTTGACCGGGCAGGCTCCACCCATCTGTGCGGGAATGGCGTCAAACTCGTGGTTTCCGCGTCATCCTTTTGCCCTCCAGGTCGTTAAAACCAGAACCCAACACCGCCAACGAATCTCGATTACCGCATGAACGCCACCGAATTGCGGGCCAGCCTGGGGCTGGCCGGTATCTACGCCTTGCGCATGCTGGGCATGTTTCTGATTCTGCCCGTCTTCGCGCTTTACGCCAAAACGCTGCAAGGCGCCGACAACCATACCCTGATCGGCCTGGCACTGGGCAGCTACGGCCTGACCCAGGCCATTCTGCAGCTGCCGCTGGGCATGCTGTCCGACCGCATCGGCCGCAAAAAGGTGATCTACGGCGGCCTGATCCTGTTTGCGCTGGGCAGCTTCGTCGCCGCCGGCGCGCACGATATCGCCACGCTGACCATAGGCCGGGTCATCCAGGGCGCCGGCGCCATCTCCGCCGCCATCACCGCCCTGCTGGCCGACCTGACCCGCGAAGAAAACCGCACCAAGGCGATGGCGATGATAGGCATGTCCATCGGCACCACCTTCGCCGCCAGCCTGGTGCTGGGCCCCATCCTGGCCAAATACATAGGCGTCAACGGCATCTTCGCCCTCACCGGCGCGCTATCGCTGGCCGCGCTGATAGGCGTGTGGCTAATCATCCCGGACCCGGTGCAGTCCCGTTTCCATTCGGACACCGAAGCCAACGCCAAGCGCCTGCCGGCCGTGTTGAAAAACAGCCAGCTGCTGCGCCTCAATTACGGCATCTTCGCGCTGCACGCGGCGCAGATGGCCATGTTCGTCACCGTGCCCTTCGCGCTGATCAAAACCGCCCATCTGGACAAATCCCAGCACTGGCAGGTTTACCTGCCGGTAACGGTGATCGGCTTCATCCTGATGGTGCCGGCCATCATTTACGGCGAAAAGAAGGCCAAGCTCAAGCAGGTTTTCGTCGGCGCCATCGCGCTGATGACCGCCGCCCAGCTGGGCATGGCGCTGGCGCTGGACAGTTTCTGGATGATCGCCATCTGGCTGTCGCTGTATTTCATCGCCTTCAACATCCTGGAAGCCACCCTGCCCTCGCTGATCTCCAAGATCGCCCCGGCCGACGCCAAGGGCACCGCCATCGGCGTGTACAACACCTCGCAATCCTTCGGCCTGTTCCTGGGCGCGGCGGCCGGCGGCTGGCTGTACAGCCACTACGGCCCGGCCGGCGTGTTCGGCTTCACCACGCTGCTGATGCTGTCCTGGCTGGTATGGTCGTTAGGCATGCAGCCGCCCAAAGCGGTGCGCTCGGTGATGTTCCATATCGGCGAAGCCTGGCATGGCGACGCGGACACCCTATCGCACGAGTTGGCCAGCGTGGCCGGCGTGCACGAGGCCGTGGT
Organism: Chromobacterium sp. IIBBL 290-4; assembly: GCF_024207115.1. Lineage (NCBI taxonomy): Bacteria > Pseudomonadati > Pseudomonadota > Betaproteobacteria > Neisseriales > Chromobacteriaceae > Chromobacterium > Chromobacterium sp. IIBBL 290-4. Next base: position 4,681,406 of record NZ_CP100128.1, read on the forward strand.
GGTTCTGGCCGACCGCGTGGCTTATCTCAAGGTATCGCAACAGCAATGGGATGAAACGGAAGTGAAGCGCCTGATCGCCGCCACCTTCTAAACCCGGATGGCTGCAAACAACAAGGGCGGCCCGCTGCACAGCGGGACCGCCCTTGTTACATCCGCAGCCGGATGATTACTTCTGCGGCTGCGCCGGCTCGGCCACGTAGATTTCCACGCGGCGGTTCATCGCCCGGCCGGACACGGTGCCATTGTCGGCCACCGGCTCGCGCGAGCCTTTGCCGTCTATGCCGATGCGGCCGATGTCCACCCCGCGGGACGCGATATAGCTCTGCGTCGCCTTGGCGCGGTTGATCGACAGCGGCTCGTTGATGGCGTCGGTGCCGGTGTTGTCGGTATGGCCGATGATGTTGACCGAGGTCACCGGGTTTTGCTGCAGCGTCGTCGCCAGCTTGTCCAGCACCGGCTTCAGGCTGGGCTTGAGCGCGTAGCTGCCGGTGTCAAAGGAGGCGTCGCTAGGGATATTGATCTTCAAGCGGTTGTCGGCAGTCTGGCTCACGCCTATGCCGGTGCCCTTGGTGGCCTGCTCCATCGCCTCTTTCTGCTTCTGCATGTGCTGCGACCACATATAGCCGCCGCCCGCGCCCAGCAGGCCGCCGATGGCCGCGCCGGTAGCCGCGCTGCGGCCGCTATGGCCGCCCGCCGTCAAGGCGCCGATGGCCGCGCCCACAGTGGCGCCGATGGCCGCGCCGCCGCCCACGCCCTTCTGCGTGTCGCTCATATTGGCGCAGCCGCCCAAACCCGCCACGCTTGCGGCAACCAAAAGCGATACCAGCGTATTCTTCATCATGCTCTCATCCTTTCAAACAGATTCGAAAACAGACCGCGCGGAGGCCCACAGGTTCCCCTGCCGCTCGCCAAACTTGCACATTGTTTTACAGATTACGCCCAATCCCGCCGCAACCCAAGAAATGCCGCCGCGGCGGACATCCGCCCTGGCTGCCGCCCCGGCCCGGCGCAATCCATCGCCATAAAGCCTGGATCAAGGCGGCAAATTTCCCTCCAAAGCCATCCGAGCCGGAACCATAGCCGTGTATAATGCTCCCCAATCGCCAGGCTTGGTCCATGCGGCGAATGCGCGACAAGCGACCCCGCGCTCAGCTGGCCTTTTGGTAGAGGCGCTGCCGCTGCCGCGGAAAAGTTTGGGGTAAGATCAGCGGATGCCAGACCGCGCCCCCGCCCCAACAAGCGCATGCCGACCATGGCGCAGGCCGAACAGTTTGAATTTATCCGGAGAATTGAATGAACAGCATCACCTTTGACGGCCGCCTGGCCGCCGACGCCGAACTGCGCTACACCCCGAGCGGCGAACCCGTTCTGTCGTTCCGCGTGGCCAGCGACATCGGCTTCGGCGAACGCAAGTCCACCAACTGGTTCAGCTGCCAGGTATGGGGCAAGCGCGGTGAATCGCTGAAGAACTACCTGGCCAAAGGCCAACAAGTGACCGTATACGGCCAACTGACCCTGCGCGAATGGCAGGACAAAGACGGCAACAAACGCCTGTCCCCGGACGTGCGCGTCAACGAACTGAGCCTGCAAGGCGGCCGCAATGAAATGGGCGCCTCCTCCGGCGGCATGGGCGGCGGCATGGATGATGGCTACGGCTACAACGCCCCGGCCCCGCGCCAGGAAGCCCCGGCCGCCCCGCGCCGCCAGGAGCCGAAAGCCGCTCCGCGCATGGACGACATGGACGACGACATTCCGTTCTGAGAGGAACCAGATCGTTAGTTGTTAAATAAGACCGAAAAACTCTGTGCAATCAGTAGATTGCACTTGGTTTTCCCGGTCTTTTTCTTTACGTTCAAAATTTACATCACCGGAACCGTGCCGCTATCGTAAAGTCCTGTCATCTGACGAGCCAGGAGAAGTGCGGTGATCACGTTTTCCATTCGTGTAGTACGGATGCAGTCCGGTGAGCACATCCCCCTGCTCGTGTCCGGCGGCCCCCTCGGACTACCAGTTCCCCTCGCAACCCGTTATGTCCTGGCCCAGTTCCGGCCCAAGGGCCTGTAAAGTCAGCAGCACCCGCCAACGGCTCTCCGCCTTAGCCCTTGCCTACAACACTTTCTTTGCTAAGCATGGTATCCAACTTGACGAACGGGCAGCCAAGCATCAGTTCCCAAGTCAGAAGGAGTTGGTAGCCCTCTCCGATTACTGTCAGCAGTCGCAAAAGAATGGGCAACAACGCGCAGTCGGCTCCGACTATGCAGTGCTGACCCACTCAGATGAGCACGATTGCAAATCAGGACTTCACAAATGATTACTGTTTAATTACAACACAAGGACAAGCAGGAAAAATTTTTGTGTAACACCGTTTACAAAAATATGCCATTTAGTTATTATTGATTCGCTACACCATTTGACTCAATAACCAGTGCCATAGTTTTGCATCATTTATGGCTTTTGGTGAAAACTTGACATGTATTAATTAGCCTCATAAAAAGTACATTCAATTCAAGATTGAAAGTCAGAGCATAGCAACCGTGAGTCAATATTGCAGCACGTGTTAATTTTGGGAATTCTTAGGAGGAATAAAATGCAAGAACTGGACATCAATACAATTGACTACATTTCCGGCGGCGGATACGGAGATAATTTCAATCAATGCATGGCTACTAACCTAACCGGCAGTGGCTTGGCAAGGTCATTTGCATTTGGAGCTATCGGCGGTGCCGTCGGAGGCTTTGCTCTTGGCGGCCCAATTGGGGCTGCCATCGTTGGCTTTTCCGCCGGCGGAATAAGCGTAGGAAGATCTGCCCTGCGTACAATGGAAAGATGTGCCATCATGCAGTAATTTTTTCCAGAAAGGTCCGAAATTTTCGGATCTTTTCGCATCTAAATTAAATATTATGAAAAAAATATACCAATGCCCCAATTGCAAAAATGCCTCTTTTTCATTTTATGAAAAACTGAGCATCGGACCAGCATCCTATCGCATTTGCCCCTACTGCAAAGAAAACATTTCCGTACCTATCCTTGCTAGCACTATATCAATCGCACCATTTATACTATCAATAGCATCTCCTCTATACTTGGGCTGGCATTGGAAATGCCTTGTTATATTCGGACTTTCATTTTTACTGACCACCATTCTATGGAGTCGATTTACACCCCTTGTTATCAAAAAAAACCATGGCCTGAATATTTCAAAATGGTGGTAGATACATGACTATTGGTTAGTGAGATGGGCACCTCACTCCGCAACCAACTAGGCGTTGAACAATCACAAGATGATGCCGTAAGAAAGAGGCCAGCTGCTTGGCCGTGCGCGACGAATCGCCAGCCTCGACAGCCGCTCGCATCACCGTGAACTAGGCGCATAGCGGCAATGGCATTGCAAGGTCGTATGAAGAATACTGTGTAAACCAACCATTACTGAACCGCCCCGGGTTTCGCGGAGGCTGTTTTGTGTGAGTCAGACCAGCACGGCCTGCTCACTCAGACTGCGATAGTAGTTTGCTTCTGCCTCCGCCGGTGGAATGTAACCGATCGGCGCCAGCAAGCGGTGGTGATTAAACCACGCCACCCATTCCAACGTCGCCAGCTCCACCGCCTCCAGGCTCTTCCACGGCCCGAGCCCGTGAATGACCTCCGCCTTGTACAAGCCATTGATCGTCTCGGCCAGCGCGTTGTCGTAGCTATCGCCCGTGCTGCCGACTGAGGGCTCGATGCCCGCCTCGGCCAGCCGTTCGCTCTAGCGGATCGAGACATATTGCGAGCCGCGATCACTGTGGTGGATCAAAGCGTCGCGACTCGGCTGCCGCGCCCACAGCGCCTGCTCCAGCGCGTCGAGCACAAACTCGGTGTGCATGCTGCGACTGACGCGCCAGCCAACGATAAAGCGGGCGAAGACGTCAACGACGAAAGCGACGTAGACGAAACCCTGCCAGGTCGACACATAGGTGAAGTCCGAGACCCATAGCTGGTTTGGCCGCTCCGCGACAAACTGCCGGTTGACCCGGTCGAGCGGGCACGCTGCCGCCGGATCGGGGCGAGTAGTGCGAACCGCCTTGCCGCGGATCACGCCACGCAAGCCAAGCTGCCGCATCCGTCGCTCGACGGTGCAGCGCGCCACCGCGATCTGTTCGCGCCGGAGCTGACGCCAAACCTTGTCGGCGCCATACACCTGTTGGTTGATCTGCCAGACACGCTCAATCTCGACGCTTAATCTGTCGTCACGCTGGGCTCGAGGGCTGCGCAAGGCAGGGTCTCGCTGCCGGGCGATATAGCGGCGATAGGCGGACGGGGCGACCTGCAAGACCCGGCAGATCGGCTCGACCCCAAGCGTGTCGCGGTGCGTGTCAATGAAGGCCCTCACGACTTGAAGCGGCGGTCGAGCTCCGCCTGCGCGAAAAATGCGCTGGCCAGCCGAAGGATTTCGTTGGCCTTCTTCAGTTCGCGCACTTCGCGCTCGAGTTCTTTGACGCGGGCGGCTTCGGTGCCTGCCGGGCCATCGTTCTGACCGGTATTGCGCTCTTGCTGGCGAATCCAGCGGCGCAGTGTTTCAGCGGTGCAGCCGATCTTGGAGGTGATCGAAACGATCGCGGCTCACTGCGACTCGTACTGATCCTTAGCGTCAAAGACCATGCGCACAGCGCGCTCGCGAACTTCCGGGGAAAACTTGGTGGATTTGCTCATAGCTCCATTCTCTCAAGTGAGGGAGCCTCCGCGAAACCCGGGGCGGTTCAGTCCCACATCCTCAAAATGGCAGCACAAAAGGCAAATGATCTCCAATCAGGGTACGCCCTACGGGGGAACTGCCTGATTGGGATCGCGCGAAATCGGGCACGATAACCCTGCAGGCCCACCACGACGAAAATATCTTGGGAAAATCGTACACGTAGGCACTATAGCCGTGATCACGTAACGAACCCAGAGATGTTTCCAAATCGGTGGCATCGACCAGACGCTCAAATTTCTGCAGAGACAGAGTCGGCTGGCTCATCAAGTATCCATGCAGCAGGTGAAACGCAACGGGATCCACGCACCCTTGGTATTCCAGAGAGAGCTGGTCTCCACCATGAAGCTCAGCGGACAAGCGCAATAGCAGTTGCGCCGCCTCGATGTACGCAGCTTCGGCGGCAGCTTCCATCGAAATACCGCTACCAGTACCTCGTGTCCAGAGACCTCGAAGGTGGTCAAAGACAAAGCAGTGGGCCACGGGCGCATGAAGTCGCTCTGGATAGGTGAAAACCAAAGCCTGGTACTCAGCACCTCTGGATGTATGAGTCCTCCGCGAAGAAAAGGCCTGCTCCAATTCAGCGCATCGAACCGCCGACGCGAGATGGGTGATGCCTGGATAGAAGTTGTGTCGTTCGATACACTCATACAGCGCTGTACGATGCGCTTCGCGGAGCGAGGTGTGGGCAGCCAAGCCCGTAGTGTCCGAGCGGAAGCGCCGCCCAGCATCAAATGGCCCCAGAACGACCAATTCATGCGGGACGAGTCGGCGGTCGCTAGAGTCAAGCAGGTTCACAACCTCTACTTCTGGGCCTGCTTGGTCAGTTACGCCGACGATCCGCTCCACATGCCAGTGTTCGTCCGACAGTGCCTGCTTTGCTGTCTTTTCAGAGGTTCGCACACACGGTGCCGAACCCCACGCTGACAGGCGTTCGACACACTCCCCAATCAAACGAATAGCAGCTGCGGCAGGCTTTGAGCCTTTGCCTGAACAAACCGCCAATTCGTCCGGTTGAATATGAGGCACAAGGGCAGACCGGTGACAAATACCGAGCTCATCACACTGCTGATCGTCGGCACCGTATAGAACCCCCTTGCTCCATGCGTGCAAGTCAGCAGTATCAGTTGGCCGCAATGGTTCTAGATCCGTCGGCCAGCCCAGCGCCACCGTACGCCCGGACTCAAGCAACACTGCAGTGCGACACGGATCAGCACTATCAAGAAGTTGGACGACGGCGGCCTCCAGTCGTTGCGGGTGTCGGACCCAGAAGCCCGCACTGGTGGGTACTTCACGCCATCCGACAAGCGACTCGATTTCGGCGAGTGGACGACAGCGAGCAAGAACCTCAAGGTACGCCTGTACATCAGATTCTCCTGCAAACACCGGCCCAATGTGGAAGCCCTCTTCGCTCTCACCGCTCCAGACTATGGGGAACTCTAACGCGCCCTCCAAGGCCTGCTCTATCGCTTTCCGCCCGTCCGTCTGCATCAATACAACTTCACGCCCTGCAAAGCTCAAAAAGCTGGGACGAAACGGATCTTGTGGCAAAGGCTGGCTAGGTGGATCGCCGGCTCCATGCACTAGCACCAAATCTTCGTAGGCAACGTGATTGGGGTCATGGAACACACTGTTGGGAACACCATTTTCCTCCCCGACTTTAACCATCAGGTAGCGTGGGCACAGTTGCAGGTGTCCTTCGCTCATGGATGGCCACCCGCAGGTGACATCAACTCTTCAATGGCTGTCACAATTCCGTACGATTCTAGCGTGCGTAACAAAGGGGCAGATCGAATCAACGGTTCAGGGCCTGCTCCGAAATCAATCTCCTGCAGTTGCAGCCTGCCAGCTGCGGCAAGCATTCTTTGCTCCGCATCCACCAGCGATATTTTCAGAGCACGCGACAAAACTTCGATGACCATCATACGAGAACAAAGCATGGTCAAAAGCCAAGCAAACAAAACTTCGGACTCATCGAAATACTCGTCAACCATTCCAATGCGGGTCTTGTCCCCGAACCAATGCAAGCTGTCGACAACCGGTCCTGCCAAACCAGGGTGTCGATGCCCCAAAGCATCGCAGATAGTCTCCGTAAGGTACGAATTGGTTGCGAACGATTCGCTAGATGCTGCAGCCAGCAATTGGGCTGCGGGACGGTGATCGGCAAGATCGCTGATTAACGCAGGTAGGCGCTCAACCGCATTATCGCCCGAAAGCGAAGATTCAATAAACGTTGCCAGCTTCCGCGAATCGGCCCCCATGCCGGAACTCAAGCGCAGCGCCGCTAGGTAATGCCCCTCGTGAGGTTTGTAGACGATGCCTTTCGACCCTAACGCAGAGGTGTTGATGTCGCAAATTTGCCTAATCGACAGCGTGACAGCAATGTCGTCAAGGTAGAAGAGCGAGTGAATCAGACCATCATGAGGAGGAATCTCGCAGATGTAACCCGGATCGCAGACATGAGCATCATCAGCAACAAGCTCACCGGAGCATACACCGGGCGTGGTTTCTGGCCCATGCGGATGAAATTTGAACCGCACATGCACCCGTCGACCTACAACGACACCGAAGGCGCCACCAGCCATATGATCATGCACATACGCTTCAGATCCACGCCGCCAAAACAGCAGTTCAATGCGGAAGTCTCTCTCGCGGTGGATCGTGATTGTCGGATAGGCGAAGTCATTTTCAAGTGCAATGGCCGACGGCAGCTGCGTGCTCGCTACCTCACAAAAGAGGTCAAGTTTTGACAAGCGCTCGCATGCTTGGGTGTCGGAAATGGCGGTCTTGGCAATTTCATGAAACTGACGGTCGCCGCCCAATCCCTTCAAAACGGAGGCGGAAACATCAAGAGCAATGGCATGCAAGATGGATTTCATATGATTGAGTGAAGCAAACGAATCAGGATTGATTAGACGTAGGGATCGCGCCTACGGTGGCTGTTCGACTTCGCATGCACAACGGTACGACGGCCAAGGAAAGGGCCAGAAAAGCGTAGAGCCACCAGATGTCTTTTGGACGGACATGTAAAAGGAAGATCCACGACAAAGCGAACGTCATCGCCCCGAGTGCGTTCTCAACAAGGCCTTGTATAGAAATGGCACTACCGGAAATCGAGGCATCAATTGCCTCGTAAAATCGGTGGCGATAGTGCATCTCCGCGCACAACGCCGACACCATCATGATGGTGAAGAACAACCAGGCAGGCCAGCCGCTGGCAAGCGGAAGAATGATCAGCACGGGCAAAAACAACCACAGCATCAGATCACGCCAAGCCGGTCGTGCCTCGATATGTACGGAAACCTTGGGCGCGAACAGTGTCACAATCCCCGAAAGCAACTGTAGCGCTAATAGCAGAACCGGTGTTTTCTGCAAGGCGGGCACCAGTACCATGGCAGCGTTCGACATCGCTGCCGCAGATACTGTCCGCACCATTGAGATATTCAACACATCACCCCAGAGTTTGCGTCGGCGCAACTCGCGCGCGCAATCCCGGTAATGTTGGCTGATCGTTGCCTTCGCCAGAGGCTGCAGCTGTGGCCACAGGGCGTAAACATAACCGGCAGTCAACAGTGCCATGGCTATGCACAGCAACCAAACCGAATCCAGCCCCAGAATTAGGGTGGTGCCATATCCCAAGAGACTGCCGATCACCAGTGAGCCTGCGCGTACAAGCATCACCCAGCGAACCATCCTGGAGGCCTCGACCTCCGTACCAAGCTGTGCGGACCACACCATAATTTGAGTGGAAAACAGTCCGCTCATGAATGTTACGGCCAACCCCGCGAGCACGCTTGCGACACAAAGAGAAATAGTCGAGCCTTGCCCCCAGTAATACAAACCAAAGGCAACTGACCGGAGCAGCAACGAGCAAATCAGCGACCCCCTGGCTCCCCACCGATCCACAACATAACCAGTCGGCAGTTCAAAAATAAAAAGACTCATCCAAAACCAGAACAGGAGCAGGTTCGCGTCTGCTGCACTGCCCATCGACTGCGCAGCAAAGGCAGTAAACGCGAATCCCATGGCTGCCTCGAAAGCACCAATGGCGAATGCGGGAACATTAACGCGCAATAGAATGCGCTTGGTGATATCGGGGGAATGAACCATGAAATCTGCGCACCAGTGGGTCAAGAAAGTCGCGGTAAGTTAGGTCAATGACGCTGAAAAGAGGCCCACCGATGAGGGCAGGCCTCTGGGAGCCCAAAAAACCCTGCTAAAGATCAGTAGGGTTTGGCTTGAGCAACATTCTTCAGGGCCTTCTTGGTACTGACGCGAATAACATTAGGCTTTTGCATGGATTTCTCCTTGAGTGGGATTAGGATGAGCCGCCACTGCACATTGCGAGTAACGGCTTGAAGAATATAATCCTAAAAACCGCAGTCGCGCAATACCATTGGCATAAAATGTGAGCAGACCCGCCGATTTTGGAGGGCCCATTCCTGCCAGCATCTGTTTGAGATAGTTGCATGCCTGCTGTCAGACGGTGAGGACAGACAACTGCTCCGCAGCGCGGCTGGCCCAGCCCTGAAGCCAAACAGAGACTCGCATAAAGGCTGCCCGGGCGCTGGCGAGATGCGCGTGCATGCCCGTCAATGCGATGGTCGCTTTTCCGGCATGCTCCGTTTTCTGCCCTACCTGTAAGGGCTTGCAATCCAGAGCACGGCTGGCTCAAATTAATTGCACCCACCTGAAAGCTCCGGCTCAGATTACGTGCAACTGGAGTTGCAATCGACCCGCCTAGCTCACAATCCGTGTCGGCGGACTCAGATTATCTGCAACTACCAACTTGTCAGGTTGAAGCCTTGGACGATGCCATGTCTGGAAATGCCCGACGTCCCCCCACTTTCAGTAGCAGAGAGCTTTAGAGGTGTTAACAACCTTTTTGATCAACGGCACAGCTTGCTACAGACAAAAACCCGCGCTCATTGAGACGCGGGCTTTTTCATTTTCATTGACGTGGCAGGCGCTCTGCACTTATGTCGCGGCACGCCTAAGAATGGTCTGGTTGTGGCTTGCTCCTGCTTCTGCTCTTCGGCCGAAGCAGTCAGTCATGCCTTTGTGCTAGCATGGCTGTTCTTGATCCATTGCGGACATCTGCTTAAAGGGGCGAGGAGCTGATCCGCAGCGATAGCCACCCCATGGCCATCATGTGCCAACGCACCGTAATTTGTTGCCTCCCGGTCGGTCTACTGGGTGCTCGTGACCAACCACTACAACCGCGCGACTGCTACGCTGAGTCGCACTAGTTGACGCATTGATTAGAAATAGATCAGCCGCCTGATCATAGACAGCGTGTGCGACAACATTTTTATAGTAGATTCGTCAAGCAATCGGCCACGGAGGTACTTCGGTCGACGTGAGATGCAATCGAGGGGAGAAGGAGAGGCCTGCATGGAGGAGTTGGATCGCTTGGTCGATTCGTTGACATCCGAAGCGTCGGAGGCAGACCCTGAGGTCCTGCGGCAAAGAGCCAAGCTTGCAATGGTAGATGCATGGCGCGAGATCGTTCCCCAGCTTCGGTACAAGGCTGAGGCAGGCAGCATGGCCTGGCTGAGGCGTTATGAAGGCAGCGCGTTCGACCAATGCGCTCGGCGTATCACCCCGCTTACCAAATCGGACTATGGGCGGGGGCGCCCGACAGCCTCATTCCAGCGTTTCATCGACGAGGCAAACGCAATAGCCCGTGAGTCCAAGCTACTGGAAAAGCACTCGCTGGAGACTGTTGGGGTGCTACCGATAGGAACCGTCAATTCGTTTGCACTGTGGATCGCGCCAGACAGCGCCAATTCGAAGATGGCTGTCTTTCAACTCGGCCTTCATGAGTGCATCGACGGTCTGTTGCGCGCCGTAGTGGCCATCGAAGGTTGGCTGCCATTCGAGTTGTTCGACGACATCGACTTCAAATCAGACGGATGGCATGATAGCTACCGAGCGGCCATCGACGACTGCATCGACGCTCACGACGAAGTGATTTCCTTCGTAGAACACCTGCTGCTACGGACATTGTTCGTTGGCCACCCCCAGGGTATGCATCATTTTCCGCTGGCCACGTCTTCGAGGGAGCTGCACCGCATCCTCCTCCGCCACGTCGAGCTGTTTCGGATCGGCCACGAGATCGGACATGTCGTGGCTGCCGCCCAAGGCCCGCACGGGGCCGGTAGTTTACCGCTGCACATCGGACCTACAGTTGTGGCCGTTGCGCCATCGACACCGGAGGAAGAGTTCATCGCCGACATGATTGGGGGTGGAATATCCGATGCAGGCAGGCCGCAGCGTGGGCGGAGGATGTCTGCCGAGGTCTTCAGGTACGCAGGGGTAGCTCCGGATCTTTGCTTGTCTATGTTCGCGCTGCTAGAAGACGCCGTGACCGCATTAGGCGGTTGCCGAGTCGCCCTAGATTGGCACACGTCAGCACGTGCGCGCCGACAGGTCCGGCGAGACCTCCTCTCCGAGTGGGGAGACAAGCCAGGGATCGTACTCGGCCAGAGGCTGCAATTCGTGCTTGAGGCGGTGCAAAGGCTTATCCTGCCAAAGCTCAAAGAATGTATACAGCGCGGGGCCGCACTGAGTGCCGTGTGGCACGGCTAGAGGATTTAATCACGACAAAAGGGGAGCTTTATGAGCAAAACTCAATCCATTTCAATACAGGTACAGAAAAATGACGAGGACTTCCTTCAGGCGATGCGAGCGGAAACAGAGATCGGCTTCGTCGAGTTAGAAACCTCGAGCTTTGATGGGCAGTCCGAGATCACCACCGTCGTGGTAACGCTCACGCCCCTGGTAATCGGTCTTATCGGCAGGATCGTGTCTCAGCAACTGAAGGCGCGCCGGTACATAAAGGTGGTGTACAAGGGACTTCAGATCCAGGGCCTCAGCGACGAGAACGCTACGCGCCTGATCGAGAAGTTGATCGACAAGCAGTGAAAACAGCCGAAGAAGTGTTTCCCGCCCCCGTGTTGGCTTACATCGAGTCGACGCGGTTCTCGCTGCCAGAGGTAGTCTCGAGCAAGCAGACCATTGAGATCCGAGATGCGTTCTACGATCCATTTGTCCAGTACTTGAAGCGCATTGGCGACGCGTTTGGCATTCAAGCCACAGTCGGCCTAGTCTACACGGACATGATGCGTTCCGAGGCTATAACCATTGGAGGGCAGAGCTACATCGCGCACGACCAGTACTTCGGGCAAGTCATCAATATGATGAACCGCATGTTCCTATACGGCGCATCAAAGAAGACTAAGGTCATCTACTTCCACAAGGTGGCGTCGCAAGTGCTGAGCCGCTATGGCTTCTATCCGGAGTCCACCTTCGCCGCGAATCTCTATCGCGAGTCGCGCAAGGACATGGACCACATCATGAAGCAAAGGCGCGATGGCTCCTCGCGTCATGGTCTATACACCACGGTGCAGGAACTGTTTGTGCTGCTGCACGAGCAGTCCCATGTCATCTTCAAGCACCATCCCGACCTATTAAATGAGATGTCTGCTGATGTGAGAGCATGGTTGGTCGACTACGCGAAGCCGAGTCGTGCAAGCGCCACCGAGTTGCAGGCTGCGATGCAGGCGCAAGGTTGGTCCGAGGTAGAGCAGACCGAGTTCCGCGAGCAAGAAGCAGCGTACATGGCATCGATGCAGTTGCGTACCGCCTTCTGCGAAGAGATAGTGTCTAGGAAAGACTTGGTCGAGGAGTTCTGCTGCGATCAGCTCGCGCTAATTAACGTGCTCGGGTACTTTGCCGGTAGTACCTATCGGGTGCATGGAGAGAAAATGAGACGGGACTACAGCGGGACAGATAAGATCACTGCCGTCCTACTGTGCTTCCTAAATATGCGAACTTTGCAGATGATGGAGGCAATGTGTGCGCTGGAGAAGAACGCTGATTTTCTGAGCCGCTCACAAGGCTCCATTTCCGCCACCGAGGGTGTGTATGAAACGTTCTACAGCGCGCGCCTGCACCGTGCGAAAGATCTTTGCTACGACCTCGCGCTGAACGATGACGAAGATGCCACCTCCATTCACATGCAGGTGAGTAGGCTGATGGACCACCACACCGACGAGATCTTCGCGATGGCCGAGGGGACTTTGCGCCGCCTGCTGTACGAGAAAGAACTCCGTCCCGAAATAGAGCGTGTCTTTGAGCCGCTCACATCTGAGATTACTGACAACCAGCACCTTAAGCGCACCGTCACTGCGATGTTGCATCTGATACCGGATCGGCCGGAAGATGGCCGTACTACTTCCAAGAAAGCGAAGAAGCGTTCGCGAAATGGCAAGAAGCGCTGAGGCAGCCACAACACTTGAGTTGAAGCGAGTCAGCGACCAAGATTCAGTCCCAGATGCGGGTATGTCTGTAATTCTGTGTAAAACAGCCGCACAAGAGTCATACAACGACTGGCAGCTTTGGCCGATTAGCCGCCCAAGTTACCAATTTCCCACATCACCAGCTACTTGTTGCTTTCTCGTCAATCACTGCTAACGTATCAGAAACAGTGATCTGCCCCTCCCCACGCAACCAGCAAAATCCAGCCAAAACAAAACCCTCCCAAATCGGGAGGGTTTTGCTTGTGCGGGGGACGCCGGGATCAGTGCTGATGCCCGTGTTCGCCATGCACATGCTGGTGGGCGATTTCTTCGGCAGTGGCCTCGCGCACATCCACCACTTTAAGGGAGAAGCGCAGGTCTTTGCCGCACAGCGGGTGGTTGCCGTCCAGCAAGACGGTCGGGCCTTTGATCTTGGTGACGAAATAGTAGCGCGGCTGGCCGTCCGGGCCCAGGCGCTGGATCTGGCCGCCCACCTTGATTCCGGGCGGAAAGTCAGCCTTGGGCATGGTGGTGGACAGGGCTTCGTCGCGCGCGCCAAAGGCGTCTTCGGTAGCTAGCTCCACCGTGGTCTGGAAGCCGGGTTCCTGGCCTTCCAGCGCGGCTTCCAGCTTGGGAAACAGGTTGTCGTAACCGCCGTGCAGATAGGCGACCGGGTGCTTGCCGTCGTCGTAGACCAGACCTTGGCTGTCGGTGACTTTCATGCGCACGGTAACGGCGGTGTTTGCAGTGATTTTCATGGCGGGCAATGGCAAATAAAACAAAGCCGGAAGGGTGGCAGTTCAGCGCGGGAGTGTCAACTCATCCGCCCCAATCGAAACCAGCGAAGCATCAAAAAGAAGCCGGCCTCTTCTGAAGAGAGCCGGCCCAAGGCGGAGGAGTACGCCGGGGTAATATCGTCTTACCTGCCCGCGCTTAGTGGACCACAGTCTCCACGGTCCAGGCCTTGTTTTTCACCACGGACAAGGTGACCGGCGCCTTCAAGAGATTGCCGTTAGGCGCGAAAGCGAAATCCGCCGTCACGCCGCTGTAGCGGATGGCGGCCAGCTTGGGGAGATATTTGGCCGGCTCCACCGAGCCCGCCTGCTTCATCGCCGCGGCCACCAGCATCACGCCGTCGTAGAACTGCGGCCCCAGCAGCACCACGTCCTGATGGAAGCGCTCCTTGTAACGGCGCTCAAACGCCTTGCCCGCCGGACGGGCGCTCAGCACGCCGCCGGCCACCGCCGAGTAATGGCCGGCCGCGTCCTCTCCCGCCAGTTGGATGAAGGTGGGCGTATTGAGCATGTCCCCGCCCATCAGCTTGGCCTTGAGCCCCAGCCGCTTCATCTGCTTGACCATGGGCGCGGCCTGGGCGTCGGCGCCGCCGTAAAACACCACGTCTGGATTGACGGCCTTCAGCGAGGTGAGGATGGCGGTGAAGTCGGTGGCTTTGTCGGTGGTGAATTCGCGGCGCGTCACCTTGCCGCCGTTAGCGGCCACCGCCTTGACGAATTCATCTGCAATGCCTTGGCCGTAGGCAGTGCGGTCGTCGATGGCGACGATGGTTTTGGCCTTCATCGTTTTGACGGCGAACTGACCCAGCGCGCCGCCTATCTGGCTGTCGCTGCCCACCAGGCGGAAAGTGGTTTTGTAGCCTTGCTGGGTATAGGCCGGGTTGGTGGCCACCGATAATTGCGGAATGCCGGCGTCGGAATAGATGCGCGAGGCCGGGATGGACACGCCGGAGTTGAAGTGGCCGATAACGGCCTTCACGCCGGCGTCCACCAGCCGCTGCGCCGCCTGGGTGCCGATGCGCGGATCGGCCTGGTCGTCCTCGGACACCAGTTCGAACTGGATCTTCTGCCCGCCCACCACCAGGCCCTTGGCGTTGATGTCGTCCACCGCCATCTTGGCGGCGTTTTCGTTGTCCTTGCCATAGTGTGCCTGCGGGCCGGACAACGGCGAGGCGAAGCCTATCTTGACCACGGTATCGGCATGGGCCGCCGCCATGGCAAACGGCGCCATCATGCCGCCCAGCGCCAGCACCCAGTTCATTTCCGCAAACAGTTTGTTCCAAGCCATGAGATGTCTCCTGTATTGCTGCATTGATCAGGACAAGCCACCCGGCCGCCCTGCTACCGCTCCCCCGCCGCGGCCGGTCTGCGCCAGCCTGAGGCGGAGTCAAAAACGAGATAGCCGATACGGCTGCATGTCCAGCGCCGGCGGCCGCCCTTGCAGCATGTCGCGCAGCAAGGCGCCGGTGGTGGCCGCCAGGGTCAGGCCCAGATGGCCGTGCCCGGTGGCGAACCACAGCCCCGGCAGCGGCGCCGGGCCGATGATGGGCAGGGTGTCCGGCAGCGACGGGCGATTGCCCATCCACACCGTCATGTCTTCGGTGGAGAAATCGCCGACGATGCGCCTGGCCTTGTCCAGCAGGATGTGGGCGCGGCGCCAGTCCGGCGGCGCGTCGCGGTGCGCCAGCTCCACCGTGCCGGCCAGCCGCAGCCCGCCGTTGGCCATGGGCAAAATGACGAAGCTCTCACTGGCGCACTGGATGAAGTGGCGCAGCGCCACCCCGGCCTTGGGCAGGTTGACGTGATAGCCGCGCTCGCTTTCCAGCGGCACGCGGTATTGGCGCTGCTTGGCGAAACGGTCGCTCCACACGCCGCAGGCGATCACCGCCGCATCGGCGCGCAGGCGGCCGCCGCCGGCCGTTTCCACGCCGGCGACATGCCCGCCTTCCGTGGCGATGCCCAGCGCCTCGTCCCGGACAAAGCGGCCGCCCTCGCGGAGGAAGGCATCGAACAAGCCGCGGCTGAACACATAAGGGTCGTCCACATGCGACCAATCCGGCGCCAGGACCGCGTATTGCCACTCTTCGCGCAGCGTCGGCTCCCCTGCGCTGAGCGCATCTCGGTCCAGCGCCTGCCAGCGCACGCCGTGGCGGCGCTTGGCCTCCCAGGCTGGTGCGGCGGCGTCGAACTCCTCCCGGTTGCGATACAGCGTCAGGTTGCCATGCCGCCGCCACAGATGGCTGAGGCCGGCCTTCTCGATCAGCGCGGCGTAGTCGTCATTGACCCGGCCCAGCAGCGCCGCCAGCGCCTGCGTCAGCTCCTTCACTCGGCTCGCCCGGCTGGCGGCGAGAAAACGCAGCAGCCAGGGCGCCAACGTGGGCAGGTAGCGCCAGCGCAAGGCCAGCGGCCCCAGCGGGTCCAGCATCCAGCCTGGCACCTTGCGCAGCACGCCAGGCTCGGCCAGCGGGATGACGTCGCTGATGGCGAAAGCGCCGGCATTGCCGTAGCTGGTTTCCATCGCCGGCTCGCCGCGGTCCAACAGGGTCACCTCAAAGCCGGCCAGCCGCAGCTGCAAGGCGGAGGCGATGCCGACCACGCCGGCGCCCACCACGATGACCGCGGCTCCGGGTGCAAGCGGGGGGGCCATGATTCAACCCTCCCGGCTGCCGTCCAGCAGGCGGCGCAGCGCCAGCGGATTGGCGTGCCGCAATGCCGGCGGCAACAGCGCGTCCGGAAAATCCTGGTAGCAGACCGGTCGCAGGAAGCGCTGGATGGCCGCCGTGCCTACCGAGGTGGCGCGCGCGTCCGAGGTAGCCGGGAATGGCCCGCCGTGCACCATGGCGTCGCACACTTCCACGCCGGTGGGCCAGCCATTGGCCAGAATGCGGCCGGCCTTGCGCTCCAGCGTGGGCAGCAGCGCATGGGCCAAGTCCAGATCGCCATCATCCAATTGCAGCGTGGCGGTGAGCTGGCCTTCCAGTTGCTCGGCAAACTGGCGCAGTTCCGCCGCGTCCCGGCACTGCACGATCAAGGCCGCGGCGCCGAACACCTCGGTGCGCAGCGCCGGATTGGCCAGATAATCGCGCGCGTCGGCCAGCCACAACTGGGCCTGGCACTGGTTGAGCCCGGTTGCCGGCAGGCCGGCGGCCAACTGCCGCGCATGGCCGGACCAAGCCGCCACGCCGGCCTGGTAAGCCTGGAAGATGCCGGGCGTCAGCATGGTCTGCGCCGGGCTCTGCTGCAGGATGCCGGCCGCGGCGGCGATAAAGCCATCCAGCGCCGGCCCTTGCAGCGCGACGATCAGCCCGGGATTGGTGCAGAACTGCCCTGCCCCCAGCGTCAGCGAAGCGGCAAAACCCTGCGCCAGGGCCTCGCCGCGCGCCTGCAGCGCCATCGGCAGCAAAAACACCGGATTGGTGGAGCTCATTTCCGCATAAACCGGAATCGGCTCCGGCCGGCTTTGCGCCAGCCGGCACAAGGCCAGCCCGCCGCTGCGCGAACCGGTGAAGCCCACCGCCTTGACGCGCGGGTCCGCCACCAGCGCCTGGCCCGCTTCGCGGCCGTCGCCGAACAGCAGCGCGAACACGCCGGCCGGCAGCCCGCATTTCTCCGCCGCCCGCGCAATGGCCAGCCCGGCAAGTTCGCTGGTGCCGGGATGGGCGCTGTGCGCCTTGACGATGACCGGGCAGCCGGCCGCCAGAGCGGACGCGGTGTCGCCGCCGGCCACCGAGAAGGCCAAGGGGAAATTGCTGGCGCCGAACACCGCCACCGGCCCCACCGCCACTTGGCGCTGGCGCAAATCCGCACGTGGCAAAGGCTGGCGCTGCAGCAGAGCGGAATCCACCCGCGCGTCCTGCCACTCGCCGGCCCGCAGCGTGCGGGCGAACAAGCGCAGCTGACCGCAGGTTCGACCGCGCTCGCCCTGCAGCCGGGCGCGCGGCAGGCCGGTCTCGGCCATGGCGCGTGTTATCAATTCATCGCCCAGCACTTCTATCTCGTCGGCTATGGTTTCGAGCAAACGCGCCCGCGCTTCCGGCGCAGTTTCGCGGTAGGGGTCGAACGCGGCCCAAGCCAGCGCGCAAGCCTGTTCCACCTGCTCGCGGTCCGCACCGGGATAGCCTGGCTCCAGCACCTGGTTGGTGGCCGGGTCTATGGCCCGGATCATGGCGCGGCGGCCGGAGACGGCTTGGCCGCCGATCAACATCTTGCCTGTCAGATTCATCATGTTTCCTGCGGAATTGGGCTTCAGGCGACGTTTTGCTCGGCCGACCAATGGCGATACCACTCGCGGAACAGCGCGTACTGGGTTTCGGCATAGCGGCGCTGGGCGGCGCTCAGCGCGTCGGTTTCATTGAAATGCAGCGCGTATTCTTGGTCGCCGTTCAGCACCATCAGGTGCTTGTAATACAGCACCAGGTCGCAGCCTTCGTCGAAAGAGGACAGCACGGCCAGCGCCGACTCCAGCTCATGGGCGCGGCGGCGGGCGATGGCGTCTCCCCTGGCTGCAGCCTGGCTCAGCGCCACCAGGTGCAGCACTTCGCGCGGCAGCGCGTTGCCGATGCCGGTGATGGCGCCGGCGGCGTTGCAATTGACGAAGCCATGCACCACCTGGGTGTCCACCCCCACCATCAGGAGGACTTCGTCGTCTTGCGAGGTGATGTGCTCGGCGGCGTAGCGCATGTCGGCGGCGCCGCCGAACTCCTTGAAGCCAACCAGATTGGGATACGCGCGGCGCAGCTCGAAAAACAGGTCGGCGCGGGTGGCGAAGCCGTAGTAAGGGCTGTTGTAGATCACCGCCGGCAGTTGCGGCGCGGCGGCCAGGATGGCGGAGAAATGCGCCTTTTGCGCAGCCGGCGACGCGCCGCGCGACAGCACCCGCGGAATCACCATCAAGCCCTGCGCTCCCGCGCTGGCGGCATGGGCCGCATGGGAAACCGCCTCGCGGGTGTTGACTGCGCCGGTGCCCACTATCGTCGGCACGCCAGCGGCCGCTAGCCGCGCCACGCCCTCTTGGCGCTGGGCCTCAGTCAGCAGCGGCCAGTCGCCCATCGAGCCGCAATACACCACCGCGCTCATGCCCAGGGACACCAATTCCTTGCCCTTGGCCACCAGCGCGTCGAAATCCGGCTGGCGATCGACAGTGCACGGGGTCATCAGCGCCGGCATGCAGCCGGTGAAAATATTGTTATTCATGCTTTTTGCTCCTTGCGGCACTCATTGGAAAAACAGGGAAATACGGGTTCAGATGCCCCACGCGAATGGATCTTCTTCGTCGATCAGCAGCGCGCCGCGGGCGGTGATGTGGGCGCGGCCGGTGATATAGGGGCGGATGAAATCGCCTTCGCGCTGGTAATGGCCGGTGAAGCGGCTGCCGGTGATGCCGGCCTGCACCCAGCGCTCGCCTTCGGCCAGCTTGCCGTCAGCGGCCAGGCAGGCCAGCTTGGCGCTGGTGCCGGTGCCGCAGGGAGAACGGTCATAGGCCTTGCCCGGGCACATGACAAAGTTGCGGCTGTCGGCGTGCTCGTCGTCGGCGAACAGTTCGACATGATCGATGCGCGCGCCGTCGGCGCCGGTGACGCCCTGCGCTTCCAGCGCCTGCAGCACGGCCCAGGAAAACGCGCTCAGCTCCTCGACATTGTCCAGCCGCACGCTCAGGCCATGCTCGGCCACCAGGAAAAACCAGTTGCCGCCCCAGGCGATGTCCCCCACTACTCGGCCATGGCCGGGCACCTCCACTGCCGCCTGCCGGCGGTAGCGGTAGGCCGGCACATTGCGCAGCGTCACCGCGCCGTCCTCATGCAAGACGGCGCTGACCGGTCCCACCGGGGTATCGATCCGGTGCGTGCCGGGCGCGATGCGCCCCAGGTAATGCAAGGAGGCGATCAGGCCTATGGTGCCGTGGCCGCACATGCCCAGGTAGCCGGTGTTGTTGAAGAAAATCACCCCGCACACGGCGTCGGCCGAAACCGGCTCGCAATACAGCGCGCCCACCAACACATCGCTGCCGCGCGGCTCCAGCAGGCAGGCGCGGCGCCATTTATCGTGCCGCTCGCGCAATTCATCGCGCTGGTCCGCCATGGCGGCGCCCGCCAAGGGGGGGAATCCGCTCAGCACCAGCCGGGTGGGCTCGCCACCGGTGTGGGAATCGATGATCTCTAGCTGTTTCATTCGCCTGTCCATTCAGAAAACCGTCATCTCGGCCGGCCGCTGCGCAGGGCATGGATGCCATTGCATCCGCGCGCCGCAGCCGCATTCGCCGCCACCTCGCTAGCATGGCCGCGTTGCCGCCGACAATCTTGATGGCTATCATCAGTGGCGATGACGAAATCGGCACAATTCACGTTTTCAGGCGCTGGCTAGGGCACGGCGGCCGCGATGGCGCGCGCAGGGACATTCGGGATGGCGGCGTTTGCGTCGCGAGAAAGGCAGGAGCGATGACGGGTGCGACTCTGGGCACCAGCGATCACTCCGAGAGAGTCCAAGAAGTACCAGGAAACCCGCTCAGCACAAGGCTTTGCGGGTTTTTTGTTGTCCATTTCCGTCCAGCGCAATCCAGCCAAAGCCGGCGCAAAATGTTGGTATATATATTGGTACGAAGATACCATCACTGCTGATACCAACAGCAGGAAATGCCAACATGCCGCTTACAGACACCGCCATCCGCAATGCCAAGCCAAGAGAAGACGGCAAGCCTGCCAAGCTGGCAGATGGCGGCAGCCTCTTTCTTTGGGTCATGCCCAACGGGGCGAAGTACTGGCGCATGGCCTACCGCTTCGACGGCAAGCAAAAAACCCTCTCCTTCGGCGTCTACCCCGCCACTTCGTTGAAAGACGCGCGCGATAAGCGCGAAGCCGCGCGCAAACTGCTGGCCGCCGGGACCGACCCCAACGCAGCCAAGAAAGAGCAGAAGCGCGAGAGACAGCTCACCGTTGAAAACTCCTTCGAGATTGTCGCCCGCGAGTGGTACGACAAACAGCTGCCACGCTGGACCGATGACCACGCTGTCAGAATCCTCGACTCCCTTAAGGCTGACGCCTTCCCCGACCTCGGAAAACAGCCGGTTTCCCAACTCACCGCGCCGATGATCTTGGATACCATCCGCAAAATAGAAAAACGCGGCGCTGTGGAAACCGCCCAACGAGTGCTGCAACGGATCAGCGCCGTCATCCGCTATGCCATCCAGACCGGCCGAGCCGTCCACAACCCGGCAACGGACCTTACAGGCGCGATACGCGCAAAGAAGGTGGAACACCGCCCAGCGCTGCCACGCGGCGAGCTGCGCGAGTTCTACCGCCGCCTGGCGGCCGAACCACTCTACATCCCGACACGCATTGCCATGCATCTGCTGATGCTGACCTTTGTCCGCCCTGGCGAACTGCGCGCCGCACGCTGGGAAGAATTTGATGAAGAACGCGCCGAATGGCGTATCCCAGCCGAGCGCATGAAGATGCGCGAGCCTCACCTTGTACCGCTATCGCGCCAGGCGCTGGAACTGCTGAAAGAACTACGCCCGCTCACCGGCAAAAGCGCGCTGCTCTTCCCTGCGGTGACAGACCTTAAGAAGCCGATGTCCGAGAACACGCTGGGCTATGCCATGGGCCGCATGGGCTACAAAGGTACAGCAACCCCACACGGCTTCCGCGCCCTGGCCTCGACAGTTCTTAACGAAGAAGGCTTCGATCCAGATATCATAGAGAAGCAGCTCGCGCATGCAGAGCGCAACAAGGTTCGTGCGGCTTACCACCGGGCGGAGTATCTGGAAGAGCGTAGAAAGATGATGCAGTGGTGGGCTGAATTCTTAGGTAGGCATCAAGAGAATGGCCTCGCTTAGCAAGGCAGAAAAATACGGCTGCTTCCGGCCATTTGCGGTCATTGCAATTGACTTTAACCCATTTTCTAATTGTGAAATTTATAGCATGCGAAAACTACTCGCTATCCTTCTTTCAGTCATCGGCATCAGGGCGAATGCAACTGAGGTATTGATCCAAATGCAGGAACAGTTCGGTCCCTCACGTGTTTTCTCTGTAATGGTGCCAACTGATTGGGTGATTGGGACGGGAGAAAATTTCACCGCAAGCGCACCGAATGATGGCCCACATCTTAGTGGTATGGCTTATCGGATTGAGCGACGCCCAGAGTTGTCTGAGTTCTCAGGAGCCCGTTACCAGGGCGTCGGAGATATGGGGATCTACAAGCAGGTCGGACAGGAACGTTCTCTTGGAAATGATGGCGGTGTTATTCGTGAGTACGAGGGGCGGTGGCCAGGGGACAAGTTCATTACTTACTACATTGTTGCTTGCAAGAGTGCCGGGGATATATATGCGAGTATTTCGTTGGTTACAACCAAGGAGGACTATGACTCGCATCGAGTCTTTTATGCGCAGATGTTTTCGTCGTTTGCTATCCACCCCTGAAACTCCGGTCAATCACGCAATGGGTTCTCTGCCTGAATGGAACGCTCTGCAAGCCAACTTGCCTACGCCAGCAATTCGGTCAAAGTGGTCTATCACACCATCTGCTGTGAGCGTCCACTTTGGGTCGACTCCTGCCATTTCAGGCTAACGCTCAAGTTTCACCACCTGCCTGCCTCATAAACACCCGCCACTGAACGCCACCCTACAATGAACTGTCCCGCAGGTTTGCCGCACTAGGCAGCGCTACAGGGCATTAACGGCCTCTTTTTACCGCCAGCCCCCAGCGCGCGCCATCGAAGCCCCGCCTCGCCCCCACGCTTCATGTGCCGCTAATCATGCACCTGCATGAACCCGCGCCAGCCCCTTGCTGTATAGGCTGGCGCGTAGACTTTCCCCTGCCCTGATTCATGCGCTTTCATGCAGTCTATGCATGCAGTTGCCGTTTTGGCTGACTGAGGTTTCTACCCTTCTCTATATCTTCCCGCTTAAATCTGCCGCCAAGTATGTCCGGTGGCGTCCGTATGCTTCCGATGCTGTTTAGTGATTCACATTTTCCGCTGTCTATTTTGCTTTTCCCTCCTCTCGTCAATAGCCAAAACTGAGTTTTTCTGACTTTTCAAGTTTCGTTGTTGTGTGGCGATTCCACACAACAAGCCCGCCAAACTCGATTTGAAATTTCTGAAATACTGCATTCGCTGATCGGCGTATCCGATTGCATCCACAGATATTCAGATCAAACGATAAGGACAAATCCAATGACCGCCATTGCCCCTTCGCTCACCGCCCAGCCGCTGCGCTTTATGCGCTTGCCGGAAGTCATTTCCACCTGCGGCTTATCCCGCTCGTCGGTATACGACGCCATCAAGCGCGGCAGCTTTCCGGCTCCGGTGCCGCTGGGCGGCAAAAGCGTGGCCTGGCTGTCGTCCGAAATCGACGCCTGGATGGTGGATCGCATCGCGGCGCGCCACGCCTAAAACCCATAACCCCGCACCCGGACTCAGAACATGCATATTCAAAATCCCAACACCCAAGAAACCGTCGCTTTCGCCGTCGCCGCCCTGACTGAACGCCTGGCCGCCTTCGAGCAAGACCTCAATGCCTGGCAGGCGCTGGCCGACAACGCCGCCCGCCGTGTCCAAACCGCCGAAGCGCTGCGCAGCGAAGCCGAGCAAGCGCGCAAGGACTGCCGCCAGGCGATGCGCTCGACCTTGGGCATCCCCACCAAGGCAGTGCGCGAGCTGAAGAGCAAGGAAATGGCCAACCTGGAATTGGCCGAAGAAACGCTGAAGATCGCCGAGGAAGAAAAGATTCAAGCGGAAGTGCAGCAGGAGGCGCTGTTCGAGCAGCGCCAAGCCCTGGTGCAGGAGCGCGACGCGCTGCGCCGCCAGTATTGGGACGCGGTGCTGGACGACCAGATCGCGCAATGGGGGCAACAGCTGCCGGTGCTGGCGCTGCTGTTGGCTGAAGCGCCGAAGGCGTGCATCGAGCGGCTGTTCGGCCGCGCCGAGCTGCGCAGAAATCACGATGAACTCTATGCCGCGCTGCAGCCCGGCGAGCTGCAACAGGCGCTGAAATCCGCCGCGCAGGCGGAACCGGACGACTTGCTGACCCTGCTCAATAAGCCGCTGCCGGCGCTGGCGACGCCCTCCACCCAGCACCAGAGCCCCATCACCCGCATGCGCTATCAAGCCGAGCGCGACGCGCAATACCAAGCCCTGATCAACCGTTAAGCGAGCACCGCATCATGCAAAACACGACCCGCCAAGCTCTGGACCACTTCATCGGCCGCTACTTCAGCCATATGGACGCGCATCAATCCCCAGGCATTTGCCATGCCGCCCCGGAGCCGCAAGCCGCGCAGGCCCGCATTCAGGCGCTGAAAGCCAAGAGCCGGCTGCTGTCCGCCATCAATGTGCTGGGCGTGCCCGAGATCAAAGGCCGCTCTCAGAACTTCGACATCGCCGGCACCTTGGCCGCCACGGTGGATACCAACCGCCATCCGCGCCAGCCGGCGCAACAGACCTGGCGGCCGGCGCAGTATGTCTGCCAACAGACCAACTTTGACGCCGCGTTTGATTACGCCACCTTGGACGCCTGGATGAACGAGGCGCAGGACCAAGCCTTGTTCGAAGCGCGGGCGCGGCAGACGCTAGAGCGCCGCATCTTGTTGGATCGGGTGATGATCGGCTTCCGTGGCCTGATGCGCGCCCAGGACTCTGACCGCGAGCAGCATCCGCAGCTGCAGGACGTCAATATCGGCTGGCTGCAGCAAATCCGCGAGCAAGCGCCCAAAGCCTGCCTGGAGCGCGTGCGCGTCGGCGAAGGCCAGCGCTTCCGCAGCCTGCACCGCCTGGTGCGCCATGCCGTCAACAATCTGCTGGCGCCGGCCTGGCGCGATGATCCGCTGTTGGTGGCGCTGGTCGGCGCGGACCTGCTGCCGGACGCGGTATGCGAGCCAAGCGGCCAGGCCGAGCCGTGGAATGATCTGGTATTTCACAAGCAGCGCCTGGGCGGCCTGCAAGCGGCCACGGCCGCCTTCTTCCCTGGCGACAGCATCCTGATTACCCGACTCGACAACCTGTCGCTGTACTTCTATCAGCACGCCATGCGCTACCGCTATCAGGAAGAACCGTCCATCAACAGCGTGCTGTTCTACCACTCCAGCGCCGACGCCTACGTCATCGAGAACCTGGCCGCCTGCGCGCTGATTGAAGAAGTGGAAATCGTGGATTGAGGAGACAGAGATGGCCTTTCCCTGCCCGCTGTGCGGCGCGATGTCACGGGTCCGCACCAGTCGCATGCTGTCCGCCACCGCCAAGGAGATTTACTACAACTGCAGCAATGACGACTGCTGCCACCAGTACAAGACGATGGAGGGCGAACCGCGCACCGTGGCCCAGCCGATCAAGGGCGGTGCGCAGATACCGCCGGAGCGGCTGCGCAAGTTGCCGAGCGCGGCCCAACCGCCAGCCCCGCAGGCGCTGACCATAACGCCTGGCCGGATTCAACACCGCGTCTTGGAGTAATGAAAATGGCCCGCTGGAGGGCGGGCCATTTCTACGGGTTAGGTTTCACTGAAATTATATTCAAGACCGATGCTCAGCAACAAATCAAAAGTTTGGTCAACTTTCTCGGCTTCGAGCTTGGCCGCTTTCAGCTCAGCCTTAAGCCTAGCGATATTAGCCTTAGCCTCGCTAGCCCGCTCAATATAAACCTTATGAATTTCATCAATATGCTCAGCCACCTGCCAGGGTTTAAATTCACTGCGTATCTTTTGCTCATCCCAAAGTTTGCTTGGCCAAATACTCCCTTCAAACGACCAGACCGCTTTCATCTTTTCTTGGCAATGTTTGCAACGCAAATAATATTCGATAAATTTTTCAGTTACCGGGCGGCTCGTCCTGACTTTAACGCCTCCCGCTTTGCCACATTTAGGACATGCCACATCGCCAAATAATTCGTGCATCACCACTCCAAAAATAAAAAGGCCCCTGCCAGGGCCTTGGGTACAACAAAACCAACTCCAATCATCCAGCGCCATTATATCCCGATGAAATGCACCGCTCAAACGCAATATGTGAATCACATGCTTGACAGCCCTGCCCGATTCCCGCACCATTACCGCGTCGTGTTCAATAGCGCGACCGGGATTGGCGTCCTGATTACGAAGGCGGATAGCCGCCTATTGCGGCATTTTTTACGTCCGTTAAACACCATTGGTACGTCTTCTTCTATGGCGGGCCTTGGTGGGAGCGTGCATGCACGCGCCGGTTCCTTCGTACCGGTACGCCAATCCCGCCTTGTGCCTGCCACCCCCGATTGGCGTCGGGATGGCAAGCGTAACGCTTACGAAGGAGGTTCCCATGCCTGGCATCATCCTGCGCGCTTTCCGCGCCCTATTTCCGCAAGTCACCCGTCCCGTTTCCACGCTGCCCAACGAGGCCCAAGCCCGCGCGCTCGCCGCTTTGCTGGTTGCCCAGGGTCAACGCGCCTTGATTCACCGCACTGCCGCCGGTTTCGCCGTGGAGGTGATCGCATGAGCGCCCTTATTCTCGCCCCGCTGGCGTTGTCTGCCGTCCATCACCAATTGGCCCAGCTGCAATTGCTGGCCGACACCCCCGAACACGCCGCCTTGCGCGAGCCGCTGCACCAGCTGGCCGCGCTGTGCCAGGGCATCGAACACACCGTCAGCGCCGGCGTGTCGCGTCTATCTCGCACCGGCGACGGCCTGCAAGGGCTGGTCGAGCTGCTGGACTGCGCCGAGGACCAACCGCTGCCGGCGCAGCGCTTGGCCGGGCTGCTGGCTCCGCTGCAGCAGCAAGTCATCGACGCCAGCGCCGACATCGGCCAACTGCTCTAAGGACAAGACCATGAACGCAAGAAACCCTCTCCCGCGCACCGGGCGAGACGCCCCCGGCTTGTCTGGCGGTTCGCAAACGGCGCTTGGCCAGTGGTTCGACCAGTTGAAAGACAACATCGACTTGCACGACCTGGCGGCCCGGCTGGGCCTGAAACGCCAGGGCAAGGGCAACTATCACAGCCCGCATCACCCGGACAGCAGCGCCTCGCTGTCGATCTTCGCCGACGGCCGCGGCTGGAAGGACTGGAGCGGCGACGCCGGCGGCAGCTGCATCGACTTGCTGCGCTACTGCCGGCCGGAGCTGGACACCCCACTGGCGGCCGCGCGGCTGCTGGGTGACTGGTACGGCATGCCGCAACCGAAACCGGCGATGAAGGAAAGGGCCGCGCCAGCGCGCAAATCCACCCTCGACTACATCGCCGAGCGCTGCCTGGCTCAAGCCGATTCGGCCCTGACTTACCTGGCCGGCCGAGGCATAGACGAAGCAGTGATCCGCCG
The DNA here is from genome assembly GCF_024207115.1 of Chromobacterium sp. IIBBL 290-4. Lineage (NCBI taxonomy): Bacteria > Pseudomonadati > Pseudomonadota > Betaproteobacteria > Neisseriales > Chromobacteriaceae > Chromobacterium > Chromobacterium sp. IIBBL 290-4. The sequence goes on from NZ_CP100128.1 coordinate 4,708,504, forward strand.
CGCCATCCAGGGCAAGACGCTGGGCTGGAACGATTGGCACAGCGCCAAGATCGCCGCCGGCGAAGTGGGCCATGGCGGCGCGGCCGTCGCCTTTCTGGTGCGCAGCGGCGGCCGGCTGGCGGCGGTGGACCTGCGCTATGTCGATCCGGCCTTGAATGGCGGCGTGAAGACGCAATGCCAGGGCGCGCGCGAGGGCCATGGCTGGTGCAGCGATCCGGCACGGCTGAAGCGGGCGCGGATGGTGGTGATCGTGGAAAGTCCGATCAATGCCTTGTCGGTGGAGTGCTGCGCGTCATCCGATGTGGCGGCGCTGGCGCTGCGCGGCGTCGGCAACGTGGACAGCATCGACTGGACCGCCTTGCGCGGCAAGCGGGTGCTGGTGGCGCTGGACCACAGCGACCCGGTCAACCCGGCCACCGGCTTGCGGCCGGGCTTGGCCGCCGCCTGGCGCTTGTCGGAGAAGCTGATTGCCGCCGACATCGGCCACTTGCTGGTGGACATGCAGGAATGGGACGAAGGCGAGGACATCAACGATGTGCTGCAGCGCCATGGCAAGGACGAGCTGACCGCGCGCTTGCGCAAGCTGGAGCCGTGGCTGGTGCCGGGCATGCCGGGCGGCGGCGAGCGTTTGGAAGGCACGCGGCGGGTGCAGCTGCCAGGTCATGATTTCGCGGTGTACTGGCGCTTCCGGGTGAAGGAGGATTTCACCCAATACGTGGACGAGTTCAAGACCGACGATGACGGCAAGCGCTCGGAAACCCTGGGCGATCTGTGTTCCTTCCGCGTGGCCAGCCTGTCGCGGCTGCGCATTCAGAGCCACTTGGCCACCATCAGCGGCGCGGCCGACCATCAGCCGGAAACGGTGTTCGGCATCAGCGCCCAGCTGGCGCGTCATGGCACGGTATTGCATCGGGAAGTGGCCACCGACGACAAGCTATACAACCTGGAATGGTGGAAAGGGCGTTTCGGCGCGATCTGGAAGCCGGCGCAGTTCCAACGCCTGGTCAATCTGATGGAGCGGGCGGCCGACCTGGGCGCGCGCGATGTGGTCAACTTCGTCGGCCTGTCGTGGAAGGCCGGCGCGCTGGCGGCGCAGGAGGGGCAAGACTGCTATTTCGTCGAGCCGCAGAAACAATGCCTCTACTACAACCTGACCTTCCCGCGCGGCACGCAGCAGCAGGCGCGGACGGTGATTCAAGCGTATCAGGACACCTTCCGCGACAATGCGGCCGCCATCGTGCTGGTCTGGGGCCTGGGCACGCATCTGAAGAACCTGCTGGGCTTCTATCCGCACTTCCAGATGCAGGCCGAGAAGGGATCGGGCAAATCCAAGCTGCTGGAGAGTCTGCAAACCACCCTGGCGTTTCAGGTGCTGTCCGGCCAGATGCTGAAAACCGACCACCGCCGGCGGGCGTCGGTGTCGTTCACTTCGCAGCCGGTGGGCTGGGATGAATTCTCCAAGCTGCCGAAGACGGTGCTGTCGGACATCGACGCGCTGCTGCAATCGACCTACCGCTTTGAGTTCACCCGCGTGGGCGCCAGCCTGACGCCTTATCTGATGTGCGCCCCCGTGCTGCTGGCCGGCGAGGAAGTGGACGCACAAAGCCTGCAATCCAAGCTGTGCCGCAGCAGCCTGTCGAAAGAGCGGCAAGGGGCGATCATTCCGCATGATCTGCCGGTCTTTCCGCTGTGGCCGTGGCTGCAATTCCTGGCCGATCTTGAGCCGGCCCGGCTGCGCGATCTGCATCGCCATTACCTGGGCGTGTGCGAACGGCACAGCCGCGCGCCGACCGGCGACGCCACCGCGCGGCGGATGATGGAGAACTACGCCGCCCTGCTGTGCAGCTGGGCCTTGCTGTGCGAGTTCGCCGACCTCGACCCGCAGCAAGGCGGCTTCATTGAAGACCTGCTGGCCGAGATGAACAGCCACATCGTGGACACCGACGGCAGCCGCCTGCCCTGGGTGTGGATCATGGAAATCCTGCTGTCCGAGCTGGAGGCCAGGCGCTACGACTACCCGCACTGCTGGGACCGGGTGAAGCAGGCCGACGGCCACACCGAAATGGCGCTGTTCATCCGGCCCAACCATGTGATGGACCATCTCTCCACCGCGCCGCATCTGCGCGCCAAGTTCGACGCGCTGCCGGTGAAGACCGGCCGCATCTTCAAGAACCAGCTGCTGCAAAGCCCGGTGGTGCTGGCCGACGGCGTAGAAAAGACCATCCACGGCCGCCGCCAGGGCCATCTGACCGCCATCAGCCTGGCGCAGCTGGAAAAGCTGGGCCTCTACGCCGCGCCGGACGTCCAGTCTTAAACCCAAACCTGTCCGCCCTCCCCCTCGACAGCCCGCCTTGTGTGGGCTGTCACGCTTTGCCCCGTTCAAACTGCGCAACAGCAAACCCTTCCCTACATGGAATATGACAATGGCACGCAAAAACCAGCAAGAACGGCCGGAATCTGCCGGTTTCCGCGCCATTGGGTGTGGGAGGATGTGAAAAAATTCCGTGGATTGCCCCCTCTTCACAGCCTAAGTCATTGATTGTTGAGAACAACCCATCCACGGTTTGCCCTCTGAAATCCACGGTTTCACCTCCCACTTCCACGGTTTGCCCCAATTCTTCCACATCGCCGTTTTACGGCTTCGCCCCTCTTCTTCTCTTCTTCTTTTATAAAAAACAAAGAGATAGGGAAGAAAAGCAGTGAAAAAGGAAGCAAGGGGCCATCCACGGTTTCGGAGCGCTGCTTAAAAATTAATCCACGGGTTTACCGGCCGATGTGGTGGAAATGGTGGATTCGCCCTTCCCTTCATGGCATTGATTTTATTGAGGTTTCTGGCGTACCCACGGAATCGGGGGGAGAGGTGGTGGACAAACCGTGGACGAAAAGCCATTGCAGGACAATGACTTAGGGGTCAATCCACGGTTTCGGAGGGATTTTAGGTGTGGGTGCCTGGCTGGGCGAGGGGGAAAGTGCGGTTTACAATCAACAGCTAACGGCCAAGAGCAGCCATTCAAAGTATAGATTGATTGGTTTAATCTTCGATTCAAAATCGGTGGCAGTGAATCAAATACTACGCCTCATGAAAGGAGTTGTAGTGCATGGCACTATTTACAGAAGCAAGTGTTCGCCAGCGAGCGCAGGCAGAGGTTCGTAAGTCTGGCACAGTCAAGAAGGCAAGTCAGATTGTTCTTGAGGCCTGCGCCTCGTACACACCATCTAAAACCTACGACATTTTCCTTTCACACAGTATCCGTGATGCTGAACTAATTTTAGGAATGAAAGGAATTCTAGAGGACCTAGGATACACAGTGTACGTAGATTGGATAGAAGATCCTCAAATGGATCGATCTACAGTCACTGCGAAAACAGCAGACAAGCTTCGGCAAAGAATGAACTCATCAAAGTCACTATTCTTTGTTACAACTTCTAATGCTGAATCATCACGATGGATGCCGTGGGAATGTGGATTCTTCGATGGAAAGAAGGAAAAAGTTGCGATCGTGCCAATTCAAGCGACATCTACGAGCAATAGTTATTCCGGACAAGAGTATCTCGGCCTATACCCATACGTAGTAAAACAACCGGATGAAAATAGAAAAGAGACGCTTTGGGTTAGGAAGAGCAGCTCAAGATATATTTCATACGATGAATGGGTCTCAACCCCAAATTCTCATATTTCATGGAGGGAAGGATAAATGGAAAAGACTATTGCACATCTTGGTTTTATCCAAGGAGTAATTTCTAGAATGGGAGCAAACTCTTTCCTCCTCAAGGGATGGAGTGTGACACTTGTTGCTGCAATATTTGCCTTGTCTGCTAAGGATGCAAATTTCAAATTTGTATTAATTGCATATTTTCCTGTGATAGTTTTTTGGGTTCTTGATTCCTACTTTCTTCATCAAGAACGGTTGTTTAGGAAGCTATACGAAGGCGTTGCTTCAGGTAGGATTTCAAGCGAAAAATTTACAATGGACACAACGATTGTTCGTAATGACGTTGCCTCCATCTGCTGTGCGGCTTTTTCAAAAACATTGCTTATATTTCACGGAGCCGTCATCGCAATAGTTTTGTTTGCGATGTTCTTCATCATGAAGCCATGATTTACATAGTGCATGAGGCTTAACCCTATTACGCATAGATAGCACTATTCCAAACAATGATTTTCTCTCTTAGATTCATGTTATCTTTCATTAGAAAATGCTTTAGAAAGGCATACAATGAGTTCGCGCAGAATTTATATGGCAATTATTTAAAAACAACCAATCCTTGCTCGGTCAATCCAAGAGAAAAAATGCCAAGTCATCAAGCCATGGCCATAAATTCACTTTCTGCTCGGGGGTCTATATTCCTCTTGCAGTGTTAATTTTTATCTCAAAATCAATCGTAATCGGTTAACTTATGGCAGGCATGCTTAAACGTAAATATTTTTCAGAAACACAAGCATTCAAAAGGGAATTCACAAGACCATTGAGTCAAATTTCAGCGGCGTTACCATCGGAGTACACTGAGCAAACCATTATTGACCTATATAAATATTATTTTCCTCTAGGCTGGATCAGATTAAACAAGAGATACGAAAGCTATAAAAAAAAAGACAGCTTTCTTCAAAACGTTGGCAAGAAGGCAAGATATTTCCATGAAGAACCCATTGCCTTCCTGCTAAATCTTCCAAAAGCAAAACACCTTTTATCAGCAGGTGTAAGAAAAACCCATAAATCAGAATTCTCTCATGAAAGAAGAATGCTGGCCATTAATGCGCTAGAAGAGCAAAGAAATAAAAATACAAACTCTCACAATGAAAAATCACGCAATGCACGAACTTTAGTGCAAGCAATTGAGCCGCTGCATATTGATATTTTTATTTATGCCTATCACAAAAAAGGCTCAACAACGCAAGACAAAGTGGAAATATTCAATGAACTCAAAAAATATGAATGCGAAAAATCAATCCAATTCTTTCATAAGTTAAACGACAGCGAGAGAAATGATCAAATAAGACGCATGGCATTCTCACACTTGCAAAAAATGGGAGAATTTGTAAAACTCAGGAAGCGCTTTAAAGGGAAGTCAAAGTCTTATATGACTGAACGAGAAGCCTTTGACGTAACGCCAAAGGACTTGGCAGATAGAATTGAAAGGAACTCCATCCAAAGCCAGAAGGCTTATGATGTATTTATATCTCATAGCTACCTAGATTCAAAGTTGGTGATCAGTATAAAAAATGAGCTCAACTCAAAAAACATAAGCGTTTACTGTGACTGGACAAATGATAATGACTTCCTGAAACGAGATCTGGCAAGTGAATATACAGAGGTTGTACTAAAGAAAAGAATTGAACAATCAAAGTACTTATTGCTCGTAATAACAGATAACTCCATAGGCCAAGATGGAGAAATAAAGTCAAAATGGGTTGAAATGGAAATTTCTCATGCTGAAAATATATCAAAACAAATATATTGCATAAACCTTAGCGGCGGAAAAACAAGATTTAGCGCCCTTAATCATATGATTACTGGGAAGAACTTATCCATTTCAGAATTTGATGCTGAAAAATTACGCACATAACAAATCATTCCTGGCGGGCTGTGGCCTGAATCTAACGTTAAGGCCGTAAAGGCGCACTCGAAGTGTAGCGTATTGCGCCGAATGTGTGACGATGATTAACTATCACTGAGCATTGTTGATAATCAAGCCCATTTCAATAAATTCCAGTGGTTCTTTGTTTGGCCTTCGGCAATCGTTATTCGACGGGCTGCCGGTTTGCGGCGAGATCGCCCACCATTGGGTTTTCTTCGTGGCTGGTTTTGGGTGGTATTCGTCCGCTATGGGTCGAACGTTGCCATTCAACAATGGCAATGACTCAGCGCTGGGGGCATCGATGGGGGCATTTAAAAAATCGATACAAAAGAAATATATTAAATATCAATAACTTGAAATACCAATTCCATTCCTGTCGGGGACGATGAAATGGCTTGAAAAAATTAAACTAAATAAATTCAATACATTAGAAAACCAATTCGATCCCTTCAAAGACTACCGACCTTCACACCGTCTTGAGTCCAAGAGAGCTGTCTTTGACCAAAGACGCATCAATGTTGGTACATTTGTTGGTATTTAATTTTTAAAATAAAAAATACTTCAATAGTTTCAACAAATTGAATGACGTTTTCGAGAGAGACTCTGGAATCCATCGCCAGCTGGCGGGACGGATTCCGTCCGGCGACGATGGAAGAGTTGCTGGCGGGCGTTGCCCCGCTGATGCCGGTGCTGGACCTGATCCCCAATGCGGCCATCTTCATCAAGGACCGCCAGGCGCTATCTCTGCGCCAACCAGACGCTGGCGCAGCGCTGCGGCCTGAAGGACTTGCCGCCGCTGCTGGGCAAAACCAGCGCCGAAGTGTTTCCCATCCAGCTGGGACAGGTCTACACGGCACAGGATATCAAGGTGCTGCAGGATGGCCAGGTGCTGGAGGGCCAGCTGGAACTGCATCTGTTCAAAAGCCGGGAGCCAGGCTGGTGCCTGACCTACAAATGGCCCTTGTACAACCGGCAGGAAGACATCATCGGCCTGATCGGCATCTCGCTGGATTTGCAGCCGGCCAGCAAGACGCACCCGGCTTACACCCGCCTGGCGGAGGTGGACGAATTCATCCGCCGCCGCTTCAGCCAGCCGATTTCAATGGCGGAACTCACCGCCATCGCCGGCATGTCCACCGCCCAGCTGGAGCGCTATTGCAAAAAGGTGTTCCACCTGTCGCCGCGGCAAATGATACTCAAGGCCAGACTGGAGCATGCGCATCGCTTGTTGCATCTGGAAATGGCCATCACCGAAGTGGCCCTGCGCTGCGGCTATACCGACCACAGCGCCTTCAGCCGCCAGTTCAAGGCCTTGACCGGCCTGACGCCGCGACAGTATCGGCAAGAGCTGGGGAAAAGCGGCAGCTAATGTGGCTGGAGGCGCCGCTAAAAACCTTTGCCATTGTTATACATCCACGTGACCACTCTATACTTCTAACACGCGGGCATGCCTCGACTGCTCTACTTTTCCAAATTTCTTCTAGCCACTTCCGCCCTAACCAAACCTTCACAATCCAAATATTTTTTGAATGGAGGGCGAATCACCCCATTTACCCAGCGAGAATAACTAGCCAATGAAACGGATAAGATAGAAGACATCTCCTTTGGACTACCATTCTCCATTCCTAACCTAGAGGCCCAGCCCTGTATAATTTCCACCATATCCGTGCTCTCATACCACCGCTCGAGCTGTTGCATTTCTTGTGTCTTAGAATCACAAATATTCTGAGCTTGCTCAATAATATGATTGGGCACCTGCTTAGTCCTACCGTAAAGGTAAGAAGACAGCCTGCTCAACCCAATGCCAATGGATTCTGCAAATTCTTTATGCCCTATTCCAGATCTTTCCAACAATTCTCGGAGTAAGAGATGACTAGAGTGGAGTGATTGCGTTGCCTTAGGACTCTCCTCTGCCACGACACCTCCTTCAACATTCCCTTCATCACACACCACCATTCTCACATAGCCCACAGTTGGTTTCATGCCAGATAACCAGCGTTCAACACCGTCCCACTTCCCATCCTTTTCAGCCATCACCATGCTCCTGAAATCGCTTATCTATCTCTTTCCCATAATATTCTATCATCGATTTCACATCCTGATTCGCATTTAAATAAGCGAAATACAATATTACATTCAACGCCTCGTGCGGCAAACTGTTGATAGCCACAACCACATTGCCGCCATGCTTTTCAAATCCCTCCCTCCCCACCTCCAGCTCAAAAGGAAGCTCCAAATCATCAACAGCACCGTCGGCAACCAGATTATTCCCTTCATTTAATTCAGAGTGATTTTCCATCACGGCCCACATTTTCTCCTCCTTTATTTTAAATAACTACCCGGGCACAAACATTGGAGATTGAAACACAATCGAACATAAACTTGACAACATATTAAAATTATCTACCAAAATCGCCCGCACATAAAAGTCAAGACATAAAATACTGAAAATGCAGCACCGCATGCAAAAACACTGCACCCGTTAAATTACCTCATTTCAAAAGCATTAAAGTCATACCAATAACATAGCAAAATCACATATTATCCAGTCATGTCCATCAGACGACTGTCTCAATAAAAATCACAGGCACGATGATCATCAAATACGCCCATTTGAAATTAAATGTCAGAAATTCCTCATAAGTTAACAATTTGCTTCCATCTTGACGCCCCAACACAAAAACCATTGCCAATAGAATAAATTTCCCAATAAAAACAATTGCTTACAATCAAAATCTTAAATAGCAATCTTTCGTTCAAAACAACACAACAAAGGAGAGGCCGCGATTGCTGAGTGTATTGAAAGTAGCAAAGTCAACAAAAAAAGTTTATTCTTTATCAACAACTCTTACTTAATCAAAGCACAGAAAGAAAGCCATGCCGAAACCTCGCCTATCTAAGGGTGTAACAGCACTTGAGGATGCTGACCTCCTGGGAGGACAGCTCATGTGGATGCTGGTTTATCGAGCAAAACGACTTGGCATCACCCAAAAGGAAGTTGCAGAAATCCTTGGAATCACTCGCGCATATTTGGAAGCACTAATGTGGGGACGGAGGCCTGTATCTGAGATAAGCGCAGACATCCTGAAAAAAATAGCAGAGTTCATCGACGCTCCAGTTTCACAGGTTTATTTACTTAGCGGCATATTGAAAATTAGCGACTTCTCCACCCAAGACAACCTTGACCATAGGATGTTGAGTCACTTCAAAACATTGCAACTATCAAACGAGCTAAAAAACATCCTTCCCGATGAAATAGAGTGGTCCACATGGCCACTTGAGCTTCGGCTGTCCATTTGCTTTTTACTAGATGGAATTAATCAAACCAATCACTTTGCACACACACAAATCTCATCAAACATAGAAAAGAAGCAAGTTCAAAATGACTTCCTGAACAAGTTGCGTAAAATCATTTCAGAAAACAATTGGACAATCAATCAAACAGCAGATTATCTTTCCATATCAGTAACTTTCCTAAGAGGCATTTTAAATCAGAAACGCCCCCTCACAGCCTTAAAGCGTGTTCATATAGAAAAGCTGGCTGAAATATTAAAACAACCAATCGCTCAAATTTACGTCTCCACCGGCATTCTTTGCAAAGAAGACTTCCAATGGAATACAACCATAGAATCCAGAGTCAATGCATCCTATGAAACCATGCGCATTGACAAGATCTGGAACGGCATCACCCCTTCATTACACACTTGGAACATCTGGCCTCTATCAGGAAAAATATTAATGACCCAACTTTATGAGAGTGGCGCGCGAACCAACCCGGTAATGGATATCATTCAGGCAGCAGACCAAATTACCCCCTTACCGACACAAACCACTCAACCATTTTAGAATCCACTCCATACATTTATTGCAGGCCGTTTAATCAACAACAATTAAACGGCACTCTATCAAAGCTCTACTTCACCTGAATAGTGAAATTAACCTCATGAAACAGACGTACAACACCTCCACGCTTGGCATTTAATATCGCAGGCAAGTTCACATCCTGCATTCTATACAAATTTGCAGAATACACTCCTGGAGGTGGGCAGGTATCGCCAAGATCTCTTAATAAAACTCCTTGCTCACTCCTCTGCGGACGCTTGCTAGCCTCATGAGAAGCCTTATCAATCACCCTAGTATTCAGATAGCCATCTCCCTCCCCCTTCGCTCCTCGAATTGTGAGACCATAAAGATCAAGCTCAACCTCTGAAGGGGGAGGATCATAATTAAGCGGCAACTCCAATATTCGAAACCTGCGATACTCACTAGGTAAAGATTTCTCAGCCAAAGCAGGCAAGACCATATTTTGCTTTATTACCTTTCCTTTCAACTGCAGCGTCACTTCAATATTACTGCTCTCTTTGGGAAATGCTGCCTTATAATAATAGCCATTCTTACTATCCATTCCTGCCATCATGACATGATTGACACTAATGCTATGTTCATCAAACCTAACTGACATGGCATCATGCTCATCATGAAATACGACATACATCACAATTTCTTTTTCACCACGAACATAGGAGACATTATACTCCGGCACAATAGACATTTTATCTTCATACCAGCGCCAGTTGCCATTCTTCATGCTGCCCCCCATAGCTGAAACACTTAGTCCCAAAATCCCTAAAAGCATAACTATAAGAAAACGGAATGCGCTCATTTTCTATTCCCATTTCTTCGAATAGAACTATCAGGGTCCCCGGTATTGTTCAGATTAAGGAAAAATGCCAATCCATCCACCTGTCCGGCCAATGGATTGCCTTTATCCAAAATCTGGACAGGATTATTAGGGACATAATGATAGCCTGGCCCACGACCATGATAGTTAAATAGGTACCCTGCCGCATCATGCGCAATGCCATGATTGGTTACGACTTCGCGACCACCGCCTGCCGCGTACACAGCATTGCCAATCTCCTTATTTCCCGGCCCCGCGATACCTCCAGTAGGGCTTAGCAATGCGCCGAATACAGGATCCAGACCCATTGCATCGCCAACCATTTTTCCAAAGCGTAGTTGATTATTGGAGGCCATATGATAGCTATTATCTGGAATCGACCCAGATTTCCTCATTGACAATAACGGAACACGCGCCTCTCCTTTTTCATCCTCTCGAAATGGACCGGTTTGAAAATCTCCTCTTTGAGTGGCACGATCTTCTGCCCCCCTAAATAAACCGACAAATTTACTATAATTGCTTGCCATCTCCTCAATCGGCAAACCACGAGCATGGGCAACCTGTTGTAGCGCTCGTTCCAGCTCCAAACCCTTGCTTGGCTCCCACTTTCCTGTAAGCGCATCACGACTGCCTTGCAAGATACTCATGGCTTGCTTCAATTCCTCGCTACCTTCTCCTTGAAAATGCCAACCAGGCAAGTTCATCAAATTCGGACGTGAGAAAACACGGTCAGTCCTCTGCCTGCTATTGAGTTCGGCTGACTCATTCGATATCAATCCTTGTGAGTCCATCCCTGCCGGCTGACTGCCAAGCGATTCACCACTGAAAGACCCCTTCATCTCCTGTTGCTCGCTACGGCGATGAAGTGAGCCCAATTGCACATCGGCTTTAGCTGCTTGGGCTTGTTGCGCATGCTCGGGCTGACTTCTCTGTAAAGCCGAATACCCGGCCGCTTGCGCCATCTCCTCCAACACCGCCCGCGCGCCCGCTCCGCCATCCCCTCGCCCCAACGCCCCATCCAGCTTCTGCGCGAACAGCTCCAGCGCCTCCGATGCGCCGCCTCCCATCGCCTTGGCCTGCCGCTCGCTCGAGGCGAGTTGCTGCTCCAGCCGCTCCGCCTCGGCTCCCGATGCCCGCCGGCCTATCATCCCCCGCACCGCGCTCAAGGCCGACTGCCCGCTGCCGCCATGGCCTTGCCGCTGAAACTGCCGCGCCAATTCCAGCGCCCCGCCTCCACCCTGGACCCTGCCGCCGCTGGCCAGCGCACTGCCCGCACTGCCATTGTCTGCCTCGCGAGCGCCGCCGCCTTCATCCCATCCTGTTGTCGAGGCTCCCACCGCCGAGGCCCCTCCCCTGCGTCGCGCCAGCGCCGCGCTCATCCCCGCCAGCAAACCACCGCCCGCCAAGCCGCCTCCCAGGCCGCCTAGCCCTGCGCTCATCGGCGGCGGCGCCAGCAGCGCGGGGCTGGACATTCCGCCGCTCGCCGCCTGCGGCGCTGCGGCCCCCTCGGATGCTCCGCTTGTCGACATCCCGGCCGCCATCATGCCGCCGGCCCGTTGCGCCAATTGCGCCATGCCATACAGCGAGCCCGTCAGCAGCATCATCGTGATCATCGGCGTCGCCGTGAACAAGGTGTCCGCCATCCCCAGCATCGCATCGACCTGCGCGTGAAAGTCGCGCAGCGCTTCCGGCGTGAACAGCGCCATCGGATCCGCCGTGCCATGCGCCAGATTGGCCAGTTGTTCCCGCATGCTCAGTTGCACATAGGCGTTGACGATCGCCGCCCCTGGCAGCCAGCTGTAAACCCAGACCCCAAACAGCAGGTAGCGCGCCAGCAGCTGGATACCTTGCAGCCCCAGCAGCAGCATCACCACCGCCATCACCGGCGCGAACGCGACGAACAGGAAGGTGCAGATATTCATGGCGTAGGTGATCGTGCCCCGGAACATGCTGCCGGGACCGCTTTCTCTCGCGCCGCTTTCCTGCAGCCCTATGGTGTAGGCGGTATCCGCAGACTGGGCGCTGCCCAGCTTCAGCGCCTGCATCACCAGCGGCGCAAAGACGATGTTCTGCAGGATCTGCGCTCGCGACAGCGGCAAGTTGCCCATTGCCTGCTCCAGCGCGTCATCCACATCCATCGGCGACAACCGGCATTGGCTGCCGCAATCCGGCTTTGCGCCGACCGCGACGCCCAGCTTGAAGGCCAGTCCGTCGTCGCTTTGGCTGCCCAGCCACTGCACGCCCCGCTCCCGCAGCCATTGCGCCGTTTCGCGGCAGGTCCGCACCAGGCTGGGGCCGGGATAGGGCGCGCTGTATGGAGGCCGGGCGTCCCAGACCTGGCTGTAGCCCTGCACCGGACTGCTGGCCAGGTAGTCCAGCACGGCGGCGCTGCGGCCCAGTTCGACGTAATTCAGGCTGTTGCCATTGCTGTCATGCGTGCAGTAGCGGCCGTAGCTGCTCAGCGTGGCGACATAGTCCGCCCCCAGCAAGGGCCCGGCTCTTTGCCCTATCTGGCGCAAACCCTGCGCCAGCCTCAGCGGACGGGCGAAACCGTCCCGCGTCAACACCGATTCCTGTCCGTCCACTCCGGAGAATGCGGTTTCCAATTCTTCGGTCACTTCGCGCGACAGGCCGGAGGCGAAGGCTGCGGTATAGGCGATGGCGATGGGCACGCCATCCACCGGCGCCACCGCCGCCGGCCCGCCATCCATCGCATACAGATTCTCCACCACCACCCGCTCGGTCGGCACGAAGGCCACGCCGTAGGCCACCGCCATCAGCAACACATGATGCACATTGACTTGCTGCCGCAACACGCCACCCACCAGCGCGGCCGTCAGCGTCACCAGCAGGCCCAGGCCGGCGACGGGCCCCAAGCCCAGCGACGATGCGCCATTGGCGAACACGCTGCCTCGGCCGAACAGCATCGCCAGCCCTTCCAGCGCCGCCCGCATCACATGCGGATCTCCCAGGGTGTAGACCGTGACCGACATGGGCTCAGTCCGCCACCGCGCCAGAGCCGCCGCCTGCCGTGTTTTTTTCCGGGAAGTCGTATAGGGATTTGCGCCCCATGATCAGGTCTTCGATCGCCGACTGCGGAATATCCCGTTCTTTCAGCGCATTCAGCAAAAGGTAAGAGCAAGGAAAAACCACGCCGCGGGCGCGCAAGGCCTGGATGGTTTTCTCCTTCCAGGGCTGCTGCTCTTCTGAAACCATGCTGCCCTCCGCCGCCCGCCCCAGTTCCTGCAAGCGATATTGATAGCCGTGCTCAAGCAGCCACAATGCGATATCAAATCTGCCTCTAACACCAATTGCGAGCACTGGCGCACTAGATGAAAGGTTTATGCTTTCATGTACGTGAATATCCGCACCGGCCGCCAGCAAAATCTTGATATTGTCGAATAGGCCGTAATAGGCCGCTAGCAATAGCGGCGCATTGGGCCTGGGCCGCTCCAGGTTCCGATCGCTATTCGGCGCGCCGCCATGTTTCAGCGCCTGCTTGAGAAAAGCGGGATCGGCCGTTCCCGCCGCCAACTCCATGGCGGAAAAGCCATCGTCGATTACCGTCAGATCCTCTTTCAAGCCATGGCCTTTGCCGGATCCCAGCCCATCGCCGCGGCCTCGCAAATTGGGATCGGCACCGTTTTCCAGCAAGACCTGGAAAGTTTTCGGTTGATCAGAGCAGATTGCCCACATCAATACCGGCACGGCGCCGTCCTCTAAATGATTAGGATCGGCCCCACCCCGGATTTGCCGCAATACCTCTTCTACGTCCCCAGCCGCCACGGCTTTCGCCAGTCGCGTGGCCAGGTCTTGCTGATAAGCTTGGCCAAGCGGTCTACCCGCGCACTGCACTTCGCCCGCCAGTACCTCGCATCCGCTCAATGCCGCCACCAGGATCCCTCCCAACAAACACTCAGTGATTTTTCGCATATGGTTGGCCATTTCTGGCGGCCCTGCCGCCTAATATCTTTTGCAAGGTATTCAGGACATTGCCGTTTTTGTGCAAGTCGGGACTATTCTTCAACCGAGCCCAGGTGCCGACAACCGGCTTTTCGTCCAGCCAAGGCGACAACGGGATCTGCAGGCCGGCCGCTTCCGGCACTCTGTCCGCGAAGCCGCCAGGGCCGCCCAAGCTCTGAGGGGACAAAGGCGACAGCAGATTCACCAAGGTATCGGCCACGGCCGAACCTTGGGCCCGATGCAATATCTCGCCATCCAGATAGTAGGCCTTGACGCTTTGTTTCAACCCCTGCAGGGTCCCGCCCAGTTGCCGCACCACATCCTGATGCAAGCCCGCTGCGTTGAAGGTTCGTGCAGGCGATCTCGTTCGCGCTGATGCCATGGAAGCCAAGCCTCCACCAAGAGAGTGCCCGGTATAACTTAAATGCCCTTGAAATTCAGAATTCATTGACAAGGCTACTGCCAAATTTGCAGCCAAACTGTATTGACTTGTCACCACTCCCGCTGCGTTCAAAGCATCGGTAACCATGTCATTTGTCTCACCCTCTGTGCCTCGAAAAGCCACCGTGTAGCGGCCACTGCCCTCATCCCGGTACAGCGCAGAGGCGAAGCCGCTTTTCGCATCCTCGAACATCGATGGACTCAGTCCACGACTTAGCAGCTCGTTCGCGCCCAGCCTATGAATGCCGAAGGCGGCCAGCGCCGATTCCATCTGTCGGATCTGGCTTTGCGTCACAGGATTGGAGGATTGGCGGTGCAGATAGACATCCTCCGATTTCAAATCATCTTTGTAGGCCTCAACCATTTCACTCAATGCCTTCTCTCCGCCCAGCCCGGCTGCAAGCCGGCTCCTGCTTGCCGGATCCGCAAGCTGCCTCGCCAATTGCTGGGATTGCTGATTCAGGCGAGCATATTTGGCCAGATCTTGCTTATCCTGGCTGGATGACGGGGCTTGGCTAGCTTGCGCCGCGCGAGCCAAGCCGCCATACATGGCGGCGTGGGGGGCGGCCTGAGGCGCTGACCCGCCAGCAGACAGCGCCCCTCCGCCATAGCTCATCACCTGCCTCGCGGCAAAAGCGGCCGCTTCTTGCGCTTGTCGCCGCACCTTTCTGTCTGCGGCGTCTTTTTTTGCTGCGTGAACTTTTTTCGCGCCCTCGGGGGGCCTACTGCTCCTATGCGGCAAAGGGCCAGATCCCGCGGTATGTTGCGCCACCTGGCCCTTGGGACTGGAAGGCTCCCCACCCTGTTGGGTTTTAAGAGCTGCCAGCGCGCCAGCATGCCCGCCAGCTTGCGCCATTTCCTCCAACACCGCCCGCGCGCCCGCTCCGCCATCCCCTCGCCCCAACGCCCCATCCAGCTTCTGCGCGAACAGCTCCAGCGCCTCCGATGCGCCGCCTCCCATCGCCTTGGCCTGCCGCTCGCTCGAGGCGAGTTGCTGCTCCAGCCGCTCCGCCTCGGCTCCCGATGCCCGCCGGCCTATCATCCCCCGCACCGCGCTCAAGGCCGACTGCCCGCTGCCGCCATGGCCTTGCCGCTGAAACTGCCGCGCCAATTCCAGCGCCCCGCCTCCACCCTGGACCCTGCCGCCGCTGGCCAGCGCACTGCCCGCACTGCCATTGTCTGCCTCGCGAGCGCCGCCGCCTTCATCCCATCCTGTTGTCGAGGCTCCCACCGCCGAGGCCCCTCCCCTGCGTCGCGCCAGCGCCGCGCTCATCCCCGCCAGCAAACCACCGCCCGCCAAGCCGCCTCCCAGGCCGCCTAGCCCTGCGCTCATCGGCGGCGGCGCCAGCAGCGCGGGGCTGGACATTCCGCCGCTCGCCGCCTGCGGCGCTGCGGCCCCCTCGGATGCTCCGCTTGTCGACATCCCGGCCGCCATCATGCCGCCGGCCCGTTGCGCCAATTGCGCCATGCCATACAGCGAGCCCGTCAGCAGCATCATCGTGATCATCGGCGTCGCCGTGAACAAGGTGTCCGCCATCCCCAGCATCGCATCGACCTGCGCGTGAAAGTCGCGCAGCGCTTCCGGCGTGAACAGCGCCATCGGATCCGCCGTGCCATGCGCCAGATTGGCCAGTTGTTCCCGCATGCTCAGTTGCACATAGGCGTTGACGATCGCCGCCCCTGGCAGCCAGCTGTAAACCCAGACCCCAAACAGCAGGTAGCGCGCCAGCAGCTGGATACCTTGCAGCCCCAGCAGCAGCATCACCACCGCCATCACCGGCGCGAACGCGACGAACAGGAAGGTGCAGATATTCATGGCGTAGGTGATCGTGCCCCGGAACATGCTGCCGGGACCGCTTTCTCTCGCGCCGCTTTCCTGCAGCCCTATGGTGTAGGCGGTATCCGCAGACTGGGCGCTGCCCAGCTTCAGCGCCTGCATCACCAGCGGCGCAAAGACGATGTTCTGCAGGATCTGCGCTCGCGACAGCGGCAAGTTGCCCATTGCCTGCTCCAGCGCGTCATCCACATCCATCGGCGACAACCGGCATTGGCTGCCGCAATCCGGCTTTGCGCCGACCGCGACGCCCAGCTTGAAGGCCAGTCCGTCGTCGCTTTGGCTGCCCAGCCACTGCACGCCCCGCTCCCGCAGCCATTGCGCCGTTTCGCGGCAGGTCCGCACCAGGCTGGGGCCGGGATAGGGCGCGCTGTATGGAGGCCGGGCGTCCCAGACCTGGCTGTAGCCCTGCACCGGACTGCTGGCCAGGTAGTCCAGCACGGCGGCGCTGCGGCCCAGTTCGACGTAATTCAGGCTGTTGCCATTGCTGTCATGCGTGCAGTAGCGGCCGTAGCTGCTCAGCGTGGCGACATAGTCCGCCCCCAGCAAGGGCCCGGCTCTTTGCCCTATCTGGCGCAAACCCTGCGCCAGCCTCAGCGGACGGGCGAAACCGTCCCGCGTCAACACCGATTCCTGTCCGTCCACTCCGGAGAATGCGGTTTCCAATTCTTCGGTCACTTCGCGCGACAGGCCGGAGGCGAAGGCTGCGGTATAGGCGATGGCGATGGGCACGCCATCCACCGGCGCCACCGCCGCCGGCCCGCCATCCATCGCATACAGATTCTCCACCACCACCCGCTCGGTCGGCACAAAGGCCACGCCGTAGGCCACCGCCATCAACAGCACATGATGCACATTGACTTGCTGCCGCAGCACGCCGCCCACCAGCACGGCCGTCAGCGTCACCAGCAGGCCCAGACCGGCGACGGGCCCCAAACCCAGCGACGATGCGCCATTGGCGAACACGCTGCCTCGGCCGAACAGCATCGCCAGCCCTTCCAGCGCCGCCCGCATCACATGCGGATCTCCCAGGGTGTAGACCGTGACCGACATGGCGTTTCCCTAGCGCATGACTAGCGTGGTTGGGCTGCCTGTTTGTCTGAAATTGCGCACCGCGGTAATGAAGGTGTTGTAATCCTCCGCCGTTTTTGCGGCCTCTTTCCGGAGCTGGCTCAATGTGGTTTGAATCGCCGTTCTGCGCGCCTCGAAATCCGGGAGTTTGGGCGTGGAGTCTTGCTTGCCGTTATTGCCGGTATAAGCCTTGTTCACCGATTGCAAAATGGACTCGCCCACCCGCATGGACAGTTCTCTGGCCATGAATGGCTTGCTCAACACCACGACGGTATCGAATCCAGAGGCGTCTTTCTGCGCCTCCAACAAGCCCCATAACACCGGTGTTTGGAAGGAGTTGAGAAAAGCCGTTTGCGAAGCGTTCAGCGGCAGCCCTTTGCGCATCGTATCGACTATCGATCCAGAACGCGGATTAATGTCGGTTTCATCATCCGTCCCATAGAACTTGTTATGCAAAACTGCGGAAATACCCTTGAAATTGAATGGAGTTCTTTCCATTTTGGTACAGCCGCTCACGGGGTCGGGATTACTCTCCGGGCAGCGCCAATACGTAGCTCCCTGGGAATTGCCGCTATCGGCGTTTCCCGTCAAGAACTGTTCAAAGGTCAATGAGAATTCATAAGGCACAGTTTGCGGCGAGCATTGCTTCCCAGCGGCGCAATTGCTGCCATCACTCAACTGCTTCATTTGCACCACGGTGCCGAACATCGAGATGATGTACTCCTTGATCTGCTTGGACTCCGAAGCGCTCAAGCCGCTGAATCCAAATGAATCGCCTGAATCAAGGCCCGTATGCTGGCGTGACAGCGCGCGCCATAGGAAATTACCCCAGGCCGGCATGGTTTCATTCGCATCGGCAGTGCCGTTTTCATTGATGCTTTTCTGCGCGGCGGCTTGGTCGCCCGTTTGGTTGTCTGCCACTTTTTGATCTTCGCTCTTCGCCTTCAGCCATTCAGGCAGCATGTCCTTGACCTCGCTGAAAGCCCCATAGCCGATTGCCTTGCTGATTCGGCAGGTATTCTGGAACATCTGGTTTAGCTGCTGCACTTTCTCGGCCAAGCCCGACAAAACCGAATGCAGCGAGCCGCTGAGCGTCTGCAGCGCCATTTCGAAGAAAAAACCAATCGCCGCGGATCCGATATTGCGCAGCAATTGCCGAAACTCTTCGGCATTAATGAAGGAGAAGGCGCCCATATACAGGGACACGCCACGGCAACCGGCCTCAATTCTCGGTGGATCAAAAGACACCAGGTTGAATTGGCGTTGTGGCGACCTCAAGGAAACAGACCCCAGCGATGCGCCGAAACGGCGTTGGGTCTCCCAGGTGGAAGGCGGCGTCATCGTCGACTTCCACATACCCTCCACTTCGTTTTTCAAACTCGCCAGCGCAGGCGCGGGACTGAATGCCAAGGACAGCATCAACAATGAAACAAGCAATTTGGGTTTCATCAGTAGCGCCCTTTCAAAGTCTGCCGCAAATAGCTGACCCAAGACTTGGGATCATCGGGATCTATGCCGCGCTTTTTCAGGTCGGCCAGATCATCCGCCTGCAACCGCCCTCTTTCGAATGGATTGATCTCCCGCGCCACTTCGGCCGAAAGCAATTTGCTGTGATTCGCCGCCAGCAAGATGCGGTCCTCCAGCTCGCTTTGCGCCAACGCGCCCTGAGCGACTATGGCCATAGTATTCGGCGGGGATACCATCACAATCGATGGCGTCAGGCTCAAGCCCAGTTTGGCGAACTGCCCTTCGTCGGCGACATAATCCGTCATGCCTTGCAACGGCACATTATCCAGACTGACATACTTGACCAGGAAGCCCCGCTTTTGCGCGACCGCTTTCACCGTCTCATACTGGATGGCGCAAAACTTGGGACAGCGCGACGAAAAGAAAAACCATAAGGCGGCGCGCTGGCTCAGATCCTCCAAAGCACGGCTCTTCGCTTTGGCGCTTTCCGCCATCACATAAAACGAAGCCGCGTTGGAAAAGGGAAACCGATTATTTTCATCCAGATAAGGATCGGTTTTCGCCACATAAGCCGCAACATCGGAGAAGGTTTCGGCTTTATCGAACATCACCCGCTGCGCATAGAGATAATTCGAGACATTTTCTTCGCTTGGTTCGTTGATTGCGATTTCCCGCAACTCATCCAAGTTCTTCTGGAACCACTTCACCGAAAACGGCACGCTGACATCGTCAACTTTTGGCGAAGTCTTTGCGGAAGCCGCTGTCTCCTGCGTGTCCTGAATGGCCGGCGCGATTGGCGGCTGCGTCGCCGCGGGCGCGGCTTGAACAGGTTTCGCCTTGGGATCCTGATACCAATACCAACCCTCCGCCTTACGGTCGAAAAAACCGCCGCGCGCGCTGCCCAGCAGCGCCAGCCCCAAAAGCACAGCAAGAGGTTTGACAAGACGGGAAGGAAATTTCACACGCAGCTCCAAGCTAAGGAACAGCTGAAAACCTTTCAGCACAAAAAATAATAAAGTATAAGACTACATTTGCACCAAACAATACACCAAGCAGCGATAAATGTCATATTTTTAATTATTTATCATCGTAAATTGCTGATTTACGCATTAAAAAAGCGCCATCCCGCAACACGGAGCAGCGCTTTAGCAAACGGATCCTGCGAAGTCAGAGGCTGGCGGGATCGACGCAATCCATGATGTACGCTGGGTTCTTGTAATAGACGCGAACGCGCCCGTAGCCTTCCCCATTGCCCCCTACCCGAACATGAGCCTCAGTCGATATCCTCCCCATCTTCTTGAAATAATCGGTCGCCACTACGCCTTTGGCATGATCTGGCTGCCAATAGTCGGACTGGCAGCCTTGACTATTGTCCAGTACCTGGCCGACGCACCAGTGGGCCTTTCTTTCGCAAACGCCACCCCATGAGCTGTCCTTCCAGACCTCTTTGCCGCCGACCAGAATTCTCAAGTGATCGTCGTACTGTCCTTCGACAAAATACGCCGCCTCGATCAAATCCGGACGCCCGACCCAGACATCGAAATACTGCCGATGCGGCGCCTCGACCGAACAGTTCTCACCCAGATAGTTATCGCCAACCTTGCCTATCCAGATATCAATGCACAGCAAAGATGGATCGCCGGAATTGCATTGATAACTGACCCCGCCCTGCTCGGAGCCGCCGATGGGGCGAATCACATCTTCCGGCTTGACCTCTTCCCCATACCAGTACTGCATGCCGCTGCCCTTTTGACGGCAAACTTTTTGATTCCGCAACAATGACTTATTGTCTTCCATGCGCTGAATCCGATCGGCGAAGCGCAGATCTTGCAACTTCTCGCGCGTCAGATCCGGCGAGCCGGCAATCACGGGCACCTGGTTGGCTGCCGGCAGCGGCTGGTCTATCCTGGCGCCCAGCTGGCTTGGGTTCTTGGGCAGAATGCCGGCCTGGTCCAACATATCCGTCCATTCGGACAAGTCCACTCGAGACCAGTCTGCGCGCTGGACTTCTTCAATGCTGAAGCCGCCGCAGCGGGGATTTTCCGGCGAACCGTAGCCTCCCCCCAGATTCTGTCCCTTGCGCAATTGCTCGCTGATGATTCGGGTCAGCGCGGACTTATAGCAGCAATAGGACTCCTTCTCGATCAGGCAATCGAAAGAAAGCGGGGCTTTCTTGGCGCAATACTTGCCGACATAGCTGCACAAACGCTGCTTTTTGCTTACCGCCAAACCGATGTCCTTTTCATCGCACTTCACCACCATGTGGCCTATCAGCTTGGCGATGGAGTAAACGAGCATCACGGTATTGAATGTCTGCAAAACCTGCTGGGCGCCTGCGCTGAGACCGTATTCTGTCATCGAGCTGCCACCAACCTCGACAACCCTCTCCTCAATCAGCTTACCGGCCAAATCCTTACCGAAAGTGTCTTTCAAAAAGTTGTAGGCCATCTTCATCATTTCTTGCTGCAACTGCCCCACCAGCCCTGACATGCCGGCATCCGCGGCAGCAGTCGAGGCCGCCTCGGTTCCGGCAGCCTGGGCCGCCGACGTGGCGGCCGCCTGCGATGTGCTGGACACCACCCGGCCAGTCAACTCCTGGTACATGGTGGTCGCGGCATTGCCCATCTGATTGAGGCCATTGGTCAGCGCATTGCTGATCGGCGTGGTTACCTGGCTGATCGCAGACGAAAGTTCGGATCTGGCGGTATCGAACATCTTCACCACGCCGCTGTAGCCAGGCGTTTGCGAAACAAATGCCTGGACTGCGGGCAGCTCGGTCGCCTTCTGCAAAGCGCGCATGCCATTGAGGTAATCCATCCAGGACACGCCCCCGGACATCTCCTCGCCTTTCTTGCAGCAATCCGGCGTAATGCCCACCTCATTGCCCAAACCGATCTTGCAGCTCATGTTCTCGCCGCCGAAAATCACCGGCGTGCACGGTTGGTTCTGCCCGGGCTTGGGTTTCTCATTGGTTTCCGCGCAAACATAGTCTTGCCGGATCATGTCCAGGGTCTGCGCGCCTGCCGCGGCCTTGCCGAAATCGGCATTCGGCGCATCCTGCTTGATATTGCTGCACTCCGTGCCCATGCAGCGTATCGGCGTGGCGCAGGAAACCAAATTGGCATCCGCAGCCCTCCCCGACGGCGCAGGCGCGGGTCCGCAATCGAAGAACTGTTTTTCCTCCAGGCACACTCCGGTATTGCCCCCTTGCTTCACACACTGCGACTTTCTCAAGCGGCAGGATTGGGCAAGCGTTCCGCAGGTGCCCACATAGCCGCCGGCATCCGGCGCGCCAAGCGCATCCCCTTGCCAGGAGGCGGAAGCGTTGAAACTCCAGCAGGACAACGGCGCGATTGGCTTTTCTCGCGGTCCCCAACTTTCGAACAGGCCAAGCGCGCCCAGCCCCGGCCCGGTAAACAGCACGCCATCCACGGCGGACGGCGCGGATCTGCACGCAGCTTGCGAGGAAAAGCCCGGCGCATCGTAAGCCGCTTTGATCATCTGCTCGCACCCCCGCGTCTTGCTTAGCATGATCTGGAACAGATCGGCGGCTACCGCGGCCTCGGAGCCTACATAAAGCTGGCCGCGGATGGTGTAGTTATCCTGCGGCCCGCCCCAGGTGTAAAAATTGCCCCCCACCGCATTTTGCACGGCATGGCTGTTGGCATCGACGGTAAACGGCTCCTGCTCGAAACGCACGGAAACCGGCGTGCCGTCGGCGGCGGTCATGGTTTCCTCCCAACGCTTGGAGACCCCCACCGATTGAATCGCCACCTGCAGCGTCCGATTGAGCGGATAAGGCTGATAGCCCTCTCCGACCTTGCGCCAGGAGGAGACGTAGAACACTTTGCGCTGCCGCGCGATGGCGCCAAACTTGACATCGCGCTGAGCCGAACAACTCTTTCCGCCAGGGAAGGCATATCGGCGGCTGCATTGCGTCCATTGCGCCGGGGAGGTTCGATTCATCTGCTCCCAGGTCATGCCGCTGCCGCAACCCTGGAAGATTTCGTTGAAGACTGGATCGCTGCCATCCAGCAAACCACTGCCTCGATTGAAAATGGCGCCGACGTCGCGATCGGAAGGGTTCGGCGCCGGATGGTCTTTCGCTTGCAGCATCAAATCCGTGGCCGCAGTCAGATTATCCGGTCGGCCATTGGTCTTGTATTCGAACACATCGCGCACGCCCAGCCCCGGTTCAGCGCAGAAATTGACGCCCTGCAAGCTGCACCCCGCCGGGTCTGGACTGCAAGCGCCACTGCTACGCGGCAGAAAATCCTTCTGCACCCGATACAGCGTAGCCGTCACCTGGCCGGAGCCGCCATTCATATAGAAGCTGCCCTGCGTGGCATATGCGTTTTTACGATTGCCATAACTGGCTACGCTGCCGCTCAAGGCGCCGCTCAAACGATGCGCATAGGTAAAGCTCGAGCCGTCGTTCACCCCATTGAACGGCGTCAGCCGGTATTTGAGAATACGTTCCCGGTTGCCTTCCAGCTTAACCGAGACGACAAATTCGCGACTGGCGCCTATGCTGGGATAGCTCAAGGAAACCTCCCCCTGGAAACTGTCGGGGGCCTCGGACAGCATCACCTTCTGTCCCTGGGCATTCTGGCCATAAGTGCGCAGCCAAGCCTGCACTGACACCACCACTTGCTCTCCCGCAGGCCGAAACTGCGTCAGCCGGCAACCCCGCTCGCGGGCCGTGGCGCTTAGCACCTGGCCTTGCGCCACCATATCTTCGGGGGAGTGGACTGCCCCCGCCAAGCGGTTCACATCGGCCAGGCCTGCTCCGCCATACATTTCATTCAGGTCCAGATTGCTTCGGCTGCTCCCCGCGCCCTCCGTCAGAGTGGGCAACGCTTGCATGGCGCCTAGCATGCCCATGCCCAGGCTTTGGGCATCGTTGGCGCTCTGGCTCACCGTCGGCATTGGCAACGGCGGCTTGTCCTCCGCCCAAACCACGGCTCCGCAGCCCATCCCCAGCTGGCACACCAGCACTAGCGCCAAGACCAGCTTTTGCAAAATCCGTTTCAACCGCCAAGCCTGCATTTTTCGGAATCCATGTTGATCACAGCGCGCCCATGCAGCAGTCCACCCATTGCCACATCAAGTAAATATGGTCCTCCCCCGTCACGGGCCGGGAGCGCCACTCGCCCCAGCGCATGGTCGCGGCGCCTATCGGATGCGTGCACGAACCCCTTGAGATAGCGCCAGGATCCACTTCGCCCACGCCGTCGCTGCGCTCGCCCGAAGACGGCAGGGATGGAGCATCGCCGGACTCGGTTTCGGGTACCGGATAGATCATCTGCATCTTGTACTGCGACTTTTTCAGGACGGGCATGTAAGGATTGGAACAATAGGCGTCATCCCCTACCGACCGCCGCAAAGCGCCCACGCGCGCCAGCATGGCCAGGCCCTTCGCCGCTGCCAGACTGGTGGATTGCACGCTGCTGCGATTTCCGGAGATAAACCCGGAATATGGATAGATGGCGCCCCAGCAACCCGCCATCCAATGGATGGAGTCCATGGGTTTGCCCGCCGTGCTGGCTATGCAATCGACCGGCTGGGCGGCGTAGGCGACAGGATTGGCAAACAGCATCGCTTCAGGATTCAGCAAGGCGCTCAGGCTCTCGTCATACCAGTTCGGATACATCTCGCTGAATTGCAGGATATCGAACTCCGTCGCGCCGTCCGGATTGCAACTATTGACATTCAGCAAGCCCATCATGGCCATCAACGGAAAGGTGTAATAGTGCATGTGATACTGGCCGAGATTCTTGCTGCCATTATCGTTGGAGCCTGCTTTGCGCCGATTCCCGCCTATTGTCCGGCTCCCCCCTGCCGAGGCAGAGGAGTTGGAGATCCGCGCGCCATTCATCGCCGGCATGCAATACGGCTGCCGCGTCAACTCCATCAGCCGAGTCGGCATCCACATGCCGGTTGTGAGGCCTATCGTTGGCAGCTTGCCTTCGGACAAATTGCCGCCGCAGACACAGATCCTGTCGCGGGTCGCACCCTCAGGCGCTTCGCCTTTCATCCCAAAAGACATCTCAAAACCCGCAAGCCGAATCGGAAACATCGCGCCCCAGCAGATATCCGTCACCAACTTGGAACTGAGCAATTTGCTGTTTGGACAAAGCGCATTGCCGCTCTGCCAAGTGTCTGCCCGAGCGGTTCCCATCACCAGGAGACAAAGCAGGCCAATCAGACTCAGCCATATCCTCGCGGCGCTCATGGCGATGCTCTCAAATCGTAAACCGTCACCTCCAGCCAATCGCCTAGCTGCACGATGCGGGACGGCGTCGCTTGCAATGCCAAACGCTTCACCAATTGAGAATTCAGAGGGAACAAGGAAGAACCGACCTGATCCGCCAGGCTCACGCCATTTTCGGGACGCGGCAATCTGGTCGCGAGCACCAGCCCATCTCGCTCCTGCAATCGCGCCTTGACCCAATCAAGCTGCCGGATCTGGCCGGGATCGAATACGTAAATAGGTCGCAGCAAAGGCAAGCTCCGCAGGGAATTCACTTTGCTCCCGGCAGCCGCGACAAGTTCGCCGCTGTCCATCCGAATATCCCTAGCCAGCGTCACGGTCGGATCAACCAAATAAGTCCGATTCGCATCGGCGACCGGCAAGTCCACCGATGGCAGCCGCGCATCGACTCGCTTCATCGCACCCTCTCTCGCGCCATCCCAATCAAACTCCGCGGTTCTCGCTTGGAGAATCTGCAATATGTCGGGCTCTTTGATTTGATATTGACTGCCTAATTGCTGACGGTTTTGCCCGCGCTCCAACGCGTCCTTCGCCGCGCTGATGGAAACCGCTCCGCCCGCTTTCTTCCATACGCCTTTCGCTGTCAGGACAAGATGAACCGGAACTGCGTCCACCTGATAGGCTCGGAACAGCGTAGGGTCGATGATCACATTGACCCGTTTGCCTTCCGGCATCAGCTTGGCGATGGCCGCCACTTGTTCACGGTAATGCGGCGGCGTCCAGCCACGGAAAACCAGCACGACATCCGGCCGCGACGCCGCCTCCAGGAAATAGCTCTTAAGCACGGTTTCAGGCATGCCAAGGCTGACAAAGACATAGAGCCGTATCTGCTGACGCAGCGTCGCCGCCAACTGCTGCGGCGTCTGCGCGCCCGGCGAGCTTATCCCGCTCCTTACCGCCCCCCTGCTCAGCCATGTCGCCGCCTCGTCGCGGAACTGGCCATTCTCCTCGGCCCGATCCGCGAGTTTCATGGCAATGGAGGCCGCCTCTTTGGCTTGAGGCGAGACCGGCGACAGGGATTGTTGGATCCATGGCTGCTCGGGTTTCAGCAACTCGCCCTTGGCTGCGCTAGCCTCCAACGACGAGGACAATTTCTCCATTTGCTGCAGAAAAGGATCCCTCGCCCAAGCTTGTAGGCTAAAAAATAGGCAACACGCGACCAATAATCTCTTCATGCCTGATCGGCCCCCAATAACGAGAGTCATACGAGTAGGGCTGCGACCCCATAAGAAAATACTCGCCTTCCCGCAAAGTGAACGCGCGGGCATAGTCTTGCGGTTTCTTCCCGAGCGCTTGCGACAAATTCAAACCGCCTACATAACGGCCATTGAGATATACGCGCCCCCCCTTGATCTGGACTCGATCGCCAGCCACGCCCATCACCAGCTTGGACATCGTGAAGGCTGCGAATCCTCTATCCAGCCGGGGATTACGGTATTGCACCAAGTCGCCTCGCTCCGGAAGCCAGGCTGCTGGTTTGCGCTCCATGAAAAAAACAGTCCATGGCAGGCAATGCACATTCTTTTGGAAGTCGATGCCGATTCGATATCGACCATCGTTCCAATACACCAATGCCTGGGCAAGTCCAAAACAGATCGCAGCCGCGATCAAAGATCTGACGGCAAATCGCTTTTTATCGGGACTTAAGGCCATAAGGATCTGCCGGGTCGTAATTTTCGCTTGAAGGATCATGCAAAGGCGCTGAGGCGGACTCCCCACCCAAGCCGGATGAAGGGGCCGTGCTCCACTGTTGCCTCATGCCGCTCTCCACTCCCACCCCCAGTTCCTGCACCCCATTGCGAATCGGCAGCGGCATTTTTCCGCCGGACACGGTTTCAACCGAAGTCAGCAGCGTGACGCCCAATTGGCGGGCCAACTCTGTGGTTTGATTACTCCCCACCGGCGCCGACAGGACATCTCGCGCGCGAAGCACCACATAGCCATGTTCGGCGTAACTTTTCATCACGGCAGCCAATCTGCCGACAAACTGCTGCGTCTCCGCTTGCGCCTGCGTAGGCGTCATTTTGGCGACAATCATGGATTGAATCTTGGCCTGCACCAATTGCTCGTCATCGACCACCACCACGCTAGGCGCCGTAGAAAACAGCGCGTTCAGCATATATCCGCCGGCAAGGCTGGCTCCGGCGGTCAATAGACACAACATGACGGCGCCGAAACGAGTGATATAGCCCTGTGGATTGACCCTCGGAGCGTCCGAGGAGGCTATGGGCGGCGCATTGGTTTCGAGGCCTGCAGGCAAAATGATTCCGCTGCTGGAACGGGAAGGTTTATCCATAATGCTCAATGAACTCCTCTATCGCGCGTTTGGGATCCTGGCCACGCTCCATGGCCTCGATCACGACATTCCGTTCCGCATCCTTGGTCGAATACAGCACTTGAGTGAATCGGTCCACAATCAACCTTGCCACGCCATATTCTCCGCCAGGGCCAATTACCATTACTTCCGAATAACGTCCTGGCACAGTGTGCACCGATCTCATCAATTGAAAGCCATATGGATCCAGTTCCAACAGGCGCTCGGTTTCAATGGACGCAATGGATTCCGGACGTTGGGCCAACACCAGCCGAAAGGGCGAGTTTGCGGCAATCGCCATGCCGGCTTTGGAGTGATACAGGTCGTCGATTTTCTGAGTGATGACCCCAAGCGCCCCTTTTTCTTTGCGCACTTTTCGCGCCAGCGCCGCCATGAACCCGGCAGCCATCGGATCATCCAGTTTTTCCCAAGCCTCATCGACCAGCAGCAATTTCTTGGCATTCAAGCCGGCCACATACATTTCATGGGAAACCCTCAGCATCAATGCAAACAGCACAACCTGAGCCAGATGCTTTCGATTGCCCAACTCCTTCATTTCCAGGACCATGAAGCGTTTGCTTAGATCCAGGCTGTTTTCACCCTCGAACCAGCGGCCATAATCCCCCCATTGAGTGAATGGATGCAGCATCTCTCCCAGTTTGATGGCTGACTCGTTATCCTGATTGCGTAAATAACCGTAAATATCGGTTACCGTCATCGCGGTGCCTCTAGCTTGAAAACTGGCCAGAATACCTTCGCGTATTCTTGCCCTCTCGTAATCCCCCAGCAGATCGGTGGGCGCAGCCATTTTGGCGACAATCTCGACCAGCCCATCCATTTCCTCTTCTAACGACACGATATTGGTAAAAGGATTAAGGCAGACATCGCTATCTGGCTTGAAAGCGATAAACTCCCCTCCCAGGCATTGGGCCAACTTGTAATACGACCAGCCATCATCGATCACATACACCCGTGTATCAGGGTCCTGCGACAAATAACTTTCAATGATATGGTTGGCCAATACCGACTTGCCCGCCCCGGACTCCGCATTGATCGTGAATGAATAAGCGGTGGGAGAATCATAAAAATCCAGCATGAAAGGGGAATTCCGCCGGGTATGCAGCATAATGGCTCCGCCCGTGCCCGTTCCTCTCCACTCACCCAACAAGGGCAAAAAATTGAGCGCCTGCTTTACGCTCATAGTCCGCCAACGCTGGCATTGGCTCATCGACTCGCCGCTGACAAAGCCGGGTAAAGAATTCCAGAACATTTCATAGCGAATGCGCGCCTCCTCTTGCACTTGCAAGTTGAAATCGCTGTAAATGGCCTGTACGCCCCCAGCCTGCCGGCTGACCTCCTCTTCGCTGCGTCCCCACAAGGTGATGGTGAGGAACATTTCGCACATCGTGCCGCCGCGGGCGATTTCATCGGAAAGCAGATCGAAGTCGCGTTTCTTCAATCCCAATATCGGGATAATCCTTGCCGTGGGCCCGAAATATTGCCAGTTGATGGCCGCGGCCTTGGTCTTGATCGCCGCCTTTTTCATTGCCTGATCTGGAAAGTGCAGGCAGGTCGTCACCATGAATGGAATCTTGATTTGATTGCTCATGCCAGCAGGATCGCCGGCAATACGCATCATCCTGGCAAGCGCCATATGCTCGGGCAGAATATGCGGACTCAACACCCGGATATGATTTTGGCCTGCCGGGGACTCCACAACGATGGACTCTCCGGTTTTACGGCTAGGATTGAGCGTTTGCCCCGGACTCAATATCTGTTCTCGCAACAACAGGTGAGGGTCCACGCCGATATCTCCATGATCGAGATATGGATTGAAGCAACGCCGCAGCAAGCGCAGGACGCTTTCCTCATCCATGGACTCGACCTGGATGTCCAGGGAACGCAGCGCGCTCTCGAATTTTCCCGACAGGTCGACGAATTCTTTGAAGTCGCTTGCTTGAGGCTTGTTTTTTTGACAAGGAATCTTCAAGCAAATAATGGCCTCAGGCTCCATCAGCAACGAGCCTTGCTCGTTCAGTACCGGCGCTTCTGTCGCCTGCCTGAAGAATTCGATGCGTTTTTCGCTAGTCGCCTCCAATAGCGAATTATCATAGCCCTGCACATATCCCTTGCGCCGGGGACGCGCATATATGCCGATGGCGCCGCTGATATTAGGCGTCATCAGGTAGTGAAACGATACCAGCGCGCCATCCGGCAAGCCGATGGACAATGCCGCAGCTATGCGCTTTCTGGTTTCGTCATTGCAGCCAGTCAGAAACTGGGAATGAAATATTCGGCATAAGAAGCCGTCATCGCTGACAAAACTATGGGTTTCCTCGTCGTAGCACAGCAACGGAAAGGCTTCGCTAGCGCGAAACCTTTCCGCTGCGCGAGCAACTCTTGTTGCAATAGCCATAGGATTACAGCAAGGTTCCGGCCAATTGAGCCGGCAGGATCGCCGCGCCGACGATGGCATCCAGAACATCAGGGCCATAGTTCGCAGCCAAAGCGATGCCGATCCCCACCATCACGCTGACAACCGATTGCCTCACGACCGCCAATCCCAAACCGACGGCCAGAGAACTCAGCGCGATCACCTTGCCCAAGATGCCCTTCATCCACCCCATCAAGGTCTGCTGAATCGCAGCGAATTCAGTCCCGGACCCTGCGCCGGCATATGCCATGGCGCTTAGACACAATAGGGCGACCAATGAAACCAACAACATCGCCAGCACCCACTTCTGCACCTTCTGCTTGGACCTTGCCTCCTGGCCTTGGCAAACGCCCTGCATGGTCATTGCTGCCATTTTTCTCCCTTTCCTTGGTTTATCATCACGGAAACACAAAAATACCAGCTTAATTATTCTTTTGCACCATTTTGTATGTCATTGGCTTTTTGTTCGACCTGCAAAGGGGTCAAAAGCGGTATTTCCGCCACAGACCTCTCTCCAAACGACCATTGACGAGGCGTAACTTCGGTAAACACGTAGCCTGGCCAATGCAATTGGCTGGCCTCATCGACATAAGGCGCAACCCAGACCCGCAGCACGCTGGCGGGCTCCAGCACCGGCGCCGGTCCCGCCAAGGCCGGAATCAGCGCGGAACGCGGGAATACGCCTCCGCCAAGCCGCGCGGCGTCCTTGCCCTCGCCCAAACTCCCTTCCGTCATTTGGTACACGGCGGAAGGCGTCTTGCACACCACGCCGCTGGGCATGCCGGGGCAGGAGAAGTCGCCGCTTCCCAGGCCTATAGACGAACAACCGCTTAAGACAACAAACAAAACCAAAAAGGTGAAAAAAAATCTAGCGTCCATCATGCCGTCCTCAATTTCTGATGTTCGGATCGCTCGCGCTGAACCGGCCTAGCTGGGTGCGCGCCGATGGTTTGGCGCTCTGCAACCTCAAGGAACTGCCTTTGGTGATAATGATTTCCACCTTGCGGGCCGCGTCTATCTCGATCACAGGAAACATTTCCTTGGCCATGTCCAGATAGAACTTGGACACATTGTCCAGCGCAGACGAAGCGCCTTGATAAGCCCCTGCCGATAAGATGTCGGAGGCATTGGGAGTCTGGGTCTGGATGGAGCCGCTCAAGGCGCTGGTATTCAAGCCTATGATGGGTTGCGGCTTCAGCGCCTGCGCCAAACCGCCAAAAAGACCAGATGCCATCGACGCGGCCAACAGCGAGCCCTGCTTGGACACCAGCCGCCCCCTCACGCCAACCTTGCCATCCTCGCCGACTACATAACCATTCAGCGCTGTTTCTATCACCCCGCCATCCTTGCGCACGCAGGACAGCAACTCTGTCCGCAGTTGCGCCCTCTCCGTCGACATCACGCCATAACCCGAGGCCATGGCGAAGCACTCCCGCAGATCCAACCTCGCCCGGTTTGGCAGAATGGAAACCGTCTTCAGCCTTATCAAAACAGGCGTGGGATTTTTCTGCGCATACGCGGCTGTCGGCGCATCCATGCCATTCAGCAGCACGCCGGTCATCATGGCGCCGGCGGGCAGCCAAACCGAGTCCCCTCCGGAAGCGCCCTCGCCCGTCACCGCACTCATCGCTTCGCCCAGCCCGCTGCCAGCTGGTTCGGCGCCATCCTTGCGCGCAGGTGTCTGCGCAGAAGCCGCTCCCTTGGCAAGCGGCCCATTTGGCTCATGCGACGCAGCCGGTTGGCTAGCCGCAGCCCTATCCGCCTCCCCCTTGGCTTGAGCCTGTTGCTGCAAGGCCTGCCGCGCGCTGTTGGACATCACTCGAAATCCGCCTTGCGTGACGGACCGACCCTCATTTTTGGCCGTCGCGGGAGGCGGTCCATCACTCAAAGGCACGGAAGGCGTCAGCGGCGAGCTCAAGGCCGGCGGGCCATTGCCTAGCGTGGATGGCGGGCCATTGCGCGGCGCATCGGACGGCGCCGGTTTAGCCTCCAACATCTTGACCCTGTCCCGCAATTGAGCCAACTCGCCGGAAGACGCCCCGGAGTCCGACTTCAACTGTTCGGCGACTTTCTCGCTGACATCGCTAGCCAGCTCGCTCATCTGGCGATCATTCTTGGTCAGGATCTGTTTGATCCTTTCAATCTCCCCTTGCTGAGCGGTCAACTGTCCGCCCAGGCTTTCCAGATTCATGTCCCGCCGGGAGCCGGTCATGACATGCGTTTCTATCGTGGTCGGTTTGACGACCGGCGGTTTGCGCATTTCGCCGAACCGCAGCACCAGATACGAAACCAGACCCAGCGCCGCCAATACCGAAACCACCATCAAAACGCGCTGACTCTGCGGGCTTAACTGCTCCCAGCGACTGCGAATGGCATCCTTCACTCCATCCCTCCTTCGCCGGGCTTGCCTCGCAGCAAGAACAAATTGGTCGCTTGGCCAGGCTCAAGGCGGAGCTGCGGATAGAAATAGACAGCCTTCACGCCCCGCTCGTAAAACGTAGGCTCGGTCAATGTCACCTCCCGCTCGCCACCGTTGACCACCCGGTATTGGTAGACATCGAACTCGGCGCCTGTCCAACGCGCCACCCCGCTGGCGACCAGGCTGCCAAGCCGAGCAGGCGGCGTCTGAATCGAGGCTTTGGTAAAACCTGCAGGTATGCGGTCACGGACAGTTTGCCGCGCGATCTCAGTCAGAGACCCGACATAAGTATCCTGTTTGGGACGATTTGAGCCATCCGGAGCGGAAAGACCGGCCCCCTCCGGTTGCGCGATGATGATCTGTCCCGGCACATCCCGCGGCACCAGGGTCAAGGCGATCACCGGCGAATGCGGATTCTGCTTATCCGTAATGAAGATACCGAATGGCTGCGCCCCCTTCGGCGCCACATATACATTGCTGCCAATCGCAGTGATGTCGGCATTAGCCTGGTTGTCCACCACTTCGGGATCGGCGAACGGCGTCCGGATCATGGACGGCTGGGTGGCGGAAATTGAGACCAGTTCATTCACGCCATCAGGCGAACGCAGAATCACAGGCCGGGAGCCGCTCGCGGCCATGCCAGGCAATGCCCCCCTTCCTTTTGCTGTGGCCGCCTTCTTGCTCGCCACGGGCACAGGCGCCAGGTTCGTCACAGGAAACCTCGGCAGAGCCCCTTCGCCGGCTGGCGGGGATGAAACGGCAGCGGGGCTGGCATTCTGCGGCGGCAAGCCATCTATTTTCACGACTTTGGGTTCGGCATCCACCGGCAAATCCGGAACCGCGCCCCACGCGCCCCCGCTTAGCAGGACGAGCCAGGCCATCTTCACGAATCGAAATCTCAAACCTCACTCCTTGCTGATAATCGGACGATCCACCCCATTGGGCATGCCTTCTCCACTGGGTTTCGGATTGGACAAATGCTCGGGAATCGGATCGCCTGGACGTAATTGATTCTGCCGATACCACTTGGCTGTACGCGGCGTCGTGCCTTTATAAGAGTTGAATGCCGTAATCAGCGGGCGGCCATTGGCCATTTCAAACCGAAATTCATACACCACGCTTTGCATGTCGGTGGAGGCCACGGATTTGCCGAACTCGACATTGGACTGGGCGGATGTCACCAGCGAACCGACAACAAACACCTTTCGCGACTCGACTTCATAAGACACCTGCGATGGCGTGAAAAAAGTGATGTTGGTGCCGCGCTGGAAAATAGGATCATCGGCCATCGCTGTCAGCTGGATGCGCACCGGTCCATAAACTTCCCGGCTCATCAGCGTGCCAAGCATGGCTTTGACGAATTCCACGGTCTTGGGCGTGACATTGGCGACCAGCGTCGCCACATAGAGTCCGAAGCCCTTGTAATAGTCGGCATTCGCCTCATCCCAGCTCAGCTCCAATTGTTTGTCCATATGCGGGGGCACCAGCACCAGCCGCTCGCGGCTGTCTATCAGCTTGACCACCAGACCGGCCAGGCAAATCGCCAGCAAAAAGTTCGACCAGGCGAGCAAGCGATTAGACGCGATCGTGCGGTCCCATGAGGATCGCAAGTCTGACCACTTCATTCGTGATATTCCTTGATCGTCCCGTAGGGGAATCGTTTATTCAAATCCAGCAAGCCCGCCGAGTACGCCATATGCATCAGCAATCCATTCAAATGCGCCAGCTTGAAGCGACTGAAACGCCAGGTGAAAAACAGCGCCGGCGGCATCAGATACGTCATGGAGTCCGTCAGAATGCCCACGCCCATCAAGAGAAACAGCGGCGCGACCTCGTCAATTTCCCAGAAAAAAAATTGGACCGGCCTGTCCACATAATTTGGAATCGCCACTTCTTCCATTTATCCCTCCTCCTTCATGACAATGCGCAGCTCCGCGCGCCGATTCAATGCTCTTCCCTGCTTGCTCCGATTGCTGGCGATCGGCCATGCCTCACCCTCGCCCCGCCAGCGGATGATGTCTGCGGCTACCCCTTTGTCCACCAGCCATTGCCTGACGCTCTGGGCTCGCTTCTGCGACAGCCGCTGATTCGCTCGGCGACCGCCAATAGAGTCGGTATGCGCGACGATCTCCACGCTATCCGCCTCTTGCGCCATGGCCCTCCATTGCCGCAATTTGCCTTGCGCTTCCGGAGACAGGCGCGCAGAGGCAAAAGCGAACGTCAGCACTTTTTGAACCGTGCGGACCTTGAGCGGCGCAGCCCCCCTCCCGACAGTTTCCGGATCCGACGCCACCTCCCACTCCCACTCGCCCTCTTGATCGGCGTAGGGCGATCCTTGCCACAGCACGGTTTGATATTCGCTGCGGATGATGGCCACATCGGAGGGATGCTCTAGCGCCAGCTCCCGAAATACCGCCGACGGCCTGTTTTCCCCTCTCCATCCGGGGTCTGTCGCCGTGCCGCACGCGCCCAGCGCCAGCAAGGCTATCGCGCCAGCCATGCGCGTTGATGTCTTACCCATCTTCTCCCCATCCACAAGATTCCGGCCCACAACAAGAAAATTCCAAAAACATAGCCAGAGAAAAACGCCTGCTCGACATGCTTCAGCAAAATGGGCGTAAAAGCGGGCGGCCAACCCTGATAGCCAGCCGGCCTGCGCGCGCACAGGCTGGCATTCGCCCCGCCCAGAGTCAGCCCCGAAGCCAGGCCCGACCAGGCGGGGTGCGCCACCGCCATCAAGGACTCGTATACGCCCGCTCGAGCGTCTCCCGGCGCCGCGCACATTGCCGCCGGCGCCGCATACTGACGCCAGCCTGCGCACCACATCAGGATGGCGCATGCCGCCATCGCGCATAGACGACGCATCATTGCAACCCCGCCACCACGTTCAAGCCTGGGTAGCCATTGAAAATCCGCACCGCCTTGCCATCGTGGAAAACCAGCAAAGGCGAAGATTTGACGGCGGATTTTTCGATGAAGCGAGAGACCTGCTCCAACTTGAACGCGCCCTTTGCGGCCCACTGCTTGTCCGTCGACAGCTGTCCGTTCCCCAAGCGTTTCAATGCCTCTATGCCGCCGCCGAAAATCGCCGCCGCGCTCTGCGTGGATGCCGGCGCGCCGAACGAAAACGGGATCCAGCGCACCCGCATCCGCCCGGTGTTTTGCGGCAAGCCCACCCAGGCATTGATTTCGCGTATCGCCGTCTGGCAGGCCGCGCATTGAGGCTCGACAAATACGCTCAATGTGCGTCGGCCGCTTCCGACATCGATGCTAGGCAACGCCAGCACCTCCTGGATGGCGACTCTCCGCTCCAGATCGCCGTTTTCGCGCTTCATATCGGCTATCAACTTGTCCGTCGCTTGCGAACGCGCCTCCATCTCTTTGCTTAAGCGCCCCGCCAGCTTGCCCACATCGCTGCCCGGGGAGAACATCGCCAAAGCGTCAGCGGTCAGATTCTTTCTTGACTCCAGATCGATGACCTGCCCGAACACGATCATTCGCGCATTGCTGTCGGTGTACAGCACCGCGGGTTGCCCAGGCTGCCCCTTCATTTCTCCCGCGATGCCTATCAGCCCGCCCGGAGCTCGGAAAAACTTGGGATTCTTGATGCCCTGCAACAAGATTTGCGCGCGCTGCATCCATGCCGCATCCGGCGTGAAAACATCCACCTTTGCAGCCTGCGCAGTCAGGCAGACTGACAAGAAGCCCAGAAGCCATGCTTTTTTCATCGACGCTCACCTTGCGACATATTGCGAAATCAGACCGTTAGCCAATTGCAGCAACAGCTTGTAATCACCATTGCTGTGCCCTGCATGAATCAGATAACGCCCCATGATGGCCAGCGAAGGGGTGTACTCCACCTTGTAAGCCCGGGTGCGTTGCAAGGCCATGTCCGCGAACGCCTGCACTTTGCCGCCTCGGACAGCTTTGTCGACAGCCGCGCGATTGATGCCAGCCCGATCGAGCGCCTCTAAATAAGTAGCCGGCAAGCTGGAGGGCCGATTGGCGTCCTGCACCAAGGAAAACGCATGGCCGCAGAAGATCCCTAACTTCTCGGGAGCGACCTCTCGAACCGCGTAGAAGAACAATGCGGGCGTCACATCCGCTCGCCCAGTCAGAACGGGAACCGACTCAAACAACAAACCGCCAGGCAAGCTTTTGCCCCAATAAGCGAAATTCCCGCTCATCTCACGACAATAAGGGCAGGTAAAAGTAAAGAATTCCAATACCTTTTTGCCGTCCACCATGAATGGCCTGGGCAATTCCATGCCCGGCATGGGCGGCTGTTCCCGCCCCCATGCCAAAGCCGATGCCAAAGGCAGCGCCGCCAGCGCCATGGCGCGACGGCGGGAAACATCAATCGTCACTGGTCAATCTCCTTACCTCGGACAAGGTCACCAGCCCTTCCCTGGCAAACCGCAAACCCGCCGCCACCAACTGCTCGAATTGCGGCTGCAAGCCGGCCGCCTCCTCAATCGCCTGCCTATCGCCTCTTTCCAAGGCCCGACGCACCGACTTGCTGTTCACTATCATCTCCATCACCGGCACGCGTCCGATCGATCCTCGTCCATCGCAACGCTCGCACCCTGGTGCGGCCAATGCATAATTCGCCTCTGAGGAAGCGCCCACCTCCCTAAGCCAGCTGCGCATCTCTCCCGTCGGCGTGCCGCTCTCCAGGCAATGGGGACAGGCCAGCGGAGCCAGCCGCTGGGCAATCACGCCAAGAAAAGACACGCCCAAAGTGGCGGCATCGACGCCCAGATCCAACAACCGGGTCAAGGTTTGCACCGCTCCGTTGGTGTGCAAGGTAGACAGCACCAGATGCCCGGTATTGGCGGCCTGCATCGCAATGCCCGCCGTTTCGGCATCGCGGATCTCGCCAACCAAAATGACATCGGGATCATGCCGCAATGCCGCGCGCAATCCCTTGGCGAAAGAAGTCCTCCCTCCGCCGGCATCGAATTGCTGCACGCCGGGCAGCAAGCTTTCGACGGGATCTTCGAAAGTAATGATCTTGGTGTCGTCCCGGTTCAGCTCATTCACAATCGAATACAATGTGGTGGACTTGCCCGAACCGGTCGGTCCTACCATCAGAAACAGACCTTCAGGTTTATTGATGATGTCCTTCAGCGCCTTTTCGCAGGTCTCGGTCATTCGCAAACGCGACAAGCTGAAATGGCTGTTGCGGGAGTCCAGCAAACGCATCACGATGGAGTCGCCCAGTATCGTGGGCACCACGCTCACTCTCACATCCACGCGACGCCCTGCCGCGAAAAAGGCGATCCGCCCGTCCTGCGGCGTCTCACGGTCGGTAATGGAAACCCTGGAGGTGGCACGCACTTTCATCAGCATGTTTTCGCCGACATGCTCATTGACGGTCATCACAGTGCGCAGCTTGCCGAACTGCCTCAAACGCACGCGCACGCCATTCTCTTCGGACTCAAGATGAATATCGGATGCCGGCAAGTCAGCGGCCTCATCCAATAGATGATTCAGGATGGCGACGGCCTCAGCGTCTGGCCTCCCGGTGGAGATGAAACGTGTGAGGCCAGCTGGAATCCGTGTCGCCCCGCCTTGCGATTCGACACTCTTCCCATTCAGCGCGAGCTCCATGCCCTCACCCTCCCGTACCGGCTCGCCAGGCCGTATCAACAGAATTTGCCCGCACTTCCGGAGAGGTATCGGCGATATCGCCTCGCTCTCCTCTTTGCAATCGCTGCCATTTCTGCCAGATCAAACCGACATAGCGCTGCTGCTTCACGGCGCTGCGCGCGTTGTAGCAACCGACCGCCTTCCATGTGGCTCCATGCGCCTTCATGCACTGCTGCAAAACCCACGCGCCGGTTTGGACATTGAGGCAGGCATCGCTCAGCAATCTCTCCCGGGTGATGCCCCAACGCGATAATGTCGGCAGCCAGCCGGTATTGATCCCCATCCAGCCAATATCGACAGAACCGTTTCGATTGGCCGGATGCGTGATGGAACGAAAATCGGACTCCTGCCAAGCGATGGCTTTCAACAGCAGGGGATCGACTCCATATTTCCCGCCAGACAAATTGAAGCAACTGGCCTCGGCCTGCGCCGCGCAAATCATGGCAAACGCCACGCGACACAGCCTGATAGAAACAGTCATGCGCTCAGCCCGCATCGGCGATCAGGCTGGCCAACGCCGCCCCTGAAAGCAGGCCTGGCCTGGCTTTCACTTGGCCGGAGGCGGACTGATAAATCAGGTAGGGCGTGCCTCGAATGCCCCACTTGCCGGCAAATGCCTCGTTCTCATCCAGTCGAACACTCGCATTCGGAGCCAGAATGCCTCCGTCGCCGTAAATTGAAGCCAACGCCGCATTGCCGTTTCCTGCCGCGATGGCCGCGCGCGCCTTTCCCTCCCCCTCCTCGTTGAAGCCAATGAAAATCCAGCGGACCTTGACGACCTGCTGGTAATCCTTCAGCGCCTCATAGGCTTTGCGGCAATAACCGCAGTTGGGTTCAGCAACGATGTAGAGCGTCTTCGCGGCGCGCGGATCGCCGGTTTCAACATATCGCGTGCTTTGCGCCTCGCCCAACATTGCGCTCAAGTCCGGTTTTGGCAGCTGGACATCCAGTTCGCTCGCGGTCAAGTTCTTGCCATCAGGGCTGAAGACTGCCCCCGCCAGCACAAATTTTCCGTCTATATCGGCATACAAAACGATGGGATCCCCTCCCCCAGGCGGGTTGACGACAAAACCAGCCAAACCAGGCGCGGAGGGGTATTCCTTGACGATACGCTCGGAAGAGCCCAGAAACCTGACCACCGCATCTCGCGCCCCACTCGCCTGAGCGCTGAACGCAACCACTCCAAGCATCCATATCCACCGTTTCATCATTCCTCCTCGCGCAAAAGCATCCCCGGCGCCATCACTCTCGTTCGTCCGCTTGATGCAATCCGTGTCTCTGCTTTAGCCAAAGCCTTCACATCAAGAGGCAGCGCGGATCTGTCACGCTCCAGATACCGCTGCCATCCAGAAAAACAAACCACTGCCAGCAGAAAAATTCCTAGCATCAGCAGCAAGGCGGCTAAGTTTGAAAATATTTTCATATATATTTGACTACATTTGCACGTATTTATATTTTCCACGCAACAACATGCCAAGTCAATAAAAAAGCCCGCCTTACATACTGGCGGGCTAAAAAATTGTCATTCCACATCAACTCTTCATGGCGTCAGGCTGAATGTCGCCGACTTCCCCTTATCCGTTGCCGCCTCCAGCTCCACCAGCCGGATGCCATCTTTCACCTGTTGCGCCGACAACCAAATCGTCGCATTCTTCACCCCCGTCTCAATCCCATTGACTCGCCATTTGTAGCCCACCACATATCCTTCAGACACTTCGCACTTAGCGGCTACGCTCAATCCAGAGCTATTCCCAGACGACTTCAACTGGCAATCCGGCACCGCCGGCTCTTTCAAAGTAAGCGTCTTATCCAGCCGCCCGGTCGAACCCAGCACGCCTTCGCTCACGACGGAAAGACGTGTTTCCCCAGGCCGATCCAATTTGATCATGGCCGACGTGCCCTGTGTTTCCGCTTGCTTGTAGCCATTGACATAGATCGTCGATTTTGCGTAACGATCGCCTTGCGGCACTTTCAACTCCATGATCTGGACCATGGCCGTAGTCGGCGCCCTTTGCCACTTGTCCTCCACCGCAACCCGGAAATCCAGGCCGATCGGCTGTCCCACGTCAACCCTTACCGCTTCGGTCATCAATATCTGCTGATTCCCGCGAGAGTCTTTCACCGTCACCGATGGCTGGAACACGCCAGCCTTGGGAAAAGACAACAATGCCATGCCATCTTTGACCGACAACTGCGTCACGCCCTCCGGCACCGCCCATTCATAACTGAGCTTGTCCCCGCCCAAGGTGACAAAAGGCGTCTTCGGGGACACCGACAAATTCACCGTCAATGGCGTCTGATTCGTCATTGCCCGAGCGGTCAGCTTGAATTCCGGAAACTTGTAAGTCCATGTCTGCAGGCTGTAAACCGCCGTCGCTTTGACATTCGGCATTTCTTTGAACCAGCTCTCGAAGCCAATGCCTTTGTCCCCTTCTTTAGGCGTATATTCGACCTCTTCTCCCTCAATCCGGCGACCATCCGGCAATACCCACTCCCCGCGCTGCGTCAGCTCCGACTTGGCGTCCCTGCCGAATGGCGAGGACAGCACCGCCTTGAACACATAACGTTTGCCGACCTCTACCAGCCGGGGGCCGCTGATTGAGGCGGGATACAATTTCGCGGTTTGCACTCGCAACATCTGATAAGCGCTGGCAGGCGCCGCCGCATCGCTGGGCGGCGCGATCCGGTCCACGCCTATCAACTTGATGGTCAGGCTCTCAGTCGTCTTCGGATCTATCGTCAGGCTGGGACCGCTAGCGGTTTGCAGCACTTTGCCGCCCGGCCTGGAAACCTCCCAGCGATAATCGGCATCCACGCCTTGCTCATTCGACGCGGTCAAGCTCACCGGATACCCCTGCACCGTGGCATTAGGCCCTGCGATATGCAATTTCATCGAATGATAGGCCACCACCTCGACCGGAGCCGTTTCATACTGCTCCCCGGAGTAGCGATTCAACACCTTAGCCTTGACCAAGGTCTTGCCCGCCTTGGGCAGGCTCAACATCCAGTCCGTTCCTTGCGGCGGCTTGCCCCGCATATCCTGCGCGTCCGCCCAGGCCGCGCCGCCATCCGCAGAGACCAGCCACTGGATCGCCCCCACATCCCTGAACCGCTTGGGGTCCTCCAGAATCAAAGACAACTGCGCCAGAAACGGGACCGCTCCCGACAATCGCCGGCCTGTCACTCGGGATGCCAGCGTTGAGCCATTGTTCACTACCGCGACAACCCGCGAGCTCGACACAGGCTCACCCACTTCCTGCCCATCCGGCTGACGCACTCGAGAGTACGCCGTCAGATAGTAGGTATCCGCGGGCAATTTGCCCAAGTTCACGACGAACGCGCTGCCCGTCACTTTTACCGGTTCCGAGCGCTTGACTTCCTTGCCCTTCAAATCAACAACCTGAACCCAAACATCCCGCTGGCCAAACTCGGCCGGATCGTAGCTCAAACCATCCCGCGAGCCCCCGGTAGACTTTCCAATGGCGCCGCTGACCAAGGCATCGCTCACCGAGTTGTAAGTCTTGCGCTCCAACAGCAACACGGGATCGGATGGAACCACCAAGAGCTCGTAAGAAGCCTGATACGGCAAGTCTGGCGCATCGACATACCACCCCTTCAAACTCACCTTGAGCTTCTGCCATAACTCAGGCGCCTTCAGCAGGATTGGATAAGTGGCGGGACGCTCGGAACGATTGCCGCCGAATTCCACCTTTTTCAACACATCGCCGCTCAGTTCGACCACAAAAGGCACGCTATGCGGCGATTTTGCGACTGCGAAACCCACTCCGCTCGCCGGCCCGCGCTTTACCGTCTTGGGCGTTTCTGGCGAACGCGAGCCCTGCAATGCAAGTTGCAACGGGTTGGGCGCGATCACCGTCAAGGGCATGATCTTATTCACTGGGCCATGAGCCAGTTTGCCATCGATAAAGAACGAAACCTGGTAAGCCACCCCCTGACTGCCTTCCTTCAAAAGACGGGCCACCACCATATCGTCCTGAACCTTCTTGATGTCCAGCTCCTTGGCGTCCGGCAAGGTGATCAGGCAGTCCGCCCTTCCCTCGTCGCCAGAGGCCCGCCTGACCCGAATGCCTTGCAAAGCACAATAAGGCGAACTGGTTTTGGTCAAGAAGGAAATAGATTCAATGCTGCGTACAGCCGTCGCATTCTGCGGGGCCATTTCCACGCCCGCAGTCGCATCGATGACCTTTACCGCCCCGGCATAGACGGGAAAATTAGGCGCATAGGAGGTGATCAACAATCGTCCGCTGGCGGGCTTGGCTTCGGCGGACATCACCGGCAGCGAGACCGAGCCATTGGTCAATGAGAAATCATAGCCATTCAACATAAGCTCTGGATTCTCTTTCCCCAGCACGGTTCCAGCTATCTTCAGCTTGTCGGCGGGCGTATCGGGAAAGAATCTCAACCGGATATCGTATTTGCCCTGAATCGGGGTTCCTAAAATGGTGACCGGCTCAGTTGTCAACGGACTGGTTCCGGTTTTCCGGTCGCGATAAGGGATGGAGGAAACCGGCAGCATCACAATGGAATTGGACTCCAGCCCGCCAAGCAGTCCGACGCGCGGCGGCTTATAGGAGAATGCCCACTCTTTGGCCGCCTCATTGCCTTTCAAATCGCTCGACACGACTCGGAACTGGTAGGGCTTATCTCCCTCCTCTGTCGGCAACAGCGGCACATAACCGATCCGGAATTGGTTGTCGCCCGATTTGACAGCCGGCATCGAGTACACCAAGCCTTCGGGGGAGGTCAATGTCACGGCCAGGGCGTTGATCGGCTCGTTGGCCGTCAGGGTCAGATCGTCGATCGAGCCCGCCGAGAACGCATCGCCTACCGCCGCGCCTTTCACGGCAACCGTAATGACCGGCGGCGTATTGTCCATCGTGCTTTTGCCTGCGCTGCGCACTGCCACGTTG
Organism: Chromobacterium sp. IIBBL 290-4; assembly: GCF_024207115.1. NCBI lineage: Bacteria > Pseudomonadati > Pseudomonadota > Betaproteobacteria > Neisseriales > Chromobacteriaceae > Chromobacterium > Chromobacterium sp. IIBBL 290-4. Next base: position 4,751,562 of record NZ_CP100128.1, read on the forward strand.
CCGTAATTATCAGTTGCGACCACCTCCAGCAGATAAGTCGCATCCTGCAGCGAACTAAATGAGAAGATGGCCTCCCGTCCCCCGGTGACCGGTTGGTTCACCTTCACAGGCTCCAGCGTTCTCACCTCTCCGCTATTTTCATTGCTTGCCCGCAATTGAACCTTGCTTACGTTCACCGTCCCCCAAAGAATCCCTTCAGCAACATCGCGGGCGGTGACCGTCACCGTTTTGGCTGACTCGTCCAGTTGCGGCTGCTCGATGAGCGGATCATCCAGGTCATACATGAAATTGAAGATGTCGTTATCCGTGATCGCCCTTTTGGGATTGGCGACATCGTAGACGCTGCCGCCTAATTCCCAACCACGCGTAATCGACGTTCCAGACTCAGGGAAAGCGAAGGGATAAGTGCAGACAGTTTGTCCTGGCGACAGCGTGCACAACGCATTGCCGCCTTTGGCCACCGTCACCGCTTGCGTATAAGCACGCGGCTCGACTTCTACGATGAAACGCCCCATGCCTTTGGGCACGGTATTTCTGTTGAAACGGCCGCTGGTATATTGCTGCCCGTCGTTGGCGACGTACTTCGCGCTCTTGATGACCGGCGGTTGAGTCGTGGTGATTTTGACCGACCAATTCAGCCAGCCAAGAGACCAGGTATAACCATCCACCACTGCGCAAGTCGCAGTCTGATTGCCTTGCTCCGAGATGTTAGGCTCGCAGACCTGGTAGACATAACCATTGATTGCCGCCTCCGGCCCCGCCCAGCCAGGAAAGGCGAAACTTCTACCCAGTATCAGATCTGCGCTGGCATGCTCCTTCAATGGCATTCTGGCCAATAACTTCAGCGACTCGCCCGAGATCGGCATGCCTGGCGTATAAGGCACAAACTGCGGGTAGCGGCTGGCCACCTCGCCATCCGCCATGCGCTGCCCCGCCGCGTAGCGAGCCGGGTCGAACAAGCCGACCACCTCGGCATTGAATGCGCCGCCATCATGCCGCGCCATGTTGTAGCGCTTTTCCGCAATATTGCCGGCCTTGTCGACGGCGCGGAAAATCACCGGCCTGAGCTTGGCATCAACAGGCAGCGGAAAGTTCAAATAGGCGCCGCCGGATTTCACGCTGGCAATCCGCTTGTCGCCGTCCCACGCGCCTGTCGCCAGCTTGGTTTCACTGCCATTTGGCTGCACCAGGAAGAAAGAGAAGTCGGCGATGCCGTTTTCATCCGTCACATTATCGACGCCATACTCGCTTATCTCGACCCCAGACAGGTAATAAGTATCGCCCGAGCCATAGATGCGATAAGGCCCCTTGCGGAAGAACTCACTCATCGATGGCGGCTTTCGGTCGACCACCACTGTCTTGGACTCGCTGGAAATGACAGTATTGTTCTTATCCAAAATCCTGGCGCTGAAGGTATACGTCCCTTCGGCTTGCAGATCGAATTTCAGTTCGAAACCGACATAGTTGGTATTCCCAAGCTTGAACACATTGCCAGGCGCTGCCAGATCTGTCTTCTGGCTTGAGATCACCGCGCCGTTGAAAGCCAGGTCGACTACAGCCTTCTTCTCAAGACCCGTTTCGACCAAAACCGCCACCCCGGATTTGGCATTGATGTACTGCACCGGCAAGACAGGAGCATTTTTGCCGTCGTAGACATACATCTGCATGGCCGCCCACGCGAAGCCCGGCAGCCACAGCATGGAAAATAGCAACAAGAAAACCATCTTCAAGTGAATTGTCTTAAACATCGCAATCCCCCGGCCGCACGCGCCTGGAATAGAAATAAATGCCAAAACTATGACATCAGGCGACGGATAAATTCAAGATAAAATTAGAAAAGTGCAACATTTGCACACATTTATAAAATCATGCGCGCAAGCGATCGTTGCCAGACTGGCAACAACAGACTGAACGGGGGGGAGATACGCCAAGAAGCCGCCAAAATTACTGGCTACGCGCCAAGAACGAAAGCTTCAGACGATGTCAGGAAGATAGGATGTCGAGCACACGGGGCCCGACGCGGCGCATGCGCCGCGACTGGACCAGACAGCGCGCCAATGAGCAGGGCCCGACAAAAATAGAAATGGAAGTCTCGGATACAGATAGGCAAGAGAGGCGCTTGCGGGCAAAGGCGTCCCTTTGCCGCTTTACGCCCAATCAATGCATGCGGCTAAGCGATCAGCGGCCGCAAACGCTTGCGGGCCTCTCGCAGCATGGACACGGTATCGTCCCAGCCCACGCAGGGGTCGGTGACCGAGCAACCGTAACGCAGCAGGCTTTGGTCGGCCGGGATATCCTGCCGGCCGGCCTCGATGAAGCTTTCTATCATCACGCCGCGGATGCTGCGGTTGCCATGGACAATTTGTCCCACCACATCAGCCAGCACCACCGCTTGGCGTTCGTACTGCTTCGACGAGTTGCCATGCGCGCAGTCCACCATGATGACGGGATCGATGGCGTGCTTTTTCATCGCGGCCTCCGCCAGCGCGATGCTGACCGAATCGTAATTGGGCCGCCCGCCACCGCCGCGCAACACCAGATGGCAATGCGGATTGCCGCGGCTGCGCACCACCGCCACTTTGCCGTCTCGGTCCGCGCCCAAAAACACATGCGGGCTGCAAGCCGACTGGATGGCGTGCAGCGCCGTATCCAGCGAGCCATCCGTCCCGTTCTTGAAACCGACGGCGGTTTCCATGCCGGACGCCAGTTCGCGATGGATTTGCGATTCGGTGGTGCGCGCGCCTATGGCCACCCAGCTCAGCAAGTCGGCCAGATACAGCGGCGACACCGGGTCCAGCGCCTCGCCGGCCAGCGGCACGCCCAGCTCGCTCGCCGCCAGCAGGAAGCGCCTGGCCATATGCATGCCCTCTTCCACGCAGCAGCTGTCGTCCATATAAGGATCGTTGATCAACCCTTTCCAGCCCACCGTGGTCCGCGGCTTTTCGAAATAAGCGCGCATCACGATCAGCAAGGTGTCGCCCAGCTCCGCCGACAAGTCAGCCAGCCGGCGCGCGTAATCCAGTCCGGCCTGCGTGTCGTGTATGGAGCACGGCCCCACCACCACCAGCCAGCGCGGATCGTTGCCGGCAAGCGCCTGCCGCACCGCCAGCCTGCCCAGACGCGCCTGCCGCGCGGCCTCCGGCGTCATCGGCAGGCGGGCCAGCAGCTCGCCGGGGCTGGGCATGCTGTGATAGCTCGCATTGGTGGCAGACAGCTCGGATGCCAGCGCGGCCTCGCGCGCGCTGGCCGGCAGGCCGACAAGCTGGTTCATGGAATATCTCCGCAGTGGGCCGCGGCGCCGGATCCAGAGCCGGCGGCCGCGGCAAGGGGCGATATGGCAAGCATATCGCCTTGAAGTTTGATAAAAGCGATGCCTCAGGCGCCCAGCGTGGCGCCGCCATCCACCACCAGGTCCTGCATGGTGAGATGGCCGGCGAGCGGCGAAGCCAGGAACAGCACGGAGGCGGCCACATCGTCGGGGCGCGCCAGCTTGCCGAGCGGAATGCCCACCCAATAAGACTCCGGCCTGCCGGCGATGGTGCGCGCCTCGCCGCTGTCATCGGCCCACATGCCGCGCAGCATCGGCGTATCGGTGGAGCCCGGCGACACCAGATTGCAGCGCACACCATAGGGCGCCAGCTCCAGCGCCACAATGCGGCTCATCGTGGCCATGGCGGCCTTGCTGGCCGAATAGGCCGCCAGCCCCAAGCGCGGCACATGCGCGGAGTTGGAGGCGATATTGACGATGGCGCCGGCCCGCCGCCGCTTGAAGTGCGGCAGCAGTTCGCGCAATAAATGGAAGGGGCCGTCGACATTGACCGCAAAGCACAAACGCCAGTCCTCCAGCGACAGCGCATCGGCATGTCCCTGCCTCAACACGCCGGCGGCGTTGATCAGCACGTCCGGCAGCGCCTCCTCAACTTCCAGGCGTCGGCACAGCTCGCCCACTTGGGCCGGGTCGGCGATGTCCAGCGCGATGCGCCGCCTGCCATCGAGACGCTCGTCGCCGGCAAACTGCTTGTCCAGCTCGATCACTTCCGCGCCGGCCTCAGCAAAGGCAGCGGCGATGGCCGCGCCTATGCCCTGGGCCGCGCCGGTCACCCACACCCGCTGCCCGGCAAAATCCAGTTTCAACATGCCCTACGCCGCCTCCGCCACTTGCGGAGCGATCAGCCCCCACCAGCCATCCAACGACGGATCGCGGGCCAGATCTTCGAAACTCACCTTGATGCCCAAAGCCTGCCAGCGGGCCACCAGGGCCATCACCTGCACCGAGTCCAAACCATAGTCGATCAGGTTGTCCTCTCCCGCCAGGCTATCGTCGCCATCCTCCAGCACGGCCAGCACCTGCGCCTTCAGCCAATCGCGCGTCGGCTTGTCGGCGGCCACCGCCAGCTCGGCATGGGAGATCACCTTGCCGCAGCGCGTGGCCACATAGCGCAAGGCCATGCGGTGCTCTTCCTCGCTGAAATCCGCCACGGCGTCGCCCACCAGGAAAGCCTGGATGTCGCGCATGAAGGCGTCCGCCGCCGTCATCATGCAGCCGATGTGGGCGTACACGCCGCAAATCAGCAGTTGGTCGCGGCCCCAGGCCTGCATGCGCTCTTGCAGATCGCTGCGCTGGAAAGCGCTGTAACGCCATTTGTCCAGCACGATGTCGCCTTCGCGCGGCGCCAGCTCCGGCGTCACCGCCTGCTGGGCCGGTTCGGCGCGGGTCAGGCCCGGCCCCCACATATCGTTGAGCAAGGCGCGGTCTTGCGCGCTTTGCTCGGTGGGCTGCGCGGTATACACCACCGGCACGCCGTGGCGGTCGGCCCACTGCCGCAAATCAGCGATGCGGGCGATCAATTGCTTGGCCAACGCGCTGTCCGGCCCGTAAAAAGCCAGGAAATAGCGCTGCATATCGTGAATCAACAACACTGCGCGCGATGGTTCCAAACGCCAATCGGTCTTGTTGGCGGGAAAATCGGCCGCTTGCGGCAAAGCGTACGCGTCTAAAGAGGGAATGCTCATTGCTTGTCTCAGGCTGAAACCGCCGCGGCCAGGTTTTGGCGCAGCGTTTGTTTGTCAATCTTGCCGACGTGGGTCAGCGGCAGGCTGGCCACCAGCTCCACGCGGTCGGGAATTTTGTAATCGGCCACGCCCAGTTCGCGCAGGAATCGGCGCAAGGCCACGGCCTTCAGGCCATCGCCGCGCGGCACGATGTAGACGCAGCTTTTCTCGCCCAGCAGCGCGTCCGGCATCGCCACCAAGGCGGCCTGCGCCACCTGTGGATGGCGCAGCAGCAGGTGTTCGATTTCCTCGGCGGCGATTTTTTCGCCGCCGCGGTTGACCTGGTCCTTGACCCGGCCCACCACGCGCAGATAACCCTGTTCGTCCCGCACCACCATGTCGCCGGAGTAATAGAAGCCGTCCTGATCGAAGGCGCGGGCATTGTGCTCCGGGCTCTGGAAATAACCTTGGAAGGTATACGGTCCGCGCGTGGCCAGCATGCCCGGCTCGCCTGGCGGCACCGGATAGCCGGCCTCGTCCACCACCTTGACTTCGTCGCCGTCGCTCATCGGCCGGCCCTGGGTGCCGAATATCTTGTCGTCGCCGTCGTCCAGGCGGGTGTAGTTAACCAATCCCTCGGCCATGCCGAACACCTGCTGCAAACGGCAACCCAATACCTGCGGCACTTGCCGCGCGGTGGATTCGGCAAAGCTCGCGCCGCCCACTTGCAACAGCTTCAGGCTGGCGAGACGATGCGCCTGCCCCGGCGCCGCCTGCAGCCACAAGGCCACGGCGGGCGGCACCAGCGCGGCGATATCCACCTGATGCCGCTCTATCAAGGCGAAGCAGCTCAACGGCTCCGGACTGGGCGCCAACACCACCGCGCCGCCGGCATGGAACACGCCCAGCGCGCCCGGCGAGCTGAGCGGGAAATTGTGCGGCGCCGGCAAGGCGCACAAGAAACGGGTATGCGGTCCCAGCTCGCAGATTTCCGCGCTGCGGCGCACGCTGTAGAAGTAATCGTTGTGGGTGCGCGGAATCAGCTTGGGCGTGCCGGTGCTGCCGCCGGACAGTTGGAAGAACGCCACCTCGTCAGCCGCGCTGGGGCCGGCGGTGTCCGGCAGCTCGGCATCGCGCTGCAAAATATCATCCAGGCCATCGCCCAACAGCGCTACCGTGGACAAGCCCGGCGAGCGCTGGCGCAGCTCGTCAATGAAGGCATCGCCGGCGAACAAGGGATGGCGGCGATCCGCTATCAGCAAACGCGGCTGGATCTGGTCCGCGTAGCCGGCAAGCTCCAGCCTTTGATGGCTGAATAAGGCATTGACCGGCGCCGCGCCGATGCGCAGCAGGGCGAACAGCGTCACATAGAATTCCGCGGCATTGGGCAATTGCACCAGGGCGGTGTCATGCCGGCCAACGCCCTGGCTCAGCAGCCAGGCGGCCAGATTGCGCGACTGGCGATCCAGCTCGGCGTAGCTCAGCGTCCTTTCGCCGCAGATCACGGCGGGCGCATCCGGCCGCAGCCGGCTGTGGCGCGCCAGCATTTCGCTCAGCGGCAAATCCGTCCAGTAGCCGGCCGCGCGATATTGATCCGCCAATGCTTGCGGCCAACGGGTGTAAGGAATGCTCATGCCAATGCCTCCGCCGCGGTCAGCCCGAAAGCGCCCAGCATGGTGCCCAGCTTGGCCTGGGTTTCCGCCCACTCCGCCTCAGGCGACGAGGCCTCGACAATGCCCGCTCCGGCAAACAGCCGGACGGTTTCCTGCTGGATGGTGGCGCAGCGTATGGTGACGACCCACTCGCCGTCGCCATGCTCGTCGCACCAGCCCACCATGCCGCTGAACACGCCGCGTTCGAAAGGCTCGATCAGATTGATCAGCTTGCGCGACAGCGCTGTCGGATAGCCGCAAACCGCCGGCGTGGGATGCAGTTGGCAAGCCAGCCCCAGCGACGACGACGCGCCATCCGCCAGCTCGCCATCGATGCGGGTGCCCAGATGCCACATGGCGCTGGTGCTCAGCAAATTAGGCGCTGCCGGCACGTCCAGCGCCTGGCAATGCGGCGCCAGCACGCGGCGGATTTCATCTATCACCAGGCTGTGCTCGTAGTGGTCCTTGGCCGAAGCCAGCAAATCCGCGCCGACGGCCTCGTCCTGCGCGGCATCGGCCTGGCGCTTGGCCGAGCCGGCCAGCGGGAAGGTCAGGATCTGCTTGCCTGACTTGCGCAGCAGCAACTCCGGACTGACGCCGATCAGCGAGCTGCCGTCCAGCATAGGCAGCCGGAACTGGTAGCCATGCGGATTTTGCCGGCACAGCGCGTCGAAAATCGCATCCACCGCCACCGGTTGGGCGAAACGCAGCTCGCAAATGCGCGACAGCACGGCCTTTTTGATCTCGCTGTGCTGGAAGTTGGCGATGGCCTGGCGCACGGCGGCCTTGAAGCCTTGCTCGTCCGGCATGCTGCTGGCACGCACCACTTCGCCGCGCGCCGCCTTGCCGGCCATGGCTGCGGCCAGCCGTTCGGCGCGGTCGAAGAAGCGCGCCTCATGCGGTATGAACAGCTGCGAGGGCTGGTCCAGGTCGAAAGGAATCGCGCCCATCAAGACCGGCTGCGCGATGCCGGCGGCGCGGGCCGCGCCAAACGCGGCGGCGACATGGCTGTCGAATCCGCCATCGCCTGCGGGTGTGTTGAGCCGCCTGAAAATACCGGAAGCTCGAAGACTGCGGTGGCCGGACAAAAACAGGTATTCATCTTGTCCAGCCTGCTGGCCGGAGGTGGAAGTCTGCGGATGCATGGAATAGTCCATTATGCGATTGCACATCACTTGATAATGATAATAATTATCATTCAATCTATATCTTGCGCCGCTGAATGTCAATAGCAATCAAACACAGTCATTTACATTCCAATATCACGCCCCTCCTGCTTCGCCGCACAGCCCGCGCTCCACAAGGCCGGGAGCGCGGCGTCAACACCCCGCAAGCAGGACTCAGCCAGCCCTGCTGCGCAACGCTGTGCAAGCTTAGCGTCGCCGACCAATCGCGAAGCTCGGCGGCGCCGAAACAAAGAGACGCCGCGCGGGATCAGGCCTTGTCGCGGCGTGCTGGACGCTAGCCTCCGCCGCCCAGCGCCCGATACAACACCGCCATGTTCTCCGCCTCGACCAGGCTGGCGCTGACCCACTGCTGGCGCGCGGATTGCGCGGCGCGCTGCGCCTCCAGCAGGCTCAGATAGCCATCCAGCCCCTGCCGATAACGCGCCTCCGCCAGCCGCAGCGAGCTTTCCGCGCTGGCAAGCGATGCCTGCCGCGCCTGCTTTTCCTCCGCCAGCGCCTGGCGCTGGCTCAAGGCGTCTGCCACCTCGCGGAATCCATTCTGCAAAGCTTTCTCATAGGCGGCCAGCGCCGCCAGCCGCTGCGCTTCCGCCTGATCTACTCCGGCCTTGGCCGCGCCGCCATCCAACAAGGGCAAGCTCGCGTCCAACGCCCAGCTCAACGCGCGCGCGGGAGTATTCAACAAGCTGGCCAGCGTTACGCCGCTCAGTCCTGAGCTGGCGCTAAGCCCCAGCTTGGGCCATAGGCCCGCCCGCGCGGCGTCCACGTCGGCATGGGCGGCCCGCAGCAAATTCTCCGCCTGGCGAACATCCGGCCGGCGCAGCAAAGCATCGGCCGGCGCGTCCACCGGCAGCGCCGCCAGCGTGTAGGGCTTGTCCTCCAGCGCCGCCGGCAAGCGCGCCTGCTCCAACTCCGCGCCGACCAGCAATTGCAGCGCCAAGCGGTCCCGCTCCGCCAGCCCCTGGTAGCGGGCGACATCGGCCCGCGCCTGCTGCCGCACCGTTTCCATGGAGCTGACATCGAGCGCGGAAGACGCGCCCAGCCGCAGCCGCTCGCGCGTCAAGGCCAGCGAGCGCTCGGCGCTTTGCAGCGTCGCCCGCGCCGCGGCCAGCTGGCTGCGGTCGGCGGCCAATGCCAGGTAAGCGTTGGCGGTTTCCGCGATCAGGCTGACCCGCGCCGCCTGCGCGCCGGCCTCGCTGGCCAGATAGCGTTGCCATTGCGCGTCGCTCAAGCTCCGCACCCGGCCGAACAGGTCCAGCTCGAACGCGCTGACGCCCAAGCCGGCGCTGACCCCGCGGCTGTCCACCGCCAACGACGGATCGCCGCCGCGGGTCAGCTGGCGGTTGGCGTTGCCCTGCAGCTGCACGGTCGGCAGCCGCGCCGCGTTCTGTATCCGGTACTGCGCCCGCGCCGCCTGGACATTGGCGACGGCCGCGCGCAAATCGCGGTTGTTGGCCAAGGCCTGGGCGATGGTTTCGCGCAGGCCGTCGTCGACGAAGAAGCGCCGCCAGGCCACATCCGCCAGCCAGCCCTCCGCGTCCGCCGCCGGCCAATGCGCCGGCACCGGCGCGGCGGGCCGTTGGTAATCCGGCTGCGGCGACGCGCAGCCAACCAAAACCGCGCCCATCAATAAGCAGAAAACTCGTTTCATGGCCGCGCCTCCGCCAGCTTCACACGTCGCGCTGCGACGCGTCCGGCCAGGCCCCGGATCAACACATGCGCCAGCGGCACGAAGAACAGCGTCAGCACGGTGGCGGACAACACGCCGCCCAACACCGCCGCGCCGATGGCGTTCTGGCTGCCGGCTCCGGGCCCGCCGGCCCAGACCAGCGGCGCCACGCCGAAGCCGAAGGCCAGCGAGGTCATCAGTATCGGCCGCAGCCGCTGGCGGGCGGCGTCCAGCGCCGCGTCCAGCGGAGCCGCGCCGCGCCGGATCGCCGCTTCGGCGAACTCGATGATCAGAATCGCGTTCTTGGCCGACAGGCCTATCGTCGTCAACAGCCCCACCTGGAAATAGATGTCGTTGGCCAGGCCGCGCGCCATCACCGCCAATACCGCGCCAAGCACGCCCAGCGGAATCGCCGTCATCGCGGCGCAGGGCACCAGCCAGCTTTCGTACAGCGCCGCCAGGCACAGGAAGACAAACAGGATGGACACCGCGTACAGCAACGGCGTCTGGCCGCTGGACAGCCGGTCCTGGTAGGACAGGCCGCTCCATTCGTATTGGGTGCCCGGCAGCTTGCCGGCGATCGCCTCCACCGCCCGCATCGCCTCGCCGGAGCTGATTCCGGCGGCGGCCGAGCCCGACAGCGGCAACGCCGGCAGGCCGTTGTAGCGGTTCAGCTGCGCCGGGCCGTATTCCCAGCGCGCGCGGGCGAAAGCGGAAAACGGCGTCATCATGCCGTCCGCGCCGCGGACAAACCACAGGCCCAGGTCCTCGGGCTTGGAACGGTAAGGCGCGTCGGCCTGCATCATCACTTTCTTCACCCGGCCGCGGTCGATGAAATCATTGATGTAGCGCCCGCCCCAGGCCGCGCCCAGCGTGTCGGCGACATTGGCGGGGTCCAGCCCCAGAACGGCCGCCTTGCGCTGGTCCACGTCCAACCGCAATTGCGGCTTGTCGTCGGGCGCGCCGGAACGCACCGCGCTCAGCCTGTCGTCGCCCTGCGCGGCCTTCAGCAACTGGTCGCCGGCCTTGGCCAGGACTTCGCGCCCCACGCCGGACGCGTCCTGCAGCCAGAATTCGAAACCGTTGGTCTGCCCCAGGCCGCCGATGGGCGGCAGCACCATGCCGAACACCTCGGCGTCGCGCTGCGAAGCCAGCGCGACGGTGGCGCGGTCGGCGATCGCCTGCGCGCTGTTGCCGGCGCCCGACCGCTGCGACCAGTCCTTCAACGCGACGAAGGCCATGCCGGCGTTCTGGCCGGAGCCGCCGAAGCTGAAGCCGGACAGCATGTACACCGACTCCACATTGGCCTTCTCGGTCTCAAGAAAATGCTTCTCCACCGCGCGCGCCACCTTGTCGGCGCGCTCGTGAGTGGCGCCAGTAGGCAGCGTGAACTGCACCATCACCGTGCCCTGGTCCTCGTCCGGAATGAAAGCTGTGGGCAGCTGCGGATACAGCGCGGCCAGTCCGGCGATCAGCGCCAGGTAAACCAGGCCGCCGCGCAATGGGCGGCGCAGCCAGCTTGGCAGCCAGCGGTCGGCATAGGCCGACTGCAAACGGAGGAAACGGCGCTCAAACGCGGCCAAAGGGCCGCTATCCGATGGCTTTTCCGGCCGCAGCAGCGTCGCGCACAAGGCCGGCGTCAGCGTCAGCGCAGTCAGCACCGACAGCGCCATCGCCGCGACGATGGTGATCGAAAACTGGCGGTAGATGACGCCGACCGAGCCGCCGAAAAAAGCCATGGGCAAGAACACCGCCCCCAGCACCAGGCCGATGCCGACCAGCGCGCCGCCGATCTCGCCCATCGAGCGCACGGTGGCCGTATGCGCGTCCACGCCTTGCTCGTGCATCACCCGCTCAACGTTCTCCACCACCACGATGGCGTCGTCCACCAGCAGGCCGATGGCCAGCACCATGCCGAACAGCGTCAGCGTGTTGATGCCGAAGCCGGCCGCCGCCAGCACCCCGAAAGTGCCCAGCAGCACCACCGGCACCGTCAGCGCCGGAATCAGCGTCGCGCGCCAGTTGCGCAGGAACACGTACATCACCAGCACCACCAGCACCACCGCTTCCAGCAGCGTTTCCATCACCGCGCGTATCGACAGCCGGACGAAATGGGTGGTGTCCTCCGGATAGGCGACGCGGATGCCGGGCGGGAAATTGCGCTGCAGCTCGGCGACGCGCGTCTTCACCGCCTCTGCGGTGGCCAGCGCGTTGGCGCCCGGCGCCAGCATCACCGCCAGGCCGGAGGCCGGATGGCCATTCAGCCGCGAGCTGCTGCTGTAATCCTCCTGTCCCAGCTCCACCCGCGCCACATCGCCCAACCGCACCGCGCCGCCGTCCGGCAACGCCTTGACCACGATATCGCGGAACTGCTCCGGCGTGGACAGCCGCGACCAGGCCGTCACCATCGCGTTGAGCTGCTGCCCGGCCGGCGACGGCCGAGCGCCCAGTTCCCCGACAGACACCTCGGTGTTCTGCTTGGAAACGGTGGCGCTGACGTCGGAGGGAATCAGGCCGTAGCTGTTGAGTTTGTGCGGGTCCAGCCATATCCGCATCGCGTATGGCGCGCCGAAGGCGCGCACCGAGCCGACGCCGTCCACCCGGCTCAGCGGGTCCTGCACATTGCTAGCCAGCCAATCGGCGATATCGGTGTCGCTGCGTTGGCCGCTGACATCGTAAAAGGAAGCGATCAACAGGAAGTCGCCCTGCATCTTCTGCACCGACAACCCGTTCTGCTGCACTTGCTGCGGCAGCCGCGCCAGCATCTGGCTGACTTTGTTCTGCACCTGCACCTGGGCAGTGTCGGGATTCGCGCCCTGGCGAAAGGTGAGCATGATCTCGGCCTGGCCGGACGAGGAGCTGGTGGAGCTGAAGTACATCAGCTTGTCCAGACCCTTCAGCTCTTGCTCCAGCACCTGGATCACGCTGGTCTCCACCACCTGGGCGGACGCGCCGGGGTAGCTGGCGCTGACCATCACCGTGGGCGGGGCGATGTCCGGATATTGCGACACCGGCAGCGCGCGCAAGGCGAACAGGCCGGCCAGCATGATGACGATGGCCAGCACCCAGGCGAAGACCGGGCGGTCTATGAAGAAACGCGCCAGCATCGCTCAGCTCCTCCCGGCCTGGGCCGGCAAGGCCACCGGCGTCGCCGCCTCGCCCGGGCGGGCGCGCTGCAGGCCGTCTACGATCAGCCGGTCGCCGGCTTTCAATCCCGTGGTCACCAGCCAGTAAGCGCCGTGGGTGCCTTCCGTCGTCAGCAGCCGCTGCTCCACCTTGTTGCCGGCGCCCAGCACCAGCGCGGTAGCGCGCCCCTTGTCGTCGCGCGCCACGCCCTGCTGCGGCGCCAATACTGCCAGGCGGCGCACGCCCTGCTCCAGCTCGGCGCGCACATACATGCCGGGCAGCAGCAGACCTTCGGGATTGGGGAATTCGGCGCGCAGCGTCACCGTGCCGGAGACGCGGTCCACGTTCAATTCGGTAAAGCGCAGCTTGCCGGGATGGCGGTACGGCGCGCCGTCCTCCAGCTTCAGCCTGGCGGCCGCGCCGGCGGGCTGCAGCTCGCCGTCGGCCTGCCGGCGCTTGAACGCCAACAGGTCCTGGCTGGATTGGACGATGTCCACGTACATCGGGTCCAGCTGCTGGATGGTGGCCAGCGCCGCGCTCTGGCCCGAGGTGACCAAGGCGCCCTCGCTGACGGCGGAGCGGCCGATACGGCCGGAAATCGGCGCCAGCACGCGGGTGCGCGACAGGTCCACCCTGGCCGCCGCCACCGCCGCCTCGCCGGCCTTCACCGCGGCCAGGCCTTTGCGGTAGTCGGCGTCCGCCTCCTCGCGCTCCTGGCGGCTGACGCCGTCTATCTTGGCCAGCTCGGCATAGCGCTCGGCGCGGCCCTTGAGGCTGCCCAGCGCGGCGCGGGCCGAGGCCAGCGTCGCGTCGGCCTGCTGCAAAGCCGCCTGGTAGCCGGCCGGATCAATCTGGTACAGCAAGTCGCCAGCTTTCACCAGGCTGCCCTCGGTGAAAGCGCGCTTCAATACGATGCCGTTTACCTGCGGCCGGACTTCGGCGCTGCGGAAGGCTACGGTGCGGCCGGCCAGTTCGGCCCTAATCGCCACGTCCTTCGCCTCCAGTTTCACCACCCCCACCTCGGGCGGCTTGCCCGCCTCCGGCGCCGTGTCCGTCCCCTTGCAGCCGGCCAGGCCCGCCGCCATCACCATCGCCATCACTATCCGCATGTTTCCGCGCATTCCGGCCAAGCCCAGGACCGGCCGCCTCGCGCCCAAACGCAAGACAAACCCGGCCCGGCGGCTGGCTCATTCCCATTCCATGACAGAAGCCGCCGCAGGCCGCGCGCAAGCGAAACGCAACGGCAGACCAACCGCCTCCCCGACTCGCCAGCGACCGGCCTATCTGGACGGCGCACCCTGGCATGGGCAATAATGCTAATGATAATACTTATCAATTGCAACAATTCGGCTTGCATTGAAAGACAAAGGACCGCTCCATGCCGCTCTCTTCCCTCTCGCGCCGTCGAGCGCTGCAACTGGCCGCCGCCGGCATCGTCATGTTGCTTTCCGCCTGCGACGCCTCGCCTGACGCCAAAGACGCATCCGCAGCCAGCCATGCCAACTGGCCGCGCACGCTGGACACGCCCAAGGGCAAGCTGACGCTGGAGCAGATGCCGCAGCGCATCGTATCCACCAGCGTGACCCTGACCGGCACCCTGCTGGCCATCCACGCGCCGGTGGTGGCCAGCGGCGGCAGTTCCGCCCATTCGAAAGTGACCGACGAGCAAGGCTTTTTCACCCAATGGAGCGCGGTGGCCAAGCAGCGCGGCGTCACTCCGCTCTACCAGGGCGAACCCAATGCCGAAGCCATCATCGCCGCCCAGCCGGACCTGATCGTGATGGCCGGCACCGGCGGCGACTCCGCGCTGAAACTGTACGAGCAATTGAGCCAGATGGCTCCGACCCTGGTGGTGAATTACGACGACAAGAGCTGGCAGGAGCTGGCGACGCTGCTGGGGCAAGCCACCGGCCGCGAAGCCGACGCCGCCAAAGCCATCGCCGATTTCGACGCCGAAGCGGCGAAACTGAAGGCCGCGCTGAAGCTGCCGCCGCAGCCGACCTCGGCGCTGGTGTATTACGAGGACGGCTCCGGCGCCAATCTGTGGACGCCGCAATCGGCGCAGGGCAAGCTGCTGCAGTCGCTGGGATTCACGCTCGCCGCCGTCCCGGACAGCGTCAAGGGCAATACCAGCATGGGTTCGCGCCACGACATCATCGAGCTGAGCGGCGAGAAGTTCGCCGATGGCCTGCGCGGCCAATCGATGCTGCTGTTCAACGCCGACCAGAGCCAAGTGCCGCAAGTGCTGGCCAATCCCTTCCTGGCCAGCATCCCGGCAGTCAAGGGCAAACAGGTGTACGTCGCCGGCCTGGACACCTTCCGCCTGGATTACTACAGCGCGCGCAATCTGCTGGCGCGGCTGCGCAAGCAATTCACCTAGCCTCGGCCGCCAGCCGCGGCCAAACAAAAAGCGGACCGAAGTCCGCTTTTTTCATACCCTCAGAAATTCAAGACCCTGCGGCCTGCTCCGCCGGCTCGCCCTCGGCCTCTTCCTGCGCGTGTCCGCCGGGCAGGCGACGCAGCGAGCCGAAGCCCAGGCACATCAGCAAACCCGCCGCCGCCGCACCGGCGCCGAACCAGGCCACCGCCATCAGCGGCGCCAAGGCGCGCGCCAGCGCGCCCAGACCCAACGCGCCCAGGCTGTCGCCCACCACGTCCTGCGCGTTCCACAGGCTGTTGACCCGGCCCAGCAGATGGTCCGGCGTCTGGCCCTGCACCAGCGTGAACTGCAGCAAGGAGGCGATGGAGCCGAGATAGCCCAGCGCCACCAGCGCCGCCAGCCCATAGGCCAGATGAGTGAAGGCGCCCAGAGACGCGATGGCCAGCGACGAGGCGGTGACGCAAGCCAGCATCATCGCGCCGGGACGGCTGAGGCCGCCCACCCAGCCGCTGGTGAAGGCGCCCAGCATCGCGCCCAGCGGCACCGCCGAATACATCAGGCCCACCTCAAACGCGCCGCCGCCGTAGCCGTCTTCGGCCAGCGACGGATACAGCACCCGCACCGCGCTCAGCACCGTCTGCAGCGTGCCCACCGCCACCACCGCGCCGACCACCTTGTTCTGCCACAGAAACTCAAAACCCTCCAGCAGCGAACGCAGCGGATGCGTTGGCTCGGCCTGCTGCGGCTTCAAGGAAGGCAGGCGAGTCAGCGGAATCAGCGTAGCCAGCGTGCCGATGCCCGCCAGCAGATAGTTCCAGTTCACGCCGGCGGCGGTGATGATCACCCCGCCCAAGAGCGGCGACAGCACCGCGCCGAAGCGCACCGTCAGCATGCTCAGCGCGCCGGCGGCCGGCAGGTTTTCGCGGCCGACGATGACCGGAATGGAGGCCATCAGCGAGGTGATGCCGATGCCGCTGAAAAAGCCGTCCCAGGCCGACACCACATACAGCGCCGTCACCGAAGGATGCGTCATGAAGCCGTTCAGGGCCAGCGCCAGAAAACCTAGCCCGCAAGAAGAGCGGCCCAGCAAGATCAGCCGGCGGCGGTCCATGCGGTCGGCCAGCACGCCGCCGCACATCAGGCCGGCGAACATGCCCATGCCGTCCAGCGCCATCGCCGCGCCCACCTGCAGCGTGGAGCCCGTCAACTGGTGGATCTGCACCGGCACCGCCACCATCAGGATGCCGAAGGCGAACACGGAGATCATCCGGGCGATGAAAATGGAGCGGAAATGGGGATTCAGCTTGAGCAAGCTGAAATCCACGAAGATGGACGATTTTTTCATTTTCTCAACGCAAGGATTCGTAACAGACGCGGCATGCCGCCAAACGGACGCCGCCTGAGGAATGACAAGCCCAGCCGCGGGGCTGTCCTTTCATGTGATAAGCATGGTAACATCACGCCTTGTTATTGGGAATCATTTTCATTTGCACATGACTGCCCGCTCTGTTTCCACCCGCCGGATCGGCCTCTTGCTGGCCTGCCTGGCCCTGCTCGCCCTGCTCTGCGCGCTAAGCCTGGCCCTGGGGGCCAAGTCCATCCCGCTGGACATCGTTTGGCGCAGCCTGCTGGGCCAGGCCGATGGGCCGGACAGCGTGATCGTGCTGCAAGGCCGGCTGCCGCGCACCTTGCTGGGCCTGTTGGCCGGCGCGGCGCTGGGCTTGTCCGGCGCGCTGATCCAGGCGCTGACCCGCAATCCGCTGGCCGATCCCGGCATACTCGGCGTCAATGCCGGCGCCAGCTTTGCCATGGTGCTGGGCGTAGCCTTCTTGTCCATCGACAGCCATAGCGGCTATATGGCCTGCGCGGCGACCGGCGCCCTCCTCTCCACCTTGCTGGTCTATGTTGTCGGCTCGCGCGGCCGTCGCGCCGACCCGCTGCGCATCGTGCTGGCCGGCGTGGCGGTCAGCGCCGTGCTGATGGGCTTGTCCACCGCCATCACCCTGCTTGATCCCATCGCCTTCAACCGGCTGCGCTTTTGGAGCGCCGGCACGCTGGACGTGCGCGACATGGCCGCCGTAGCGCAGACCGCGCCCGCCATCCTGGCCGGCAGCCTGCTGGCCTTGCTGCTGGCCCGCCCGCTGGGCGCGATGGCATTGGGCGAGGATCTGGCGCTCAGCCTGGGCAGCCGCCCCTTGCTGATCCAGGCGGGAACCGTGATCGCCGTCACGCTGCTGTGCGGCGCCAGCACCGCCGCCGCCGGGCCGATAGGCTTCGTCGGCCTGATGATTCCCCACCTCGCGCGCCGCCTGGGCGGCGTGGATTTGCGCTGGAGCCTGCCCTTCACCGCCTTGCTCGCCCCGATTCTGCTGCTGGCCTCGGACATCGCCGGCCGTTTGCTCACGCCGGGCGAGCTGCGCGTCTCCATCGTCACCGCCTTCATCGGCGCGCCGGCCTTGATCTGGCTGGCGCGCAGCCAAGGCGGAAACGGAGGCCGGGCATGAGAACGGCGGCGCTGCGGCTGGGCCGCCCGGACGGCCGCTTCAATTTCCGCGTCAAACCCGGCCGGCTATGGCCGGCGCTGCTGCTGATGGCAGCCTGCGCCGCGCTGGCCTTGATAAGCCTGCGCGCCGGGGCCTTGCACCTCAGCCTCGAACAAGTCTGGAACGCCCTGCAAGGCCGCGGCAGCCGGCTGGACGTGGCCGTGGTGCAGCAATGGCGGCTGCCGCGCGTGACGATGGCGCTGGTCATAGGCGCCGCCCTGGGCATGAGCGGGGCCATTTTCCAATCCTTGCTGCGCAATCCGCTGGGCAGCCCGGACGTGGTGGGCTTCAACACCGGCGCCTATACCGGCGCGCTGCTGGTGATCACGCTGTCCGGCGGCGGGCATTTCCAGATCGCCGGCGGCGCGCTGGCCGGGGGCCTGGCTTCCGCCGCCTTGGTCTACCTGCTGGCTTGGAAGCGCGGCGCGCAAGGCCTCAGGCTGATCATCGTCGGCATCGCCGTCAGCGCCATGCTGAGCGCGCTCAACAGCTGGCTGCTGATCAACGCCAGCCTGGAATCCGCTATGAGCGCCGCCATCTGGGGCGCAGGCACCCTCAACGGCATGACCTGGAGCAAGGGCCTGCCGTCCGCGCTGTTCTGCCTGTTGGCCATGCTGGCGGCGCTGGCCTTGAAACCGTGGATGCGCTTGCTGGAAATGGGCGACGACTGCGCCAGCGCGCTGGGCGTGCCGGCCGAGCGCGCCCGGCTGTTGCTGATGGGCCTGGGCGTGGCGCTGATCGCCTCCGCCACCGCGGCCGCCGGGCCGATTTCCTTCATCGCGCTGGCCGCGCCGCAGATCGCCCAGCGCCTGCAACGCGCGCGCGCCACCAGCCCGCTCACCGCCGCCTGGACCGGCGCGCTGCTGCTGTTGGCGGCCGACTACGCCGCGCAACATCTGTTCTATCCGCGCCAACTGCCGGTTGGCGTCGTCACCATCAGCATTGGCGGCCTGTATTTGCTGTGGCTGCTGCTGCGCCAAACCGGAGGCGCGAAACCATGACCACCCTGACCCTCAAGCTCTCCCCCGGCGCAGCCGTCGACGCCATCCCCTCCGCCGCCGGCCTGCCGCGCCTGTCTGGCGACCAGCTGCGCCTGGGTTATCGGCAAAGAGTGATTTGCGAACAGCTGAACCTGCGGATTCCCGACGGCTCCTTCACCGTGGTCATCGGCCCCAACGGCTGCGGCAAATCCACGCTGCTGCGCAGCCTCAGCCGCCTGTTGAAGCCGCTGGATGGCCAGGTGCGGCTGGACGGCCGCGACATCCACAGCCAGCCGGCCAAGGCGGTGGCCCGCCAGCTGGGCCTGTTGCCGCAAAGCGCCGTCGCGCCGGACGGCATCACCGTGGCCGATCTGGTGGCGCGCGGCCGCTACCCGCATCAAGGCTTGTTGCGGCAATGGAGCCGCGGCGATGAAGACGCGGTCAATCAGGCCATGGCCGCCACCGGCACCGCCGAATTGGCCGACCGCCAGGTGGACGAGCTATCCGGCGGCCAGCGCCAGCGGGTGTGGGTGGCGATGACCCTGGCCCAGCAGACGCCGCTGTTGCTGCTGGACGAACCCACCACCTATCTGGACATCGCCCACCAGATCGAGCTCTTGGAGCTGTTCCGCCGGCTGAACCGGGACGGCGGCCGCACGCTGGTAGCGGTGCTGCACGACATCAACCACGCCTGCCGCTATGCAACTCACCTGATCGCAATGAAAGACGGCCGCATCGTCGCCGAAGGCGCGCCGTCGCGCATCGTCACCGCCGAGCTGATCGAACAGGTATTCGGCCTGCCCTGCCTGATCATCGAAGACCCGGTCAGCCATACGCCCATGGTGATTCCGCGCTGAACGCAAGCCAGCGGAAATGGACATAGGCGCGCCCGAGGTCGCATTGGCCTTATATCTCACGTCGAGAAATTTCAATCCACGCGCCCGCGTGGGGCGCGACCAAACTGGCCTTGCTACTCGGTCACATCCTTGTCGTTTCAATCCACGCGCCCGCATGGGGCGTGACTGCAGGCCATGAACATTCACAGCGCGCTAGACCTGTTTCAATCCACGCGCCCGCATGGGGCGCGACTTACCTCGGCGTGGTGTGCGGCGTAGATGTCGTCGTTTCAATCCACGCGCCCGCGTGGGGCGCGACATAACGACTGGTTTTACGAATATATTTACGGCGGTTTCAATCCACGCGCCCGCGTGGGGCGCGACGCTTCTTCACCTCCGAGGACGACAACGCATCTTCGGTTTCAATCCACGCGCCCGCGTGGGGCGCGACAAGGATCGGTGCGCGGTGTTCTGCGCTGTTGAGTGTTTCAATCCACGCGCCCGCGTGGGGCGCGACGCTTCTTCACCTCCGAGGACGACAACGCATCTTCGGTTTCAATCCACGCGCCCGCGTGGGGCGCGACCGTTTGGTATTGTTGGAGCACAACACCAAAAGGTGTTTCAATCCACGCGCCCGCGTGGGGCGCGACACCCGCTGGTGCGTGACCGGATCAACCTCCTGTTTCAATCCACGCGCCCGCGTGGGGCGCGACCTGCTCTGACCAGATGATAGGCACGCCAGGCAAGGTTTCAATCCACGCGCCCGCGTGGGGCGCGACTTCACCGCCTCTGCAATCGAGCAGGTGCGCGTGATTGTTTCAATCCACGCGCCCGCGTGGGGCGCGACGTACGCCCTGCGCGGCACTAATTCCCAAGTGGTGTTTCAATCCACGCGCCCGCGTGGGGCGCGACACGGCGACCGGCATGCCCCGGTTCCCAATAGCCGTGTTTCAATCCACGCGCCCGCGTGGGGCGCGACCGGCCAATGACATGGGGGCGACGTAAGCCATCGCGTTGTTTCAATCCACGCGCCCGCGTGGGGCGCGACCGGCCCGGCGTACTCCATCGAAATCGATGCGGCGTTTCAATCCACGCGCCCGCGTGGGGCGCGACAGGGTGCTTCAAACTGTTTGTTTGCAAAAGATTTTTCGCCAGAAAAACGCGAACCCGGTCATGTCTGGCGACTTCATGAGCTTGTTTGCCCTGCTTGGCGAAAGAGAAGCAGGCGGCGCAAGGCTTTCCGGCCTTCGCGAACCTCCCCGGGTTTCGGCATCCGCTTGCGGTTCGCGCCGGACGGCCTCGCTCATAAAACCAAAGGGCCTTGCAAGTCCAACACGGGCTTGGCGCCGACGTGCTCGACTCTCTGCTTCCAGTTATTGCCCAGATAGTAAAAACGCAGGCTGTCCTGCTTGGGATCGATTAGCGAGCACAACTTGTCGCGCAACAGCACCCATTGCGCCGGCTCCAACTCGATTTCGAATACCGAGTACTGAGCGCGCTGGCCAAAGTCGCGGCAGGCCTTCGCCACCTTGCGCAGCCGAGCAGCCCCGTCCTTGTCCTGGGTGCGAACATCATAACTGACCAGCACCATCATCGTCCTTTCCTCCTATTTCCATAAGAATGGCGGATAGGCATCCAGATCGCCGCGCAAATGCCTGGCCAGCAATTGCGCCTGGATAGATGGAAACAGACCCAATTCGGCCTTTTCATCCAGGTAGGCGTGCAGCAGGCTGTCCCGTTTGCGCTCCTGATAAGCCACCAGCACCGTTTTGCGCGCCTCGTCGCTCAGCAGCACGCCGCCGTTGTCCTGGCCGCGAAAATCTTTGGCCGCCAGTTGCCGGCGGTTGAACAAGGACAAGGCCAGACGGTCAGCCAGAACCGGCCGGAACTCCTCCACCAGATCCAGCGCCAAACTGGGGCGGCCTGGGCGGTCCCGATGCAGAAAGCCCACCGCCGGGTCAAGGCCCACGCTCTCCAGCGCGGAGCGACAGTCATGCGTAAGCAGGGTATACAGGAAGGACAGCACGGCGTTGACGGGGTCGCGCGGCGGCCGGCGGCTGCGACCGGCAAAACCCAAGGCGGGATCGTCCACTCGCAGCAGATGCGGAAAAACGGTGAAATAATTCTGCGCCGCCTCGCCTTCCACCCCGCGCAAGGCGTCTAGGTCTTCGACATGCCATAGTTTGTCGGCCAGCCGGCTCAAACGTTTGCGCGCTTGCTCCAGTTCGCAGCGGGCTTCAGCGCTCAATCCTTCGCCATGATCGCGCAGCGCGCGCGACAGCACGGCGCGCTGATTGTGCAGCTTGCCCAGCAACAAGTGCCGCGCCAACGATGCGCTGCTTGATCCGTCGTCGCTGGCTCGATATTGGGCGCGGCGCAGCAACACATTGCCGGAGACCGGCCCTTCCACCCGAGCCAGGAAACGGCCATTTTGGCTCAAATAGCTGATGGAGATGCCTCGCTCGGCACAGAAGCCCATCAGAGGCGGCGACACTAG
Source organism: Chromobacterium sp. IIBBL 290-4 (assembly GCF_024207115.1). Classification (NCBI taxonomy): domain Bacteria; kingdom Pseudomonadati; phylum Pseudomonadota; class Betaproteobacteria; order Neisseriales; family Chromobacteriaceae; genus Chromobacterium; species Chromobacterium sp. IIBBL 290-4. The sequence continues at coordinate 4,773,421 of NZ_CP100128.1, forward strand.
CACGCGGCCAAAGCAAACCAGGCCTTCCAGCATATGCACCGGCAGGCGGGCGCGCTCGCTGCCCTCCACTTCCATCACCAGATTTTCGCCGTCCTTGCGCAGCCACGCGCCTTCCGTGGTGACGTAAACCGTGTTGAGTTGTCGTCTCATCTCAGGCATCCCATTGCTGTTTCAGCCATTGCTCCACGCTCTGGGCGCGGTCTAGCAGGCGCGGCCGGCAGCATTCCAACAGCGAGCAGGCGTCGCAACGGCGCGCCTCATAGCCCATGCGCGGCGTCTGCCGGCTATCGAACATCGCGCGCGCGGCGGCTATCGTTTCCAGCGTCAGCCGCCGCAAGACGTCGTCGAACGCCACCTGCCGCCGTCTGCGCGTCTTGCCGTAATACAGCGCGCCTTCGGGTATGGCCGCGCCCAGCATGTCCTCCAGGCACAACGCCTGGGCGCAAAGCTGCACTTCGTCGGCGCGGTGCGCTTTGGGCCGTCCGCGCTTGTACTCCACTGGATAGGCCCGCTCGCCATCGGGCCCGCCGTGGAATTCGACGATGTCTGCGACGCCGACGATGCCCAGCCTTGGCGAGGCAAGCGCCATGGCGCTGGCAGTGCGCACTCCGCGCCGAGTTTCCATGCCCGGCCTGTCGGCCCGCTCGTGCAGCAAGCGCCCTTCGGCCGTTTGCGCGTTGTCTTCCCATTGCTGTTCCAAATGGATCAGCGCGCATTGCCGGGGGCAGTACAAATAATGTTGCAGGGCGGAGAGCGGAATCAGGTCATCGTCTTCCATCACGCCCTCTCCTACAGCAGCTCCAGCGCCTCCACGCCGGCGGGAAGGGCGGCGCGGTCCAGTTCTACCCGGTAATCAGCGAAACCGCGCGCCGGGCTATCCCCATTTTCGCCCACCCGGCTCACGCGGACAGAGTCAAACAGGCGGTGCGCAGGCGCGTTGCCCAGCGCGCATTCGTGCTTGAACACGATCAGCTTGCGCGCCGTCATTTCGCCACGCGCGGCGGAACGGTCATGCTCAAACATATTGATCAGGCCGCGCCACAACAGCTGCAAATCCTCCTCGCCGAAGCCGGCGCGCTCGGCCAGCTTGGCGGAAACAAAGCCATGCGCGCGGTAAAGACCGTAAGGGATGATGTGCTTGCGGCCCATTTCACGATCTTTCCTCTCAGCGTCTTCCTCACTAGTGACCGCAAGCCGAGTAATGGAAATCTCAAGTGGAACGACAGGTTCAATAGATGTTGCAAAAGTTAGTTGAACTGGCCCACGAACCTGCCCTGTATTGACTTTTGTAGTCATCACCGCGCCAAAGGCGCGGACATCGAAAAAGTTCTTGCACATCCAGGCGGTCAGCTCGCGGGCCTTGGCTTCGTCCTTGGGCAGCTTCTTCGGCTCCGGTTCCAGGCTCAACGCCTCGTAAGCGCGTTTGTGCTGGTGGTTCAACACCGATTTTTCCTGCATATAGATGGCGAAGCCGGGCTCGTTTTCCTTCTCCAGCGCCACATAGTTGCGCAGCTTGCGCTTGAGGCAGACATCGGTGACCAGGCCCTGGTTGGTTTCCGGGTCCAGCCGCGGCAGGTTGCCTGCGTCCGGGTCGCCGTTGGGATTGCCGTTGCTGACATCGAACAGGTAGACGAATTCATAGCGGTTGGCGAGGCTCATGGCGGGCTCCTTATTCTTCGGTTTCTTCGCTGGCGGCCGCATCGCCGCCCTTGTTGTGATAATGGGCATGGGCCTGGTGGTAGTAGCCGATGGCGAACTGGCCTTGGGCGGCGATGCCCAGATTGCGCGGCAAGGGCGCATCCAGTCCGTTGATGATGTCGGCCAGATCCCGCTCCAGCGTCTTCCACAAACCCGGCTTGTCCTTGCGCAGCCGGCTCAGATGGTGCTGGGCGTTGCGCAGCAACAGCGGAAACACATTTGCCGGCGTGGCGGAGGCCGCGCCGTAGTAGCGGTCGCGAATGGTGGCGTTGATCTTCTCGCCCAGCGCGCCGCGCTGGATGCTTTCCAGCTCGGCGAACAGGCGGCCCAGCAGATAGCCGGGATCTCGGTTGGCAATGTCCAGACTCACGGGTAGCTCCAGGTTGATGCCGGCGACTCCCAGACGCTGATCGCGCCCGAGCACGGCTTTGCACAAGGCGACACGCGTGCCGGACAACTCGCCGTCGGCGCGCATGCGCATGATTGCGTTGACAAGCAGACTTCGGGGATAACGGCCGCCGCCCAAGATGGAGCGGGCCAGCTCGCCGGCCAGTTGCGGCGGCACGTTCTCGGCCTTGCCCTGGGCGGCGACGGCGTACAACAACCGCCAGACGCCGGGCGGCCGCCTCCAAGGCGACGGCGCCAGTTCCAGATCGCGGTAGTGCGCGGCCAAACGGGCGGCGAAGCTTTCCAAGCGGCCGCTTTCCCAAAACCGGATGGACAGGCGGGAGGCGTTGGGAGCCAGACCCAGCACAAACAAGCATGTGTCCGGCTCCAGCCGTAGGCCCAGCTCGGCGACCGGGCGACCGTCGGCGATGTCCTGCAATGCCGCCAGCGCACGCTGGGTTTCGGAGGCATCGTCGGCCGGCGGATCCAGCCAGTCGGCAAAGGCGGCCTCGGCCGCCGCCGCGCCTTCGGCGCTAGCGGCCCGCGCCCAGAACACCACGGTGGCGTCTCCAATCTGCAGCCGCTGACGGTTATCCTCTTCTCGCCGCAGCAGGTGGTTGAGCGCCGCGGTGTAGGCAAAGGCGGCGAACTCGGAGATGGGCGCGTTGGCACCTTGGCTTTTCCCGTACGAGGCAAACGACTCCAGATTGAACGACACGATGGAAGCGCCCGAACTTTGCGCGCCATTGACGCCCTTGATCGCCGGATGCAGCCGGGCCAACGGCGCGGTTTCGCCGCTCACCAGGCACATGCCCATCTCGCCGCCTCCTTCGGCCAGCATGCGCGCGCGCAGCTGCTGCGCGGCGGGGCTTTCGTGCACATACTCGCGCCGGCCATCCAGCCGGAACACCACATTGGCGTCACGCAGGCTTTCTTGCAGCTCCGGCGGAAAGGCGTCGAACTGCTCCGTCCGCCAGTCCTGCAGAAAACGGCGCAGCGCGCGCAGCCCCTCATCCTCAGTGTCCGCCAGCCATTTCGCGTGCAGCATCTTGAAAGCCGCATGTTCATCGGCCACCCGGCCGCCTGCCTTGGCGCTGACGCCCAGGACATAGCTGGTCTTGTCCCACAGGAAGTTGGCCCGGATGCCCACTGTCCGCTTCTCTGGCTGCGGCACATTCAATGCCCGCCCTTCGTAACGCTTGCCCTTGGCCACGCGGATGTCGCGCGGCAGGTCGACTAACTGCCCTGCTTCGTTCAGCAACAGCGCGTAGCTGATCTTTTCGCTGCTGAAACCGAAACGCGGCACCGCGTCCAGCGCGGCCTGGCGCTGGTAGTAATCGAGCAGCTCGGTCAATATCATGCGCGCGCCTCCCGCCACGGCGGCACCGCGATCCAGCCGTCGAGCATCTCGGCGCGGAAAAAACGCGGGGTCATGCCGTCGTCGAAGTCGATATCGTGCAGCATCCAGCCCAGGTCGCGCGCGCCGGCCAGGCTGGCGTCGGGCTGCGGCCCCGCTTCGCCATCGTCCACCAACTCCAGGCTGGCGGCGAACTCCCGCGTGCCCAAGCAGGGCGCGTGGAAATGCTGTCCCTTGCGCGCGCGCCGCTTGAAGATGTCCAGGTGCTTGCCCTCGCTGTCGTCTGCCCCGGCCTTGCCGGTCAACTCGAAGTGGGCCTCAATCACATAGCCGACATCACGCAACACAGTGGCGGCGCGCTGCTGGCGGTCATCGTCCACCAACATCGCCAGGCCATCTATCCGGCCAGCCTTCATCGCCTTGGCCACGCTGGCGGCTGACAACTTTCCGCCCACTTCGTTGCGGCGTATCGATTCAAAACGTATCGGCTTCAATACACCAATGCGGTCCACTACCCAGCGGATGGCCGGCTTCCAATGCACCGCCTCCAAAATGCCGCGTGCCGCGGATGGCGTGATCACGTCGTAAGACACGCGCTCCACCTTCATCTCCGGCCTGGTGAAGCAGGCGCGCTCGCCCCAGACATGGATTCGGATTCCGTAGCTCATCATGCACCTCGTCTTGATACTGCCCAGTTCACCAAACATTCTTCTCCGCCTCGACAAAGGTCGGATCGTCCCAGCTCAGCCCATGCTCGGCGTCGTAGAGCGCCGGATTGAGCAACTGCATGAATTGGTCGCCGAAGCGACAGGGATTCACCGGCTGAATGGCCCCCGCCGCGCGCAGCGCGTCGAAGGCCCGGCGCGGTATCTGCACCAGATACGGTTGCAGAGCGCGAGCCAGCTGGCCACAACTCTCCGCGTAAGCCAGATCTGCCAAGGCCCTGCGCGCAACCTCATCGAAAGGCACGATGACCGGCTGCAGCGCCGATTCAATCATGCGGAAATCGCGATCCAGGCGTTCCATAGGCAAGTTATGAATCCGGCTGGCGGACAACAGAGCCAGCAGGCCATTCTTGTCCAATGCCCGCTCGCCCTTGTCCCAATACAGTTGCGTGAAGTAGCCATGGATCGCGGCTTGACCCAGCGGCGAGCCCTGGTGCCGGCGCAGCGTTTCGGCTGCGGCCTGCGCTGCCTGCCTCAGCTCGGGCGGCGGCGGCCAGCAGGGGCTGCGGAAGATCAGTACCTCGCTGTCCTTGGCCGCGCGCCGTCCCTCCCGGTTGCAGCGGCCCGCCGCCTGGGCCACGGCGTCCAGCCCCGCCTCTGCGCGCCAGACGGCGGGAAAATCGATATCGACGCCAGCCTCGATCAGGCTTGTCGCCACCAGTCGCACCGGCCGGCCTTCGCGCAGGTCCGTCTTGATTTCAGCCAATACCTGGGTGCGATGCCGCGCACACATCAAGGTGGTCAGATGGCGCGCGCCGGACAGGTGCCGGATTGCCTGATACAGCTCGCGCGCGTGGCGGCGGCTGTTGACGATGCACAGCGCTTGCGGCGAAGCGGCGAAACGCGCGGCTAGCGCGGCGTCATCCTCTTCGCCGATATGGCGCACCGTGACGCGCTCCAGCGCGCGGAACAAGCGCGCCGGGTCCGGCGCCAGCTCCTCGACCTGAGCGAAGCCGCCGGCAAAATCACACTCGCTCAAGGCTGGCTGGGTGGCGGTGCACAATACAACGCTGGTGCGATAATTGCGCGCCAGTTCGTCCAGCGCCGCCACGCAGGGCCGCAACTGGGCCAGGGGCAAGGCCTGCGCCTCGTCCAGAATAACGACGCTGCCTGCGATATTGTGGAGCTTGCGGCAACGCGAAGGCCGCGACGCGAACAGGCTTTCGAAAAACTGCACCGAGGTGGTGACCACCACTGGCCAGTCCCAGTTTTCCATCGCCAAGGCTAGCTTGTCGCGCGCTTCACGCGCTTGGCCGGGGTCATCGACAAAAGCGCTATGGTGTTCCAGCACCGCTTGCTCGCCCAAGTCGCCGAAAGCTTGGCGAAACACGGCGGCAGTCTGCTCGACCACGCTGGTAAAGGGAATGACATAGATCACGCGCCGCAAGCCATGCGCCAAGGCGTGATCCAAGGCGAAAGCCAACGAGGCCAGCGTTTTGCCGCCGCCGGTAGGCACGGTCAGTGAAAACAAGCCCTGAGACAAGCCAGCCTTGCCGCGCGCGGCGTGCAGGATTTCGCCTCGCAGGCTGTTGACCTCGCCCTCCGTGGGCAGGCCCGCCAAGTGCTGATCCAGTTTTCCCTTCAACTGGAACAGGCTGACAGCAGAGCCTCTAGATGGCCTCTGCGGTGGATCAAGGCGGCGGTAATAGGCTTCGGTATCGAGAAAATCGCCGTCCACCACACAAGAAAACACCATGCGCGCCAGGAAAGCCTGTTGGAAACCTCCGCGCGCCCTATCCGGCCTGAAGCCTTCCGGGGGGGGCAGCGTGTCAGGCAGAGCTATCTCCTGTTGCCACTGCGGGTCTAGGGCCGGCAACTCGCTCGCCATCCTCTCCCGCAAGGGCGACCGCTCTCCGCGCTCTTCGCCATTGGCCAGGCCCGCGTGATGACCAGCAATGCCGTAAGCCAACAGATGCCCCAGAGATTGATACTTGCGGCAAGCCACCACCGCGCCCCAACTGGCATGATCCACCGGCGGCCCGCCGCACAGCCGCTGCTGAAACCTGTCCGTATACTTGCCCAAGTCATGCAGCCTGCCGCCGGCCTGCCCCATGGCTTCCGCGCCAAATATGCGCGCAAACGCTCCAGCCAGCTCGCCGACATTGCCCAAATGTTCCATCAAGGTTTGCCAGTCGCTTTTATCGACAGCATTGCCGGTATGCGCGAAGAATCGGGTCATGTCGCCGCCTTGCCTGTCAAATTATGACCATGATATAGACATGGCAATTGAATTTGCAGGGAAGGTCAGACTAATGAATTCTTTACCTAATTAAAATTTCGCAAACCCTCCATGCTGACATGCATGCGACGCCCCATAATGAGAACGCCGCGCCTGTTCCCAGCCGCGGCGTTGGTCCTAAATCAGCGACCTATTTGGAGTGGTTAACAAAATTCAGTTTCACGCCCGAGGCAAGACGCGCCGACACAGACCGTACAAAGAGTGCGGCAAGTCGACGCAACGCAGCATCAGGATTCTTGTTGGCCACTCTTAACTCAGCCCAAGCTGCCCACCCCCTTCAGCATGCCATCCAGCAACGGCCCCAATGTCTCCAACGATTGCGGCGAGACAATGTCCTCGTGCGCGCAATCCAGCTCGTGCACATTGAGGCCGGCCAGGTGCGGCCGCCAGGTTTCCCGCACGTCCATGCCCTCGGGCAAGGTGCGGCGGGCGACGAACAGCGTGGCCTCGCCGTCGTAGCGCGGCGTGCGAGCTTGCGACAGCAGACGCACCGCGTCCTGGTAGTTGGCCACGATGTGGCCGAACATCTCGGTCTTCTCGCGCAGCATGAAGGCGTCGGCGGCGTCCTCGGTGGCGGACATGAACTGCTCCTGCTCGCGCGCCACTTCGGCCTTGGCCTCCTCCTCGGTCGGGCCGTTCCAGTCCTGGCCCTCCGGCGGATAGGTGTCGAGCAGACCCAGGAAGGCCACCTCCTCGCCCTGCTGCCGCAGCTTGGCCGCCAATGCCTGCGCCACCGTGCCGCCCAGCGAATAACCGATCAGGTGATACGGGCCTTGCGGCTGGATGCGGCGCAAACTGGCCAGATGGCGGTCGCACACCTCGTCCATGTCGGCGCAGCGGGCGATGGCGCCGTCAGGGCGCGGCGACTGCAGGCCCACCAGCGCCAGGCCCTGCCGCAGATAGCGCGACAAGCCGCTGTACTGCCAGGCGAAGCCCGAGGCCGGGTGGATGCAGAACAGCGGCCGCCCCTTGCCGGCGCGCAGCGGCAGCACTTCGCCGAAGCCGGCCAGCGCCGGGTCGGACGAGAGGCCTCCGTCGGACAACACCGCCGCCAGCTTGGCCACTGTCGGCGAGCTCATGATCTGGCCGACCGACACCGGCAGCTTCAACTCGCGGCGCAGCGTCGCCGCCAGCCGCATCGCCAGCAGCGAGTGGCCGCCCAGCGCGAAGAAGTCGTCGTCGGCGCGCACCGCGTCGCATTCCAAGATCTCGGCGAACAAGGCGGCGATGCGGCTTTCCAGGCCCGGACGCGGCTCGCGGCCGTCGGTCGGCGCCGCAGCCGACGGCTCCGGCAGCGCCTTGCGGTCCAGCTTGCCGTTGGCGCTGAGCGGGAAATCCGCCAGCCGCATCACAGCTACCGGCACCATGTGGGCCGGCAGAACCTTGGCCAGCGCCGCGCGCAGCGCGTCGGCCTCGGGCGGGTTGTCCTGATCCGCTGCGATCACATAGCCGACCAGCTGGCGGTTGTCGGCGCCGGCGGCATTCGCCGCCTGGCCGCCCAGCGCGCGGGCGTGGACCACCGCGCGCGCCACGCCCGGCTGCGCCAGCAGCGCCGCCTCGATCTCGCCCAGCTCGATGCGCTGACCGCGTATCTTCAGCTGATCGTCGCTACGGCCCAGATACTCCACCGCGCCGTCCGGCAGCCAGCGCGCGATGTCGCCGGTGCGGTACATCCGTTCGCCATCGGCGTACGGGTCGGCGACGAAGCGGCTGGCGGTCAGGTCCGGCCGGCCCAGATAGCCGTGGGCCAGCTGTACGCCGCATAGATAAAGCTCGCCCGGCGCGCCCACCGGCACCGGCCGCAGCGCGGCGTCCAGAATGCGCAGCGCGGTGTTCCACACCGGCAGGCCGATGGGCACGCTCGCCGATTCCGGCGCCGGCTTGGCCGCCGGCTGGTAGCTGACGTCCACCGCCGCCTCGGTCGGGCCGTACAGATTGTGCAGCGGCGCGTCTATCAGGCCGGCGTAACCGTCGGCCAACTCGCGCGACAATGCCTCCCCGCTGCAAAACACCCGGCGCAAGCTGGCCGTCTGGGCCGAACGCGCCGCCGCGTCGCCCTGCATGTGAGCCAACAGCGCCGCCAGCATAGACGGAACGAAGTGCAAGGTGGTGACCCCGCGCGCGGCGATCAGCTCCAGCAACGCCTCCGGATCGCGGTGCGCGTCCGGCGGCGCCATGAACAGCCGCGCGCCGACGATCAGCGGCCAGAAGAATTCCCACACCGACACGTCGAAGCTGCAAGGCGTCTTCTGCAGCACCACATCATCCGCGTTCAGGCCGTACTCGTGCTGCATCCACAGCAGGCGGTTGACGATGGCGCGGTGCGAAACCAGCACGCCCTTGGGCCGGCCGGTGGAGCCGGAGGTGTACAGCAGATAGGCGGCGTGATCCGGCGTCAGCGCCGGCGCGTCGAAGGCCTGCGGCGCTTCCGCCAGCTCGTCCTGCAGCAGCAGCGCGCCCATGGAAGCGAAACGCGGCGCCAGTTCGGCGCAGGTGACAATCAGCGCCGGCTTAGCGTCGGCCACCATATAGGCCAGCCGCTCGTCCGGGTAGCCTGTATCCAGCGGCAGATAGGCCGCGCCGGCCTCCTGCGCCGCCATCAGTGCCAGGCTCAGATGCGCCGAGCGCGGCAGCGCCACGGCGACGATGTCGCCAGGTTTGACGCCGGCCTCCACAAGCCGGCCGGCCAGATGGGCTACCTGGGCGTGGGTTTCGGCATAGCTGAGCGCGCGCGCCTCGTCCAGCAGCGCCGGCGCGTCCGGCGTCCTGGCGGCCTGCGCCGCCAGCAGCGACGGCAGCGTGGCTTCCGGTATCGCCGCGGCGGTGGCGTTGACCTGCTCGATCAGTTCGCTCTCGGCGCCGGTCAGCGGGTTGAAGGCCGACCACGGCAGCGCCGGCTGATAAGCCAGATGCGCCAGCAGCGCCAGCATCCGTTCCGCCAGTTGCTGCGGCTGCTTCACCAGGTTGCGGTACTCGATCAGCAGGCGCAGCCCGTCGCCCGGCAGCGCCAGCACGGTCAGCGGATAGTGGGTATGGCCTCGGTTGCGCAGCGCGGCGATGCGCGCGCCGTGGTAATCACGCGACTGCATGTCCTGGTCCGGGTAGTTTTCCACCACCAGCAGCGTGTCGAACAGCGTGGTCGCGCCGGCCAGGCGCTGGATTTCGCCCAGCCCAATGCCGTCATGCTCCAGCAAGCGGATCTGCCGCGCCTGCAAATCGGCCAGCTGCTCCCACAGCGGCGCGTCCGGCCGCAGCGCCACCCGCACCGGGATGGTGTTGCTGAACAGGCCGATGTGCTCGGCCACGCCGTCCACCGGGCTGAAGCGGCCCGAAACCGGCGAGCCGAACACCACGTCGTTCCGGCCGGTCAGCACCGACAGCAGCGCGCCCCACATGCCCTGCATCGCAGTGTTCAAGGTGAGGCCGCGTTCGCGGCAGCGCTCGGTCAGCGCGTCCTCCAGCGCCTTCGGCACCACCAGCTCCAGCTCGCGCACTTCCGGCGCGGCCGTCTGCTGACCGAACAGCAGCGTCGGCTTGACGCCGTCCAGCGTCTGCAGCCACAGCTGCCGCGCCGGCGTCAGGTCGCGCGCGGCCAGCGCGCGCACCACGCTGGGGTAATCGACGCGGATGGCCGGCAGCGTTTCCGGCCCGTCGCCATAGGCGGTCAGCAGGTCGCGCAGCATGATGGGCGTGGACCAGCCGTCCACCACCAGGTGGTGCGCGGTCAGGAACAGCGTGGACTTGCCGCCGTGGCGCGCCAGCGTCGCCTGCAGCAGCGGGCCGTCGCCAGGGCCGCCGACGGCGAAATCGCGGTCCAGCTCTTCATGCTCCAGCGCCTGCAAGGCCTGCGCCTCGTCGGCCGTCGCCGCCAGCTCCAGCTCGCGCCACGGCCATTCCGGCAGCGCCAGCGGCAGCAATTGCAGCGGCTCGGCCTGGGCCTCGCTGTCGAAACCGGCGGCCAGCTGCGGGTGGCGGCGCAATACCGCCGCCAACGACGCGCGCAGCCTGTCGCTGTCCAGCGGTCCTTCGAAGGTGACGCGGGTGATGGAGTTGTACTTGCCGGCCGCCTCGCCCAATTGGGCGTGGAACAGCAGGCCCTGTTGCAGCGGCAGCACCGGCAGCGCGGCGGCCAAGCGGCCATGGCGCGCGCTCAGCGCCGCCAGTTCGGCGTCGGCCAACGGCGCGCCATTGCCGCCCAGCGTTTCGGCGGCCACCAGCGTGTCGGCCGCGGCCAGCGGATCGCGTTCGGCCAATTGGGCCAGCGCGGCGATCGCGCTATCCATCCTTTGCCCCAGGCGCTCGATGGCGTCGGCGCCATACAGCGCGTCGGCCCAAGTCCAGTTGACCGCCACCCGCGGCGCGGCGCCGGACTCGTCGACGAACACATTGGCCTCCAGCCCGTATTGCAGCGGCAGGGCCGGGTCGATGTCGACGGCGAAGGCGTCGGCGAAGCGGCCGCCGGCGGCCAGCGGCATCCATTCGCCGTCGCCGGCCTGGAAGCGGCCCAAGTAGTTGAACAGCAGCGGCGGACGGTTTTGCGCCTCCAGCGCGCCCAGCACCGGGCCGTGCTCGTCGTCCAGATGGCGCAGCACGCCGTAGCCCAGGCCATGGTCCGGGATCGCCCGCATCACGCGCTTGACCGCGCGCAGCGCCGCCAAGGCCGCTGCATCGCCGGCCGGCTGCGCGGACAGGTCGAACAGCGCCGGGTACTCGGCGGTCAGCCAGCCCACGGTGCGGCCCAGGTCGATGCCGTCGTCCAAAGCGTGGCGGCCGTGCGACTCCAGGCCTACGCGCAAGCGCTGCGCGTCGAACTCGCCGCGGCAAGCCAGCAGCAGCGCCGCCAGCAGGATTTCCTCCACCGTCGCGCGGCAGGCGTTGGGCAGCCGCTGCAGCAAAGCCGCGCTCGCCGCTTCGCCGAGCAGCGCGCGCTGGTGGCGGGCGGCATCGTGGCGGTCGCGGGCGGCATCCAGCGCCTTGGCGCTGAGCGCGTCGGCCGGTTCGGCCAGCATGCCGCGCCACATCGCCAGCTCGCCGCGGCGGGCCGGCGCCTGAGCCGCCAGCGTTTTCGCCCATTCGCGCAGGCCGAATTCCTCGCGCGGCAGTTGGACGGTTTGCCCGGCCATCGCCGCTTCGCAGGCGGCCTGCAGCTCGGGCAGCAACGCGCGCCACGACACGCCGTCCACCGCCAGGTGGTGAACCGCCAACAGCACGCGCTTGCCATCCGCACCATCCCACAAGGCCGCCTGCAGCATCAGGCCGTCCGCCGGATCCAGCCGCTCGCAGGCGGTTTCGAACAGGCTGTCCGGGGTCGCGGCTGGCTCGGCATCAATCAAAATGCGGGCGTCCAGCGCGGCCGGCGCGGCATCTATATGCAGTTGGCCATCGATGGCGCGGCTGCGCAGCGCCGGGTGAGCGCGTTGCAAGGCCAGCAGGCCGGCGGCCAGGTGTTCGGCGCTCAGCGCAGCCGGCGCCTTCAGCCACACGCCCTGGACGAAGCGGCTGTTCAGACCGTATTGCTCGGCGAACCAGCTGACGATGGGCAGCTTGCCCACCGGGCCCGCCTTGTCGTCGGCCGCCGGATTGGCGGCGTTCAAGGGCTGCAGCGCCGCGGCCATGCCGGCCGGCGTCCGCTTGGCGAACACATCGCGCGGGCGCAGCAGGAAGCCGGCGCGGCGCAGCTCGGTGCCCAGGCTCATCGCCGAGATGCTGTCGCCGCCCAGCTGGAAGAAGTCGCCGTCGGGGCTGGTCTGCTCCAGATTCAACACTTTGGCCACCGCCGCGCACAGCAGGCGCTCGGCTCCATTGGCCGGCTCGCGGCCAGCGGCGGCGTTTTGCGGCCGGATCGCCGGCAGCGCCTTGCGGTCTATCTTGCCGTTGATGTTGACCGGCCACTCCGGCAACACCGCCAGCGCCGACGGCACCATGTAGTCGGGCAGCGTTTCCGCCAGTTGCGCCAGCAGCGCGGCGGACAGGCCCGCCTCCTCATGGCGGCCGGCCTCGGCCATCGTGCAGTAGGCGATCAGGCGGTGGCTGCCGCCGACCGCCTCGGCCAGCACCACGGCGGCGTTGACGCCGTCCAGGCTGGCCAGCGCGTGCTCAACCTCGCCCATCTCGATGCGGAAGCCGCGCACCTTGACCTGATGGTCGACGCGGCCGATGAAGTCCATCTGGCCGTGGGCGTTCCAGCGCACCAGGTCGCCGGTGCGGTACATCAGCTCGCCGTCGCCGAAGGGGCTGGCGACGAAGCGCGACGCGGTCAGCGACGGGCGGTTCAGATACCCCAGGCCCAGGCCGTCGCCGGCCAGGTACAGCTCGCCGGCCACGCCTATGGCCACCGGACGCAGAGCGGCGTCCAGCACCAGCGCGCGGGTATTGGCCACCGGCCGCCCCACCACCGGCTCCTCGGCGATGGCTCCCGGCGCGCCCAGCGCGGAAATGGTGTATTCGGTCGGGCCGTAGAAATTATGGAAATGCAGCTGCGTGTAACCGCGCATCTCCTTCCACAGCGCCGGCGGCACCGCCTCGCCGCCCACCAGCACCATGCCGGGCTGCCAATGGCCGTCGTCCATCAGGCCGCAATCCAGCATCTGCCGCAACAGCGACGGCGGCACGTCCATCTCGTCGATGCGCTCGCGGCGCACCAGTTCCACCAGCTGCTGGGCGTCGCGGCGCAACTCTTCGTCGCACAGATGCACTTCCTGGCCCATCAGCAACCAGAACAGTTGCTCCAGCGCGCCGTCGAAGGACAGCGAGGCGGTCTGCATCGTGCGCACGCGGCGGCCGCGGGAACGGACAAAATCGCCGAACAGTCCGCTCTGCTGGCTCAGCAGCAGGTTGAGGAAGCTGGCGTGGGCGATCATCACGCCCTTCGGCTTCCCGGTGGAGCCGGAGGTGTAAATCATGTAGGCCAGACGGCCGCCGTCCAGCGGACGCAGCCGCTCGGCGTCGTCCAGCGGCTTGGCCGCACGGGAAGCCAGGCGCGCGCGCGCCTCGGCGTCGTCCAGGCACAGCGCCGGCAGGTCCGGCAGCTGGCCGCGGACGTCGGAGCGGGTCAACAGCAAGGCCGGCGCCGCGTCCTCGCACATCATCGCCAGGCGCTCGGGCGGATAATCCAGATCCAGCGGCAGGAAGGCGGCGCCGGCCGCCAGCGTGCCCAGTATCGACACCACGGTGTCGACGCTGCGCGGCACGGCGACGCCGACCACGCTGCCGTCGCCAATGCCGCGCGCCAGCAGTTCGCGCCCCAATTGCGCGACGCGGGCCGACAGCTCGCCATAGCTCAGCCGCTCGTCGCCGCACACCAGCGCGATTTCGTTTTCGTATTGCGCGGCGCTGGCCAGGAACACGTCCACGACCGTGCGCACGCCGGCCGGCGCGTTGACGCGCGGACCGCGCGACCATTCGTCCAACGCCGCCTTCTCCGCGGCGCTGTGCAAGGGCGCCTCGCCCACCTTCGCCCCGCCGGCCAAGGCGGCGATGAAGCCGCGCAGCCGCCAGGCGTGCCATTCCAGTTCCGCCGCGTCATAGCGCGCCGGATTGGCGCTCAGCTCCACCACCAGGGTCTCGCCCTGCTGCCAGATGCCGAATTCGATGTCTTCGATCGGACCCACCGCCAACGGCAGCGTGGTGCCTTCCACCTCGCCCAGCCGCAGAGATTGGTCATAGATCTTCAGGTTCAGCGTCGCGCCGTACAGCGCGCGGCGGGAGCCGACCATGCCGCTGTCGCGCTGGATCTGCTCGGCGTCGTAACGCTCGCGGCGGCGCACTTGCTTCAATTCATCGGCCAGCCAGCGCGACAGCGTCGTCAAATCGTCGCTTTCGCTGACATCCAGCGCTACCGGTAAAACATTCACCACCGGACCGGTCGCGCGCAGCGCCGCCGAGCCCATGCGCCGCATGAAGGGCAAGCCCATCGCCACCCGATTCTTGCCGCTCATCCGCGCCAGATAGGCGAAGGCGGCCGCCATCGCCAGCTGCGGCGCGCCCAGGGCCGCCGCCTGGCTCGTCAAGGCCAGCGATGGCGCGCCCGCCCACTCTACCCGATGCCGCAGCACGTCTACATTGGCGGTCTGGCCGCCGGCCTGGAACTCGCGCGCGGACAGCGTAAGCGGCTCAGGCAAGGCGGCCGCGTAGCTTCGCCAGAAGGCGCGGTCATCCTCATAGCGCGGGCTGGCCTGATACGCCTCGCGCTCCGCGGCCACTTCGGCATAGGACACAAACGGCGATGGCGACGGCGCCGCGCCCTGGGCCAAGGCCTGATAGATGTCGGCGATGCGCCGCGACAAGGCATTGAAGCTATAGCCATCCACGCAGACATGGTGATAGCGCTGGTACCAGAACCAGCGTTCGCCGGCGCCATCCGCCAGCTTGAACAGCTGATGCAGGCTCAAGGGACGCTCGCCGTCCGCCGGCAGGTCCGCGGCCAGATCCGCGCGCATCCAGCGCCTGGCCTGGGCTTCGGCATCCTGTTCGCCGCTCAGGTCCAGATACGCCGGCAGCCTATCGTCGGACGGCTCGCTCCCGGCGGCCATGACCGGTCCGGCGGCGGTTTCCCGATAGCGGGCCATGACGGTGTCCGCTTCGGACAGGCCTTGGCGTATCGCCTGCCGCAGCGCGGCGGCGTCGATCAGGCCGCTCAGTTCGACGCAATGGGCGACGGTATAGGTGTTTTTCGGTTCGGAAATCTGGTCTGCCAGCCAAATGCCCAGTTGCGAGCCGAACAGCGGCAGCTCGCGCGCTGTTTCGGATGATCTTGTTTCCATGCTCAACACAATGCTTCCCTTGCTGGGGTAGCCGGACCCTGCGCGGAGTCCTGGCGATGGGAATAGGCGAATTAGGCGCCGCGCAGCGAGCGCGGACGGATATCTGTCCAGTTGCGGTCTAGATATTCCACGCAAGAGGCGCGGCTATCGGGCCCGAATACCTGACGCCAGCCCGCCGGCGCGGGCAGTTGCGACGGCCACAGGCTGTGCTGATCCTGGCTGTTGGCCAGAATGAGGAATGTCAGGCTTTCGTCGTCGAAAGGATTGGTCTGCTCCATGCTCATGGAAACGCTCCGCAAAACGAGCCGCCCCGCCGGCAGGCGCACAGCGCGCCGGGGGCAGTTCTATATCGTGTTTTTTCAAAGGACGGCCAAGGGCCGCCACAGACAGGCCAGACCCTGCAACAAGCCGCCGCGCCAGCACAACCAGTCGTGTCCGCCCTCGAACAGCTGGTAATGCACCTCATGTCCGGCGTGCTCCAAGGCAATGCGCATGGTCTCGTTCACATCCACCATCACCTCCTCGCGGCTGCCCACCTCCTGAAACACCCGCAAATGCCCTGGCGGCGTGGCGCCGGACGCCAGCCGCTCGGCCAGCCAGCCGCTGCTGCCCGGCAGCCTGCGGCCGCTCGCCGCGCGCGCTTTTTCATGCAATTCGACATGCGGCCACCAGAACGAGCCGGACTGGCTGAGCACGCAGCCGAAACGTTCCGGCCAATGCAAGCCGGCATGCATCGCCGCCAAGCCGCCATAGCTTTGCCCGGCGACGATGGTGCGGTCCGGGCGCGCGCTGAACGGCGCGATCAAGGCCGCCTGCGGCAGCAGTTCGCTCTGCAGCGCCTGCCAGAAGGCGTCATTGCACGGCAGGTCTTGTTCGCGATTGCGCCCATCCATGCTATCCACCAGCAGGTACACCGCCGGCGGCAAGCGGCCGCGACGGGTATCCTCGTCCAGGGCGGCGAAGACCGGCAGTTGCTCCGCCCAGCGCTGGCCATCCAGGAGCACCGCCAGGGGGCGTTCCGCCCACTGCCCGGCGGAGATGTCGCCGGTGTGGTAGACCCAGATTCGGCGCGCCTTGCCCAAGACAGCGCTGTCCCAACGGATTTCGGTCAAACGGCGCGGGTCCGCGCCCTGCCCGGCCTCATCCCACGCCCGCCAGGCGGACTGGTCCGGCGCATCCGGCAGATGCAGGGGCGACAGTGACGCGCCCCAGCTGCTGCGATAAGCGCAGGCGGGGTTGAGCGGATCGGCGACTGCTTTATCCATCACGCTTAGCCACCATTCGCGGTGGCGTTGCCTGCTGGCGCGGACATCATCGTCCGGAGCCGGCGGCGTCTGCCCGGCCGATACCGGGATATAAGCGTAGCTGCCGCGCCAGTCGGCCGGCAAAATGGCCTGCCACCACCAGACGTCGGTTTCGCCCAAGCGCGCCAAGGACTGCGGCTGCGGGCTGTGATGGTCGGTGACGGAGTTGACGTCGGCGTACACCCTTACCGTGGGCGACGTCGCCGGACCGCCGCATGGATCGCGCCATAAAAAGGTGACGCGCACATTCCCATCCGCCAGGCGCTCCCGCAGCGGCGCGCCCGCGGCGGCCAGCTCGCTCCACCATTGCGGCGTTCCCGCCGCATGGTGTTGCAGCCAGGCCGCACTCGCCGCAGCCATTTGATTCGATTCCAAAATTTCTCCCCTAAAACCAGATTCCGATCCCTTGCGGCTACCCGCCGACATATCGTTCCAGCTAAATTATTGCAAAATGTTAATGATAAATATTATCATTCGTATCTGTTGATCGCAACGATCCCGAACGGCCACGACGGCCGCTCATGTTCCGCACGCCGCAATAGCCAACGATTCCTCGCCAGCCAGACGACGCCGCAGAACTGACGCTGATCGGCTCACAACAATCACAATGAGGAATATGGAACGATGAAAAAAGCGCCGCGCCGCCAACATAAAGCCCTGACACAAGCCACTTTGCTGGCCCTGGCCTGCCTGGGCGGACTGCCCCACTCCGTCCAGGCCGCGCCTGCGGATACCCAAGACAATCAAACCACGCTGCCCGCCGTGACCGTCACCGGCGAGAAGGTCAAACGCTCGCTGAAAGACACCACCACCGCAGTATCCGTGCTGCGCGACGTGGACAACGGCGAAACCAAGTCCATTTACGATTCCGTAGTCGCCACCCCCAACGCCACTGCCAACGGCGCCGGCATCATCAATATCCGCGGCGTGGAAGGCACTGGCCCCGGCACCGGCTATAACACGCTGGCCTCCGGCTCCCGCCCGCGCGTCAGCACCACCGTGGACGGCCTGACGGAAAGCTGGAACGGCCAGCGCTATGTCGACGCCAGCCCGTGGGATGTGGAACAGGTGGAAGTGCTGCGCGGACCGCAATCGACCACCCAGGGCCGCAACACCCTGGCCGGCGCCATCGTGGTGAATACCAAGGACCCGACTTTCGACTGGGAAGGCGCATTGCGCGCCGGCTACGAAAACAAAGCTGGCAAAACCACGCTGGCCGGCATGGTTTCCGGCCCGATCACCGAAGAGCTGGCCTTCCGCCTGAGCGCCGAAGGCCTGGACGGCCACAGCTACATCAACTACCCCGGCGCCATGCCCTGGGACGGCTCCAAGGTGAGCAACAGCAATGTCCGCGGCAAGCTGCTGTGGAAACCCGGCGCCGTGCCCGGCTTCACCGCCAAGCTGACGGTTTCTCATCGCGAAAACAAGGGCGAGTACCTGAACTACGTCGATGGCTATTATTTCGACTACAATAATGGCCGCAAAGAAATTCAGGCCCGGACGCAGGACTCGTCCAACGACACCGTCAGCACCGATTTGCAATACCAGTTCAACAGCGACTGGAGCGCCAATCTGCTGCTGGGCCATGCCGACAATGTCAGCGCCTTCAAGGACACCCAGGATTTCCGCATGCGGCTGGACGAGAAGAGCAATACCGCGGAAGCGCGCCTGAATTACGCGCCGGAAAACGGCTGGCTGAGCGGCATGATCGGCGCTTACTACTATGACCGCGATCAGAACATGGACGCGCAAACCAGCATGAAGGCGAAGGACAAGGTCAAAACCACCTCCTTGTACGGCGAGGCCACCTTCCGCCTGAACCCGCAGTGGAGCCTGGGCCTGGGCGGCCGCATTGAGCGCGAAACCCAACGCCGCGACATCACCGGCGGTCCGGGAACGCCTCGCGAGGGCCAGGCCCACTACGACATCGGCGATACGCTGTTCCTGCCGAAAGCCGAAATCACTTATAAACTCAGCCCCACCACCACCCTGGGCGCATCGGTGCGCAAGGGATACAACGCCGGCGGTTCCGGCCTGGACGACAATACCGACAAGGTCACCAAGGTCACCACCTACACCTACTACACCTACGAAAAAGAAGAAGTCACTGCCTACGAGCTGAGCAGCCGCTCCACCTTCTGGAACGAACGCGTCAGCCTGAACGCCAACGCCTTCTTCAATCAGTACACCGATTATCAGGCCATCCTGAACCGGCGCTTCACCAACATCCCCAAAGGCGAGAGCTATGGCCTGGAGCTGGAAGCCAAAGCCCGCGTCACCCCCAAACTGACGGTCAGCGCCGGCCTGGGCCTGCTCAATACCGAAGTGACCCAAGGCACGGCCGCCAATCCGGAAATCAAGGGCAAACAGTTCAACTACGCTCCGCACATGACGCTCAACCTGGGCTTCAAGCAGAAGCTGATCAACGGCTTCTACGTGGGCGGCAGCCTGAATCGCGTAGGCTCTTACTACTCGGAAATCACCAATGACCGCTCGGCCATCGCCGGCGGCTACACGGTTGCCAATCTGAATGCGGGCTATGAGGATGCGCGCTGGGGCGTTCGCGCTTACGTCAACAACCTGACTAATCGCAACCAGCTGGTATCGCAGATCAGCGTGGCCGGCCAATACGTTGTCGGCGTGGTCGGCGCGCCGCGCACCGTTGGCATGACTGTGGATTACCACTTCTAAGCCAAGCTCTCGCCCCAAGGGCCAGGCAAGCGCGACAAGGCCGCCGATATGGCGGCCTTGTCTATACATCTGCCGTCCGGCCTTGCGCCGGCGCGGCTTTGCCGGGAAGATGCGCTTCATTGCCGCCGCCGGCGCCCCTCCCCACTCGACTCATGACCGCAAACACTCTCGCCTGGGACCGACCAAACCCATTCACGCTGGCGCTTGCGCCACAAGCCGAAGACATTGATGGCTTGCAGCACACCAATAACGCCGTTTATGCCCGCTGGTGCGAGCAGGCCGGCTGGGCGCATTCGCAAGAACTGGGCTTATCGATAGACGACTATCGCCGCCTGGACCGCGGCATGGCCATCCGCCGCGGCGAATACGACTACCTCCTCCCCACCGCGGAAGGCGAAGCGCTGCTGCTGGGCACCTGGCTGCAGCCGGGCGACAGCGGCGCGGCCATGCAGCGGCATTTTCAGCTGCTGCGGCTGAGCGATGGCAAAACGGTGCTGCGCGCGCGCTGGGATCTGGTATGCATCAAGCTGTCCAGCGGACGGCCCAAGCGGCTGCCGCCTGAGTTCAGCGCCGCCTATCTGTCCGCCATGGCGGACCAGTAAGCGCCGGCAGCAATCCCGAGCAGATCGGCCTCTGGCTTGAGGCCATGCCTCTAAAACCAGCATGGCCGCAAGCGCGGCCATGTTTTCCGTCCGCCTGGATAGCTTCGGCTACGCCGCTTTATCCAGGAACAGCATCTCTTTGAGCTTGTTGGCCAGTTTTTGCGGCTCGTCCTTGGATACGTAGGCATCCACGCCCACGGACTCGCCCAGCTTCTTATTGGCCATGCCCGACAAAGACGAGTGCATCAGCACCGGGATGCCGGCGAAACGGCCGTCCTCCTTGATCATCTTGGTCAGCATATAGCCATCCATCTCCGGCATTTCCACATCGGTGAGGATCAGATGCAGGTCCTGGTTGAGCTTGCGGCCTGCCGCCTCGGCCTGCTGCGCCATTTTCTGCAGCGTTTCCCAGCCGCGCATGCCGTTCATTTCCGAGCCATAGCGGATATGCATCGCATCCAGCGTGCGCTCGATCTGCTTGCGCGCCACCGCGCTGTCGTCGGCGAAGAAGATGTAACGATCCTCCTTCACCGGCTCGATGGCGATATAGCTCTGCGTCTCCTCCATCATGCAGGTTTCAGCCAGCACCTTTTCCACATCCATCATCATCACCAGCGTGCCGTTTTCCAGCTCGGTGACAGCCGTGACCAAGCCGGCCATCCGGTTGGTGATCATGTCCGGCGGCACCCGCATCGACGACCAATCCAGCCGCAGAATGGTGTCCACCCCCTCCACCAGAAAGCCTTGGGTATGGCCGTTGTATTCCGTGATGATCATGATTTCCGGCTTGTCCTGGGTCACGATGCCGGTGTATTTGGCCAGATCGATCACCGGCACCAGCGCGCCGCGCAGGCTGACCATGCCCTCCACCGAGGACGGCATCTCCGGCGCCGTGGTGATCTCCGGCGTGCGCATCACCTCGCGCACCTTGAATACATTGATGCCGAACACCTCCTTGCGGCCGGTGCGCTGGTCATCCCCCAAGGTGAACAACAGAATTTCCAGTTTATTGGTGCCGGCCAGCTTGGTTCGGGCATCGATTTTTTTCAGCAGGTCCGACATGGCGGCTTCCTTGGATAAAAACTGATTAAGTGTTTCTTTATAGTAAATATCAAAGACAAGACTGGTCTATCCCCAGCGACAGCCTGGCGGCTTGTTTGCTATGCTGGCGCATCTGGTCAGACCAATATTCCGCAACGGATTCATCACGCATCATGGCTTACCCCAAAGTCACCCTGCCCAAGCTGTCCGACATGATCGTGCAGCAGCTGGAAAAACGCATACTCGACGGCGTGCTCAAACCCGGCGATCGCCTGCCTCCCGAGCGCCAGCTGGCCGAGGAGTTCGGCGTGTCGCGGCCATCCCTGCGCGAGGCCATCCAGCAACTGGTTTCGCGCGGACTGCTGTCCAGCCGCCAGGGAGGCGGCACTTGGGTGACGGATCGATTGGAGACGGCGTTTTCCGATCCTTGGGAAAAGATGCTGAATCTGCACGAAGAACTGCATGGCGACCTGCTGGAGTTCCGCCGCGTGCTGGAAGGGACGGTGGCGCGCTGCGCGGCCAGCCGCGCCACGCCGGCCGACCTGGAGCGGCTGCAACGCTGCGTGGACCGCCTGCAAAAAGCCTACCGCGGCGGCGATCTCGCCGAACAGGCCCAGGCCGATGTGGAGTTTCATCAGGCAGTGGCGGAGGCTTCGCACAATGTCTTGTTCGCCCACCTGTCCGGCAGCCTGCTGGCCATGCTGCAGCGCCATGTGAAGGACAATATCGCCAACCTGTTCGCCGTCGGCGAGGTGGCCGAAGCCTTGCGCGAACAACATCTGGCGATCTGGCAGGCGATACGCGACCGTCAGCCCGATGCCGCGCAACAGGCGGCGGAGCGGCACATCGATTTTGTCGCCGACACGCTGCAAAACCAGATGCTGCAGGCCGAACGCGACGCCCGAGCCCGCATGCGGCTGGCCCAGGAAAACACCGGGCGTTGACTCCCGCGCAGCGCCATGAGAAAAGCCGCGCGTCTTTCGACTGCGCGGCTTTCGCATGCATCCCTCAGGCCTGCGCTCAGCCCTGGCGGCTCACCAGCCAATCCACATAGCGATTGACGCCCTCGCTCACCGACAACATCGGGGCTTGGTAGCCCGCTTCGCGCAGCTTGGCGATGTCGGCCTGGGTAAAGCTTTGGTACTTGCCCTTGAGCGCGTCCGGGAAGGGCACGTATTCGACGATGCCCTGGCTGACCATGTCCTCCAGGCTCAACTCCGGCTTGCCTTCGTGGCGGCGGCAGGCATTGACGGTAGCGTGCGCCACATCGTTGAAGGGCTGCGAACGGCCGCTGCCCAGGTTGAAGATGCCGCTCTTGCCCGGATTGTCCAGGAAGTGCAGGTTGACCTTGACCACATCCTCCACCGAGACGAAGTCGCGGCTTTGCATGCCGTCGCCCCAGCCGTCCCAGCCGCCGAACAGCTTGACCTTGCCGTGCTCCCGATACTGGTTGAAATGGTGGAAAGCCACCGAGGCCATGCGGCCCTTGTGCTGTTCGCGCGGGCCGTAAACATTGAAATAGCGGAAACCCACCGCCTGTGCGGACAGGCCTTCCTTGATGCGGCGGCGCAGCACCTGGTCGAACAGGAACTTGGAATAGCCGTAGACGTTGAGCGGGCCTTCGTACTCGCGCTGCTCCTTGAACTCGGTGCCCTTGCCATAGGTGGCGGCGCTGGACGCGAACAGGAACTGGATTTCCTCGTGCTGACAGTAGTCGAACAAGGCCAGCGTGTACTGATAGTTGTTGTCCATCATGTACTTGCCGTCATGGTTCATCGTATCGGAGCACGCGCCCTGATGCAGGATGGCGGACAGCTCGCCCTCGTACTCGCCGTCCAGCAGCAGATGCAGAAACTCGTGCTTGTCGAGGTAATGGCTGATTTCGCAATCGACCAGATTGTGGAATTTGTCGCCACTGGACAGATTGTCCACGGCGATGATGTCGGTGATGCCGCGCTGGTTCAAACCCTTGACCAGGTTGGAACCGATGAAGCCGGCAGCGCCGGTGACGACTATGGTCATGTCTTGATCCTTGTTCGGCTATGGACCGCTTGGGTCCGGAATTCGTTCAAAAGCCCGCGCCCGGCTCGGCCAGATAGGACAACTCTTCCGCGGTGCTGGTTCTGCCCAAGGCCGCGTTGCGATGCGGAAAACGGCCGAAACGCGCGATCACCTCGCCATGGCGGCGGGCGTAATCGTAAAAGTTCGAGCCCGGCAGCTGCGCGTCCAGCGCGGCAAACAGCTCAAGCGAGCGATGCTGGTCGGCCAGCGTCTCGCTGTGTTCGAAAGGCAGATAGACAAACACGCGCGCCATCGGCGGCAAAGCCTGATCCAGGCCGGCCGCCAGCGCCTGGCTCGCGCCCTGGCGGGCCTGGGCGTCGGTGGCGAAGGCCCGCGCCTCGCCGCGGAACAGATTGCGCGGAAACTGGTCGGCGACGATCAGCCAGGCCAGCGCGGCTCGCGGGCTGGCGCCATCGAACGGCAGCGCCCCGCGCTCCAGGCTTTCCCATAAGGCGAGAAAGCGTTGGCGGATGTCCGCGTCGAAGGCGTCGTCGCGCTGAAACCAGGCCGAGCGGCCGCGGCTCAGCGCCGCGTCGTCCGCGCCGTCGAACCAGAACGCAAGCACTTCGTCTATCTGTCCCGCGCGCATCGCCATGCCTGCTCCCGCTTGTCTTATTGGGCGAACAGCTCGCCCTGGCTGCATACTGCGGTGCCCAGTTTGCCCACCACCACGCCAGCGGCCGCATTGGCCAGGCTCATCGCCGCCGGCATCTCCAGCCCGGCGGCCAGCGCCAGGCCCAAGGTGCCGATCACGGTATCTCCGGCGCCGGACACATCGTAGACCTCACGGGCGAAAGTGGGCTGATGCAAGGCGCCGGACTCGCGGAACAGCGTCATGCCCTCCTCGCTGCGGGTGACCAACAGCGCGTCCAGGTTCAGCTCCTCGCGCAGGGCCTGGGCCTTGGCTGTCAAAGCGGCCTCGTCCTTCCAGCTGCCCGCCACCTGGCGGAACTCGCTGCGATTGGGCGTCAGCAGCGTGGCGCCGGCGTATTTGCTGTAATCATCGCCCTTGGGATCGATCAGCACCGGTTTGCCCGCCGCGCGCGCCAGGCGGATCATGTCCGCGACATGCGCCAGGCCGCCCTTGCCGTAATCGGACAAGATCACCACGTCATGCTCGGTCACAATCTCGGCGAACTCCTCCAGCTTGCCAGCCAGGATTTCATGGCTGGGCGCGTCCTCGAAGTCCAGGCGGATCAGTTGCTGCTGCCGCGCCACCACGCGCAGTTTCACGGTGGTGTCGATATTCGGGTCGCGTTTGAGCGAGGTGGCGATGCCGTCGGCCTGCAGCAGGCGCTCCAGCGCGTCCGCAGCCTCGTCGTCGCCCACCACCGATAAAATGGTGGCCAGGCCGCCCAGGCCGGCGATATTGCGCGCCACATTGGCCGCGCCGCCGGCGCGCTCCTCGCTGCGGGAGATCTTGGCGACCGGCACCGGCGCCTCGGGGGAGATCCGCGACACATCGCCGAACCAGTAGCGGTCCAGCATCACGTCGCCCACCACCAGCACGCTGGCCTTGGCCAGTTTCTCGGCAAGCAGGGCCGCATCCAGCCCCAAGTCTTGCATGATACCCATGTTCAGTCTTTCAGCGGCCTATGGCCAGGTAATCAAAGCCTTGCTCGCGCAGCCAGGCCGGGTCGTACATATTGCGGCCGTCGAAAATCAACGGCTGTTTCAAGCTGCGGCGGATCTTGTCGAAATCCGGCGCGCGGAACATCTTCCACTCGGTAACAATCAACAAGGCGTCCGCATCCGGCAGCGCCTGCATCATGTCGTCGACAAAAGCCAGCCGCGGAATGCCGGCCATCACCCTTTGCGCCTCATGCGAAGCCACCGGATCGAAGGCGACGATCTCGGCGCCGCGGCGGCTCAGCTCTTCCACCAGCACGCGGCTGGGCGCTTCGCGCATATCGTCGGTATTCGGCTTGAACGCCAGGCCCCACATGGCGAAACGGCGGCCGGACAGATCGTCGCCGAAGCGAGCCACGATTTTTTCGACAAGCCGCAGCTTTTGCGCCTCGTTGGCCTCCTCCACCGCCGTCAACACGCGCAGCGTATGGCCGTTTTCCTTGGCCGTCTGCACCAGCGCCTTGACGTCCTTGGGGAAGCAGGAGCCGCCGTAACCGACGCCCGGATACAGGAAATGGTAGCCGATGCGCGGGTCCGATCCCATGCCCAGCCGCACCTGCTCGATGTCGGCGCCCATGGTCTCGGCCAGATTGGCCAGCTCGTTCATGAAGGAGATGCGCGTCGCCAGCATGGCGTTGGCGGCGTACTTGGTCAGCTCCGCGGAGCGCACATCCATCAGCAGCACGCGTTCGTGATTGCGCTGGAACGGCTTGTACAGGCGGCGCATGATGTCCGCGCCGCGCTCGTCGTCCACGCCGATCACCACGCGGTCCGGACGCATGAAATCGTCGATGGCCGCGCCTTCCTTCAGGAATTCCGGATTGGACACCACGCTGAACGGCAGGTCCGCGCCGCGGGCGGCCAACTCTTCGGCGATGACGGCGCGCACCTTGTCGGCCGTGCCCACCGGCACCGTGGACTTGTCCACCACCACGCGGTAGTCCGTCATGTAGCGGGCGATATTGCGCGCGGCGGCCAATACGTACTGCAGGTCGGCGGAGCCGTCCTCATCCGGCGGCGTGCCGACAGCGATGAACTGCACCTCGCCGAAAGCGACCGACTCGGCCACGTCGGTGGTGAAATGCAGGCGGCCGGCGGCCACATTGCGCTTCACCATCTCTTCCAGGCCCGGTTCGAAAATCGGGATGCCGCCGTTTTGCAGAATCTCGATCTTGCGCGGGTCCACATCCAGGCAGCAAACCTGATAGCCGGTTTCAGCCAGGCAGGTGCCGGTGACCAGGCCTACATAGCCGGAGCCGATGACGGTGACTTTCATGACTGCTTATTCCGATAGTGCTGAATGTCTTGATTGATCGCGCGCAGCGTGGCCAGCGGATCGGCGGAGCCGGTGATGGAACGGCCGATCACCAGGTAATCGGAGCCGGCTTGCAGCGCCGCCAGCGGCGTCATCACACGGCGTTGATCGTCATTGCCGCTCTCGGCCAAGCGAATGCCCGGCGTGACCAGCTTGAAGTCCTGCCCCAGCGCCTGCTTCAGCATCGAGGCTTCCTGGGCGGAACACACCACGCCGTCCAGGCCGCAGTCGCGAGTCAGCGTCGCCAGACGGCGCACATGCTCTTCCGGAGAAACGGAAATGCCTATTTCGGCGAGGTCGGACGCGTCCATGCTGGTCAGCACCGTCACCGCGATCAGCAGCGGGCGCTGGCTATAGCCGGCCAGCGCCTCGCGCGCGGCCTCCATCATGCGGCGGCCGCCGGAAGCGTGCACATTGACCATCCATACGCCGGCATCGGCCGCCGCCTTGCAGGCATGGGCGACCGTATTGGGAATATCGTGGAACTTCATGTCCAGAAATACCTGGAAACCGCGCGCGCTCAGCGTTTCAACCAGGTTGCGGCCGCTGGAAGTGAACAATTCCTTGCCCACTTTCAAACGGCACTCGGACGGGTCCAGTTGGCTGGCGAAATCCAGCGCCTTGGCGGCGTTGTCGAAATCCAGCGCCACCAACACCGGCGAATCGATCCGCGCATCCGCGGCGGCGATCAAAGGGTTCATGCATGCTCCATCATTCTGTTGATTCATCGCGCGGGCATCCGCCGCGCGGCCAAGCCGCTCACGTTTCGGAGCGGTTGGCGGTAAAGCTTTCCCATTCGCCGCAAGCCGGGCAATGCCAGAAGAAGGCGCGCGAACGGAAATTGCAGCACTTGCAGCGATGCACGCTCAAGCGTTGCGAATGCTTGAAAATCAAGGCGCGGGTCACTTCCGCGTCCATGCGGCCTTCCGGCGACATTTCGTCCATCTGCGCATCGATCAGCCGGTAAACGCCGGCCAGGCTGGGACGCGCGTGCACAGCTTCGCGCACTCCCTCCAGCGCCTTGGCCTCGCCTTCGTAAGTGGCGATTTTCTGGTACAGCAAGTCCGCCAGTTCCAATTGCGGGAAGGTGCGCTGGTAGCCGCGCAGCAACGCGATCCCCTCCAGCGGGCGGCCTTGCTTTTCATAGGCGTCGAACAAACGCTCCGCAGCCATGGCCAGGTATTCGTAATTCTGCTTTTCAATGCCCTGCCAGGCCGCGATGGCGGCCTCGGCATTGCCTTCGGCGAATTCGATATCGCCCAGCAATAGGCTGGCGCGCACGCATTTGCGGTTGGCGGCCAGCGCTTCCGCCACATATTGGCGCGCCTGGCTATAACTGGATTTGAACAGCTCGCCCTGCGCCAGTTCGCAATAGAACTGCGCCACCTCGTGCTGGAAAGAATGCGCGTCGCTGCGCAGTTCTTTGGCGGTTTCAATCGCCTTCTGCCAGTCGCGGTCCTGCTGGTAGATGTCCAGCAACTGGCGGCGCGCCGCCAGACCCATATTGCCGTCCAGCAGTTTCAGCAAGATTTCCTCGGCGCGATCCACCAGGCCTGCCTTGCGGAAATCCTGGGCCAGCTCGTTGCGCACCAGGTCGCGCTGCTCGCCCGGCAAATCAGCCGAGTCCAACATTTTCTGATGCAGACGGATGGCGCGGTCATTCTCGCCGCGCTTGCGATACAGCTTGCCCAGAATATGTTGCAGCTCCAATGCGGAGCCCTGCTGCCGCGCCACTTCGGACAAGGATTGCGCGGCGATGTCGGTCTTGTCTTCGACCAAGGCGTCCAGGCCGCGGAAATACGAGCTGGGCACCGACTTCGCCTGCTTGAGCACGGTGCGCATGTCGACCCGGGCCGCGAACCAGCCCAGACCGAAGAAGGCTGGAAACAACAGCAGCCACCAAAGATCCAGTTCCAAAACAATCCTTTCGGGAAGGCAAAGACAGGGCCGCAGCGGGCCCTGGTAGACATTCTCAGTCGGCGATCGCGTCGCTGGGATCGCTGACCGTGCGCGCGGCCGGCGGACGATTGCGCAGCTCTTTTTTCAGCTGCGACAGTTCGCGGCGCGTCTTCAGATAGTAGCTGAACGTGGCGAGCAGGCCGACCAAGGCCCCAGCCACGAAAAACAGCAGCAGAAATACGATGAACGGCGCAGACCATGACTGGCCGAAGAACAGCTTGAATTCCACCGAATGGCTGTTCTGCACGGTCACGGCGATCAGCAGCAGCAAGAGAGCCAGTTCGACGATGCGCAAGAGATATCGCATGGATACGCCCGATGAGTTTGCCGGAGTGCAATTCTAAACGATAGGCCGCCACAACCCAAGCGGCGCTTGCAACGGAAACGAAAAAAGCGCCGCATGAAGCGGCGCTTTTCAGCACAAGACCAGTGAAACCGGGCGATCAGGCCTGAGTCTGTTCCAGAAGGGACAGGTCCACCCGTTCGCGCAATTCCTTGCCAGCCTTGAAATGAGGCACATATTTCTCAGGAACCGAGACGCTGGCGCCCGACTTGGGGTTGCGGCCGACCCGCGGCGGACGGTAGTTCAAATCGAAGCTACCAAAACCGCGGATCTCAATCCGGCTACCTTGCGCCAGGTTGCTGGCCATCGCATCCAAAATGGTTTTGACGGCCAGCTCAGCATCTTTGTAGACCAACTGAGAATTGCGCTCGGCAAGTCTCTCGGACAGCCGCGCGATCAGCTCAGATTTGGTCATGACGCTATTACTCGTTGGAACCGGACAGTTTAGCCTTCAGCAGGGCACCCAGGTTGGTGGTGCCGGCGGAAGCGCTGTCAACGGACAGGTTCTTCATAGCAACGTTGTCTTCCTGAGCGTCCTTAGCCTTGATGGACAGACTGATGTTGCGGGACTTGCGATCCACGGCAACGATCACGGCTTCAACTGCATCGCCATCCTTCAGGATGGTGCGAGCGTCTTCCACGCGGTCGCGGGACAGCTCGGAAGCGCGCAGGTAGCCTTCAACGTCGATATCCAGAGCGATAACGGCGCCCTTGGCGTCAACAGACTTAACGGTGCCCTTAACCAGAGCGCCCTTGTCGTTCATCGCAACGAAGTTGTTGAACGGATCGCCTTCCAGTTGCTTGATGCCCAGGGAGATGCGTTCTTTTTCCACGTCGATGGACAGAACAACGGCTTCAACCTCGTCGCCCTTCTTGAACTTGCGCACGGCTTCTTCGCCAGCTTCGTTCCAGGACAGGTCGGACAGGTGAACCAGGCCGTCGATGCCGCCCGGCAGGCCAACGAACACGCCGAAGTCGGTGATGGACTTGATCGCGCCCTTCAGCTTGTCGCCCTTGTGGAAGTTGTCGGCAAACTCGTTCCACGGGTTGGCCAGGCACTGCTTCATGCCCAGGGAGATACGACGACGGTCTTCGTCGATTTCCAGGATCATGACTTCCACTTCGTCGCCAACCTGAACCACCTTAGACGGGTGTACGTTCTTGTTGGTCCAGTCCATTTCGGACACGTGCACCAGGCCTTCGATGCCTTGTTCGATTTCCACGAACGCGCCGTAGTCGGTCAGGTTGGTCACCTTGCCGAACAGACGGGTGCCGGACGGGTAGCGGCGGGACAGGCCCACCCACGGATCTTCGCCCAGTTGCTTCAGACCCAGGGATACGCGGTTCTTCTCTTGGTCGAACTTCAGTACCTTGGCTTCCACTTCGTCGCCAACCGCCAGAACTTCGGACGGGTGCTTCACGCGGCGCCATGCCAGGTCGGTGATGTGCAGCAGGCCATCGATGCCGCCCAGGTCAACGAACGCACCGTAGTCGGTGATGTTCTTGACGATACCCTTGATGACTGCGCCCTCTTTCAGGGTTTCCAGCAGAGCCTTGCGCTCTTCGCCCAGGGTTTCTTCCAGCACGGAGCGGCGGGAAACCACGACGTTGTTGCGCTTGCGATCCAGCTTGATAACCTTGAACTCGATCTGCTTGTTTTCGTACGGGGTGGTGTCTTTCACCGGACGCACGTCAACCAGGGAGCCCGGCAGGAAGGCGCGGATGCCGTTGACCATGACGGTCAGGCCGCCCTTGACCTTGCCGCTGATCAGGCCGGACAGGATGGTGCCGGCTTCCAGAGCTTCTTCCAGCTCAACCCAAGCGGCCATGCGCTTGGCTTTTTCGCGGGACAGCTTGGTCTCGCCGAAGCCGTTTTCCAGCGCGTCGATAGCGACGGTCACGAAGTCGCCGATGGCAACTTCGACCACGCCTTGGTCGTTCTTGAACTCTTCGGCCGGAATCAGGGATTCGGACTTCAGGCCGGCGTTCACGGTAACAAAGTTGGAATCAACAGCCACAACTTCGGCAGTGATCACTTCGCCCACACGCATGTCGTGCAGGGTCAAGCTTTCTTCAAACAGCTGGGCGAAGTTTTCCATGGAGAGGGTAGTCATCAAGCGTACTCTCGGTTGCACGCCTCACGGCGTGCGGGGTTAGGGTTGAACACGCGCGGGTTTTGCAATGCAACAAAACCAACGCTTAAAAAAATCAATGGCCGGAAACCTGTCTTTCCTCAAACCACACGAGGACCTTGTCGACCGCCTGGTCTATGGTCAGCTCCGTGGTATCGAGCAATAAGGCGTCCGGCTCCTGGCGCAGCGGCGCTACCGGCCGGGCGGCATCGCGCGCGTCCCGATCGATAATGTCCTGCATAATCCGGGGGAGATTAGCAGATTCCCCCTTGCCGATCAACTGCTTATGACGGCGGCTGGCGCGCTCGTCGGCGCTGGCCGTCAAAAATATCTTCAAAGTCGCGTCCGGAAACACCACCGAACCCATGTCGCGGCCATCAGTCACCAGGCCCGGCGCCAGCCGAAAGTCGCGCTGGCGCTGCAACAGCGCCTCGCGCACCTCGGGCAGCGCGCCCACCTTGGACGCGCCGATGCCGATTTCTTCCGCGCGGATATCCTGGCTGGCGTCGTTGCCTTCCAGCCACACCGCGCCGTCGGAGAACTCCACCGGCAAGTTCGCCGCCGCTTCCGCCAGCTCTATCTCGCTGGCCCAGTCAATGCCGTGGCGGCGCGCATACAGCGCCAACAGGCGGTACAGCGAACCCGAATCCAGGTAGTGGAAGCCAAGCCGCTCGGCCACCAGCGCCGCGACCGTGCCCTTGCCGGAGGCCGAGGGGCCGTCGATGGTTATCACCGCTACTGTCATCTGCAATCTGATCCTGTTTAATCCCGAGGCCGCGCGGCGCGCATCGTCGATGGCGGCGCGGCCAAACCGCGGATTGTAACCCAAGATGCGGCCCGCCGCTCGCCCGAGCGCGCAGACAAACGATTGCAAGACCCTTGCGCCGCCGGGTACAGTGTTCCCATCCGACGACTAGACACACCTTCGCCCGAACCCTATGGAACAACTCGCCCTCGCCCCCTGCCGCCGCCTGCAAGGCGCCATCAAACTCCCCGGCTCCAAGAGCATTTCCAACCGCACCCTGCTGCTGGCCGCGCTGTCCAGCGGCAGCACCCTGGTGCGCGATCTGCTGGATTCGGACGATATCCGCCACATGCTGGCGGCGCTGAAGCTGCTGGGGGTGAAGATAGAGCAACTGGGCGACAGCCGCGACTTCCGCGTGCAAGGCTGCGGCGGCGCCTTCCCGGTGAAAAACGCCGATCTGTTCCTGGGCAACGCCGGCACCGCATTCCGTCCGCTCACCGCCGCGCTGGCCTTGATGGACGGCCATTACCAGCTGTCCGGCGTGCCGCGCATGCACGAGCGCCCGATCGGCGACCTGGCGGACGCGCTCAACGCGGCCGGCGCCGACATCCAATATCTGGGCCAGCCCGGCTTCCCGCCGCTGGCCATTTCGCCGGCCTCTGTGCGCGGCGGCGAGCCTATCCGCGTCAAAGGCAATGTTTCCAGCCAATTTCTCACCGCCCTGCTGATGGCGCTGCCGCTGTTGGGCACGCGCAGCGAAATCGAAGTGGTCGGCGAGCTGATCTCCAAACCGTATATCGAAATCACCCTCAACCTGATGGCGCGCTTCGGCGTCAAAGTGGAGCGCCAGGGCTGGGAGCGCTTCGTCATCGCCGCCGATCAGCCGTATATCTCGCCGGGAGAAGTGTATGTGGAAGGCGACGCTTCCAGCGCGTCCTATTTCCTGGCGGCTGGCGCGCTGGCCGGCGGACCGGTGCGGGTGGAGGGCGTGGGCGCGGCCAGCATCCAGGGAGATGTGAAGTTCGCCGACGCGCTTGCCCTGATGGGCGCGGATATCCGCAGCGGCGACAACTGGATCGAGGCCAAGGCCGAAGGCAAGCTCAAAGCCATAGATCTGGACTGCAACCACATCCCGGACGCGGCGATGACGCTGGCCGTGCTGGCGCTGGCCGCGGAAGGCACAACAACCTTGCGTAATATCGCCAGCTGGCGCGTCAAGGAAACCGACCGTCTGAGCGCGATGGCGACCGAGCTGCGCAAAGTGGGCGCGACAGTGGAGGAAGGCCCGGATTACATCCGCGTCACGCCGCCGGCCGAGCTGACGCCGAACGCCGTGATCGACACCTACGACGACCACCGCATGGCGATGTGCTTCTCGCTGGTTTCGCTGCTGGGCGCGCCGCTTGTCATCAACGACCCAGGCTGCACGGCCAAGACCTTCCCGGATTATTTCGAGGCGCTGGCCGCGCTGCAACCGCAATAATCACAATATATTGATTCATCATCGCCCAGGCTTCACAATATATGGAAAGGAGCCTAGCCATGAGCAATCTATTCGAAATGCGCCGCGACTTCATGCGGCGCTTCGACATCCCCTCCCCCGCCCATCCCGAATTCCAACCGGAACAACTGGCGATGTGGCAGACCATGCTGGACGAAGAGCTGGCCGAGCTGCGACAGGCGCTGGCGGATTATCGCCAGCTGCCCGGCCAATCTCCCGAGCAACAGCTGCAAAGCCGCGCGGAGCTGACCGCCGAGGCCGTCGACGTGCTCAATGTGGTATGCGGCTTGCTGTTGTCGCAAGGCCTGCCGCTGGAGACCATGTGCCAGGCGATACACGACGCCAATCTGCGCAAGTGCGTGGACGGCAAAGTGGTGCGCCGCGAAGACGGCAAAGTGCTGAAACCGGAGGGCTGGCTGCCGGCCGACAAGACCGGCGTCATTCTGGCGGCGCAAACCATGGCTAAAAAGCGCTGATCGAGACATAAATCGCTGCAGCAGGCGGCTTGCGGTCAATACTTGCTCAATAATTGCGCTATAAAATGACCGGGTTGAATTCAGAAATGGAGCCGCCATGCTGCGCAATTCCCAACACAGCTACGGCCGCGTCGCCCGCGCCCTGCACTGGCTGTGCGCCGCCGCCATCATCGCCGCCTTGGTTTTCATCGAGATCAAGGGCAATTTCCCCAAAGGCAGCGATGTCCGCAGCGGCCTCAGCTACGCCCACATCCAGGCCGGCCTGATCGTCCTGCTGCTGGCGCTGCCGCGCCTGCTGTGGCGCCTGGGCAACCGTCCGCCGGACATCACGCCCAAGCCGCATCGCCATGCCGACCTGCTGGCCCATGCCGGCCACTGGGCCCTGTACGCCTTGATGATAGCCTTGCCCATCCTCGGCATCGCCTTCATCCAGGCCAAGGGCCGCGAGGTAGGCCTGTTCGGGCTGGCCTTGCCGACTTTGGTGTCGCCCGATCCGGCGCTGGGCGGGCAATTGAAGGACCTGCATGAGCTGCTGGGCAATGTGCTGTTGTGGCTGAGCATTCTTCACGCCGCCGCCGCAGTATGGCACCACCGCTTCCTCAAGGACGACACGCTGACGCGGCTGATCGGCCCGCTGCGCTAAACCCGCCGCCGGCTGGAGCCCCGCGCCACCAGCCGGCCGGCCAGCACCACCTTGCGCGCCGCGCGCTGCGGATCCTGCAGCCGCTGCAGCAGCATCGCCATCGCCTCCGCGCCTATCGCTGCCACCGGCTGCTCGATCACCGTCAAGCCTTCGCCCACCAGCTCCGTCCAGCCCTCGTTGTCGAAGCCCGCCAGCGCCACGCCGCCGGGAATCGCCGCCCCCTGCCCGCGCGCCGCCTTGACCGCGCCCAGCAGCAGCAAGCCATTGCTGGCAATCAAGGCCTCCGGCGCGTCCGCCCCGGACAGCCACGCCGCCGCCGCGCGTTCCGCCTCTTCGGCGCTGGGCGCAACGAACCGCGCCGGCGCGTCCAAACCTGCCTGGCGCATCGCGGCCTCGAAACCGGCATGGCGCTCCGAACCGGTGCTGCTGGTATTGCCGAACAGGCCGCCGATGCGGCGATAGCCCTGCTCCAGCAGATGCGCCACCAGCAAGCCCGAGGCCGCGCGATTGTCCAGCACCACCGCGTCGCAGGCGGCATCGGGCGCGGCGCGGTCTATCATCACCACCGGAAAGCCCAGCGCCCCCGGCCGCCAATCCGCCGCGCCGCTGCGGGTGGCGGCCAGGATCACCCCGCTCACCCTCTCCTCCTGCATCAGCCGCAGATACATCGCCTCCTTGGCCGGGTCTTCATCGGTATTGCACAGAATCACCCGCATCCCGGCCGCGTAGGCGGCGTCCTCCACCGCGCGGCTCACCGCGGTGAAAAAGGGGTTGCGGATATCGGACACGATCAGCCCCACCGTCTGGCTCAATTGCGAGCGCAAACGGCGGGCCGACAGATTGGGGCGATAGCCGCACTGCGCGACGGCCGCCTCCACTTTGGCTTTCAGTTCCGGGCTGACCGGGCCATTGCCTAGCGCCCGCGACACGGTGGCCACGGAAACGCCGGCCAGCGCGGCGACATCCTTGATGCTGGTGCTCATGGCTTGGTAATCGTTTTCATCACAGCTGGCGATGCTGCACCATTGCCGCCGCCATTGCAAGCCATGGCATAAAACCAATCCCGCAACATGGCGGCGCTTCTCATTGCGGCGCACGATTGACAGCAGTTATGTAATCGTTTTCAATGCAAGCCATCCCGATCCGAGACAAGAGGTGCGCCGTGCCCGACAACCCGCTGCAAGCACAACTGATCCGGCTGGGCTGCCGCCCGGCCAGCAAGGAAGACGCCATCCGCCAGGCCGGCCAGATGCTGGCCGACGCCGGCTGCATCGCGCCGGACTACATTGAAAGCCTGCTCAAGCGCGAGCAAGTGGCCAACACCTATCTGGGACACGGCATCGCCATTCCGCACGGCATGGTGGAGGACCGCGCCATGGTGCTGCGCACCGGCGTCGCCATCCTGCAAATGCCGGACGGGCTGGAATGGAATCCGGGCCAGACCACCCATCTCCTTTTCGCCATCGCCGCCCGCAGCGACGACCACCTGGTGCTGCTGCGTCAGCTGACCCGCCTGCTGCAAGACGAAGCGAGGCTGCTGCCGCTATTCTCCACCGCAGACAGCGCCGACCTGATCGCCGCGCTGGACGCGCCCGCGCAGGAACTGCCGCCGGATGCCGAAGCGCAGGATCTGGACCATGCGGCGGAATGGCGCATCGACTACCCCAGCGGCCTGCACGCCCGCCCCGCCGCGCTATGGGTGGAGGCCGCCCGCCACAGCGCGGCGCAGCTGCAAGTCCGCCACGGCAATCTGATCGCCGACGCCAAGAATCTGATCTCGCTGCTGCAGCTGGGCCTGCGCCAGGGCGATCTGGTCTGCGTCTCCGGCCGCGGCCCGCAAGCCGATGCCGGCGTGCGCCGCCTGCTGCAGGCGATGAAAGAAGCCAGCCTGGCCGAGCAGACCGCCGCCGCCATCGCCGCCCAGCGCGCGGCTGGCCACAGACAGCGCGCCGCCTGGCGTCCGCAGACGCCGCTGGTCTCGCTGCCCGGCCTGGCCGCCAGCCCCGGCCTCGCCATCGGCACGGTGCGGGTATTGAAATCCGAACAACAAACCGTGCCCGACCGCCCGGTCAGCCTGGCCGAAGGCGGCGACCGACTGCACCAGGCCCTGGCCGACACCCGCCAACAACTGGCCAGCCTGGCCGACGCCACCCAGGCCACGCTGGGCGCGGCCGAAGCCGGCATTTTCCGCGCCCAGGCCGAGCTGCTGAACGATACCGACCTGATCACGCTCAGCTGTCAATTGATGGTGGCCGGCCACGGCGTGGAGTGGGCCTGGCATCAGGCCGTGGAACGGCTGGCCGACAAGATTTCCGCGCTGGGCAATCCGCTGCTCGCCGCCCGCGCCGCCGATCTGCGCGACGTGGGCCGGCGCGTGCTGTTCGCGCTGGACCCTGCGCTGCAAGGCCATGCCTTGGGCGAATTCGGTCCCGACACCTTGCTGTTGGCCGCCGATCTGGCGCCGTCCGACACCGCCAGCCTGGACCTCGCCAAGATCAAAGGCCTGGCCACCGCCCATGGCGGCCCCACCGCCCACACCGCCATCCTCGCCCGCACGCTGGGCTTGCCCGCGCTGGTAGCGGCCGGCGCGGCGCTGCTGGACGTGGCCGACGGCAGTCCGGCCATCCTGGATGGTGACAGCGGCCGCCTGTATCTCAATCCCGGCGAAGCAGATCTCGCCGCCGCCCGCGCCTGGCAGCGCAAGCAACTGGAAGAGCAGAAACAACAACTGGCCGAACGCCAGCAAGCCGGCCAGACGGCGGACGGCAAGCGCATCGAGATCGCCGCCAACATCAACCGGCCGGATCAAGTGGCCGCGGCGCTGGAAGCCGGCGCCGAGGGCGTGGGCCTGATGCGCACCGAGTTTCTGTTTCTGGAGCGCGACTCCGCCCCGGACGAAGAAGAGCAATTCGCCGTCTATCAAGCCATGCAGCAGGCCCTGCAAGGCCGGCCGCTGATCGTCCGCGCGCTGGACATAGGCGGCGACAAGCAGGTGCCCTATCTGGAGCTGCCCAGCGAGGACAACCCCTTCCTCGGCGTGCGCGGCGCCAGGCTGCTGCTGCGCCGCCGCGAACTGCTGGAGCCGCAGCTGCGCGCGCTGTACCGGACGGCCAAGAGCGGCCAGCCGCTGTCCATCATGTTTCCGATGATCAGCTCGCTGAAGGAAATCACCCGTCTCAAGGGCATCTGCGAAAGCGTGCGCAAGGAGCTGGACGCGCCGCCGCTGCCGATAGGCATCATGGTGGAAGTGCCGGCCGCCGCCCTGCTGGCCGATCAACTGGCCCCCTATGTCGATTTCTTCTCCATCGGCACCAACGACCTCACCCAATACGCGCTGGCGATGGACCGCCAGCATCCGGACCTGGCGGCCGAGGCCGACAGCCTGCATCCGGCCGTGCTGCGGCTGATCCGCCAGACCGTGCAAGGCGCGAAGGCCCACCAGCGCTGGGTGGGCGTATGCGGCGGCATCGCCGGCGATCCGCTGGGCGCGGCCGTGCTGGCCGGCCTCGGCGTGGACGAATTGTCAATGAGCCCGCGCGACGCCGCCGCGGTGAAAGCCATGCTGCGCCGGCATGACAGCGCCCGCCTGCAAAACCTGGCCGAACAAGCGCTGTCCTGCGACAGCGCCGAGGAAGTGCGGCAGCTGCTGGAGGCGCTGGCATGAGCGCGCAGCTGCATACCGTCACCGCCAATCCGGCGCTGGACCAGACCGTCAGCTTGGATGCCTTGCAAGCCGGCAGCGTCAACATCGCGCGGGAAGCGCGGGTCAACGCCGGCGGCAAAGGCGTCAATGTGGCCAGTTGCCTGGCCGACTGGGGCCTGCCCGTCGCGGCGCATGGCCTGCTCGGCCGCGACAACAGCGGCCCGTTCGAGCAGCTGTTCGCCGACAAGAACATCGCCGACCGCATGCTGCGAGTGAAAGGCGCGACGCGGACCAATATCAAGCTGGCCGACCTGAGCCGCCATGACACCACCGACATCAACCTGCCCGGCCCGGCCTGCGGCGAGACGGATTGGGCCACGCTATCGGACAAACTCGCCGCGCTGGGTTCGGGAGACATCGCCGTGCTGGCCGGCAGCCTGCCGCCCGGCCTGGCCGCCGACAGCTGGGCGCGGCTGTGCGCGCAATTGAAGGGGCAAAGCGTCTGGGTGCTGCTGGACAGCAGCGGCCCGGCGCTGGCCGCAGCCCTGGCCAATCCGCCCGAAGCCTTGCCCGACTGCGTCAAGCCCAACCGCGAGGAGCTGGCGCAATGGGCCGGCCGGCCGCTGGGCTCGCTGGATGAGGTCGCCCGTTGCGCCCGACTGCTGCAACAAAGCGGCGTGAGCCTAGTGGCG
The DNA here is from genome assembly GCF_024207115.1 of Chromobacterium sp. IIBBL 290-4. Taxonomy (NCBI): domain Bacteria; kingdom Pseudomonadati; phylum Pseudomonadota; class Betaproteobacteria; order Neisseriales; family Chromobacteriaceae; genus Chromobacterium; species Chromobacterium sp. IIBBL 290-4. The sequence continues at coordinate 4,811,366 of NZ_CP100128.1, forward strand.
GTGTCGCTGGGCGAGCAAGGCGCTTTGCTGGACGACGGCGAACAAAGCTGGCTGGCCAGCCTGCCGCCGCAGCAGCCGCTGAGCACGGTAGGCGCCGGCGACGCTTTCGTGGCCGGCCTGGCCGCCGCGCGCTGCGCCTCGCTCGGCCAGGCCGACAGCCTGAGGCTGGCGATGGGCTTCGCCGCCGCCAAGCTGCGCCGGCTGGGGCCGCACCTGCCCGATCGCGAAGACATCACCGCGCTGGCCGCCCAAACCAGCCTGCGCGCGCTACTCCCAGGGGAGACATCATGAAAATCGCCGTTCTGATCCGTTCCGAAGGCCGCAGCACCCAGGCCATGCTGGCGGCGGAAGCGCTGCGCGCCGCCGCCAAGCATCATCAACACGCGTTGAGCATCGAGATCGACGGCGCGCCGCCGCTGCCGGACGAACAGCTGCGCGCCGCCGACATGGCGCTGTTGATCGGCTACCCGGAAGACCAGCGCCCTTTGCCGGAGACGCGGCACAGCGTGTCGCTGGACGAAGCGCTGAGCAATCCGGCCGCGCTGCTCTCCCCCATAGTCCGCAACGCCTCGGCGCAAGCCGCCGCGGCGCGCCCGCTGCGCATCGTCGCCATCACCGGCTGCCCCACCGGCATCGCCCACACCTTCATGGCGGCCGAGGGGCTGATCCAGGCGGCGAAAAAACTGGGCCACGCCATCCGGGTGGAAACCCAAGGCTCGGTGGGCGCGCAGGACGCGCTTAGCGCAGGCGAAATCCACGATGCCGACCTGGTGGTGATCGCCGCCGACACCCAGGTGCAGTTGGACCGCTTCGCCGGCAAGCGTCTGTTCAAGAGCGGCACCAAGCCCGCCATCAACGACGGCCAGGCGCTGCTCAAGCGCGCCATCGCCGAAGCCCAGCCCTGGCAAGCCAGCGCCCAAGCGGAAGCCAAGGCCGTCTCGGCGGAGAAAAGCCAGGACGGCCCCTATCGCCACCTGATGACCGGCGTGTCCTTCATGCTGCCCTTCGTCACCGCCGGCGGCATCCTGATCGCGCTGGCCTTCGCGCTGGGCGGCATCTACGCCTTCGACGACGCCCACAAGGGCACGCTGGCCTGGGCCCTGTTCCAGATCGGCGCCAAATCGGCCTTCGCGCTGATGGTGCCGATATTGGCCGGCTATATCGCCTACTCCGTGGCCGACCGCCCCGGCATCGCCCCGGGCATGGTGGGCGGCATGCTGGCGGCCAGCCTGGGCTCGGGCTTTCTGGGCGGCATCGCCGCCGGCTTCATCGCCGGCTACGGCACCCGCGAGCTGAATCGCAGGATCAAGCTGGGCCAGCACCTGGACGGCCTCAAGCCGGTGCTGATCCTGCCGGTGTTGGGTTCGCTGTTGACTGGCTTATTGATGATCTATGTAGTCGGCCAGCCCGTTGCAGCCTTGCTGGAGGCGCTGACCACCGCGCTCAAGGGCATGCAGGGCAGCAGCGCCTTGGCGCTGGGGGCCTTGCTGGGCGCGATGATGGCCTTCGACATGGGCGGCCCGGTCAACAAGGCGGCTTACGCCTTCGCCACCGGCCTGATCGCCAGCCAGGTGTACACGCCAATGGCGGCGGTGATGGCGGCCGGCATGACGCCGCCGCTGGGCATCGCGCTGGCCACCCGCTTGTTCCGCGACCGCTTCAGCGTCGACGAGCAAGAGGCCGGCAAAGCCGCCGGGGTGCTGGGCCTGGCCTTCATCAGCGAAGGCGCGATCCCGTTCGCCGCGCGCGACCCGCTGCGGGTGATCCCGGCGCTGATCATAGGCTCGGCGCTGGCCGGCGCGCTGTCGATGACATTGGGCGTGGAGCTGAAAGTGCCGCACGGCGGCGTATTCGTGCTGCCTATCCCCAATGCGGTGGAGCATCTGGGCAGCTATCTCATCGCCCTGGCCTCCGGCACGGTGGCGACGGCGCTGACGCTGGGTCTGTTCAAACGCAAAGCCGCGCTCGCGCCGGTAGCCTGACATCCGGTCTATCCTTGCCGCGCCCTCAGCCGGGCGCGGCAAGGCCGCTTTAAAATGCACGCTCCTTCCGCGATACGCTGCGCAGCGCGCACTTCTGCAGCCTGGTTCAATCCTCCCGCTCAAGCCGAAAGTACGTCACCACGCTATGGGCGATCACCCGTTCGCTCTCATCGCTGATTTCCGCTTCGCCATACACCAGCTTGCGCCCGCTGCTGATGATGGAAGCGCGGCAATACACGTCCGATCTCGCCGGCTTCAGGAAGGTGTTCTTGATATCCAGCGTGACGATGGGCGCATCGCGGCCGACCTCGGTCATCGCCGCCAGCCAGACGCTGACATCGGCCAAGGTCAGGATGCAGCCGCCCTGGATGATTTCGCCTGGGCGATAAAACTCCGGCCGCGCCCGCAAGCGGGTATGCACCTCGCCGGGCATCACCGACAGCGCCTCGAAACCCCACATCCGGTTGAAAGGCGACGCATCCAGCACCGCTTGTGCTTCTTCCTTGGTCCTCAGCTTGGCCAAGACCTGATCCTGCCCCGCTTTTCCCATCTCCGCCCCTTGCATTCCGGTCTTCCAACTCGATGATCACGCACGATAAATGATATTGACATGGTGACGAAAATGGCAAATGATTAACAAACTCTGCGATACAGAGAACTCTATGGTGAAGAAAATGACAAGCTCGCAACAAGCCAAAATCTTGCTGCAGGAAATAGAACAAACCGAACAACGCGGACGCGCCCTGCTCGGCTATTGGCGCTATGGCGCGCTGGCGCAAATCTGGGGAGCGGTATGGGCATTTGCTTATCTGGGAGATTATTTCTTCCCCGGCCATGCCAATTGGTTCTGGCTGATAGGCGATGGCATAGGGTTGGCGGCATCGATGCTGATCTCCAGCCGCCATGAAGACAAAGCGTCGGACAAACGCGCGATTTATGCTTTCGGCTTGCTGATCGTGTTCGGCCTTGTCGCCAGCAGTCTGCTGGCCAACAAGGAAGCCGCCGGCCTGGTGTGGACTTGGCTGTTCATGACCCCGTACATGATTTGGGGCTTATGGTTCGGCAAACGTTGGTTCGTTCTCGGCGCAACCATCGTGACGCTGAGCGCGCTGGCCTACTGCTTTCTAACGCCCTGGTTCCAGCCGGCCATGGCCATTCTCGCAGGCGGCGGCCTGATGCTGGGCGGGCAATGGCTGCGCCGCGCGCGTTGAACCGGAGCTTATGATGTCCACATTCGACGAAGTGATTCATCAAAGCACGCGGCTGCGCATCATGGCGGCTCTCAATCTGCTGTCCGACGGCGAAACGCTGAGCTTCAGCCAGCTGAAGGCGCTGCTGGGCGTCAGCGACGGCAATCTGGGCACCCATCTGGACACGCTGGAAAAGGCGGCTTATATCCGCATCACCAAGCAGTTCGTCGGCAAAAAGCCGCAGACCAGCATCCAGGCCACGCCCGAAGGATTGCATGCCTACCGCGCGCATATCTTGCAGTTGAAACAACTGCTGGCGCTTTGACTTTATCAAGCGGGAAACCAGCGACGCCCGGCATGGGCGTCGCGGAATGGCGCGTGAAACGCCGCGCCGATAGAGAAACCAAGCAGGGCTAGCCGCCCGCCGAGGCCAGCACCGTCAGCAGGCGGCCGCCCAGCGCGCGCCACTCGCCATGGAAAACCATGCCCGCCGGCAAGCTTGGCGCGAGGCTTTGGCGCAGTTCGATGGAAAAAGCGCCGCCCAGCCCCTTGCCGGCATCCATGCGGATCAGCCTGGCGGCCTCAAAACCGAAATATTCTCCCACCTGGGGATACAAGGCCTTGAACAGGCTTTCCTTGGCCGAAAACGCCAGTGTCAGCAAGCGCTCGCGCGGCCAGTCGCTGCTCAAGGCATCCAGCTCTCCGGGCTGGACCAGCGAGCTTTCCAGCTCGTGGCATTGTTTGGGCGACATCCAGGCCTCCACGTCCAGCCCCAGATACGCCCCCGGCTCTTCTGGCGCCAACGCCGCCACCGCCATATCGCCGCAATGGCTGATCGACCCTAGCCAGCCTTCCGGCCATAGCGGCTCCCGATTCCGGCCGCTGCCCACCTGAGTGGGCAAGCCTTGCTCGCTTAACAGCCGCCGGCACAGGAAACGTCCGGCCAGATACTCCGCCCGCCGCTTGGGCACCGCGCGGGCCAGGGCATCCGGCATGAGCACGCCGTGCGAGGAAAACATTTCATCCTGATAAGCCTTGACGTCGAAGCGGCAAAAAAAACCCATGCCGACCGGCAGGGTGAGTGTAGAGAGATCGCTGATGAATTGGTAAGCATGAGGAGATAGCTGCAATTCCATACATGCCCGTCCTTGAGGCTTGAAATGCCAAAAGATTAAGCATCTAGCGGATGGCTGGCAAGCTTTCCCGATATAAGCCGTCCCCACAGCGCCCCGTCGGCCGCGGACTTGCTCAAAACAGCCGCGGCAGCGAGGGAAGCAACGCCTCGCCGCCGGCTTGCAAACGCAATTCGTCCTGATGCCCATGCGACACCAGCAGCGGACGCCAGCCCAGCGCGGCGGCGACCTCGGCATCGTGCAGCGTGTCGCCGATGAACAACACGCGGTCGGGCGAGACGCCCAGACCGGCTTGCAGCGCCCTCGCCTCTTCCAGTTTGCCGTGCGCCTCTTTGTGCTTCAGCCCTACGATCTGGTCAAAATAGCCTGATACGTTTTTAGCGCGCACGGCCGCATCCAAAGCTTTCTGATGCGAGGCGGAAAGAATCGACAAGCCCAGGCCCGCCGTTCGCGCCTGCTCCAGCAGCTCGACCACGCCCTCATGCAGGCCGCAGTCCGCCGCGTGGCGGTCAAAATGGGAAAGATACAGCTCGACGATTTCAGCGAAGGGCGCGGCGTCGAAATCAAAGCCCAGATCGGCGTAAAAGTCGGCGATGGGGAAACCGAAGGCGCGGCGATAACGCTCCCGCGTCACCGCCGGCGCCCGATAGCGGCGGCAGCACAGATTCACGCCTTCCACCGCCAGC